>NZ_JAHCAS010000001.1:1878069-2191080 GCF_019634775.1 Dokdonella sp.
CCGCCACGCTCTGCCGCAGCATCGGAATCCGTGAAGACAGGCTTGGCATCGTCCATCCAGGTGTTGACCTTCCCGAGGCCGACGCCACCCCGTCATCACGGCTGGATGGCATCGACAACCGCCCCCTGCTGCTTTCAGTTGGCCGCCTGTCCACACGAAAAGGGCTGCGTGAGTTCGTAAGCCAGGCCCTTCCCGCCATCGTCGCCCGTCATCCAAAAACCTTGCTGCTGATCGTGGGTGAAGCCCCGGCTCAGGCCCTGCATGCCCAGGCGCAGACACCCGAATCCATCCAGGCCGCCGCCGATGCGGCCGGCGTGGGCGGCAACCTGCGGTTTCTTGGCGTGATCACCGATTACAAGGAATTGGGGCAGATCTACCGCGCCTGCGATGCGCATGTGTTCCCCGTACGCGAGATTCCCGGCGACCCCGAAGGCTTCGGCATGGTGGCGGTGGAAGCCGCAGCGCACGGCCTGCCCACGATCGCCTTTGCCACCGGCGGCATCGTGGATGCCGTGGCAGAAGGGAAATCCGGTCATCTGGTGCCGCCCGGCGATTACCCGGCCTTCGTCGAGGCCACGTTGCGAGCAATTGAGGAAGGCCAAGAACTGCGTGCCACTTGCCTGCCGTTTGCGGCGCAGTTTGCCTGGTCCATGTTCGGGGCTGGCGTCTGGACGTTGCTGGCAGCAAACCCCGAGGCTTCGGCATGAACGGCGCTTCCCACGATGCCGTGCGCCAACCCCATGCCGTGCTGGACCTTGGTTCGCGCACGGCCAAGGCACTGAAAATCGAACGGCTGCTGGATCTGCAGGCGCGGTCACAGCCGCTGCGCCTGCTGGAAATCGGCACCGGCTCCGGCGGCATCGCCCATTACTTTGCTACCCATCCGAGCCTGCGCTGTGAGGTGGATGCGGTCGATGTGGTCGACAATCGGCTGACAACCGGGGACTACCGCTTTCAGCAGGTGGAGGGTGTGGCGCTGCCGTTTGCAGATGGCCGCTTCGACGTTGTCATCAGCAACCACGTCATCGAACATGTCGGCGATGCCAGCGCGCAAGCGCAGCACCTGCGTGAAATCCGCCGCGTCATGCACCCTGATGGCGTGGGTTATCTGGCCGTACCCAACCGCTGGATGCTGACCGAGCCGCACTATCGGCTCATGTTCCTGAGCTGGTGGCCACGCAGCTTGCGCACGCCTTATTTGCGGCTGATGGGCAAAGGCACGTTCTACGACTGCGAGCCGCTGCAATTGGGACAACTGGAGCGCATGTTGACCGCAGCCGGCTTCCGCCATCGCAATCTGTGCATCCAAGCGCTGCGGGAAACTTTCGAGATCGAGCGCCCCGCTGGCGGTGCCACAAAATTGTTGCGCAAGATTCCCGATGGCCTGCTGCGGCCGTTTCGTCGAATCATCCCTACGTTGATCTATCGCATCGAGAAAAAGCAACCGTGGGCTGAATCGCATGCAGGCTGAAACGATAGAAGTGAGCAACCCTGAGCGTCTTGTCAAAAGCCCGCGAGTCAGCGTCCTGATGATTACCTTCAATCATGCAGGCTATATCGCCGAAGCGATCGAGGGCGTGCTGCGACAGGAATGCGACTTTCCCATTGAGTTGATCATCGGCGAAGACGCCTCCACGGACGCAACCTTGCAGGTCGCTCTCGAATACCAGCGCCGCCATCCTGAAATAATTCGTGTCGTTCATTCGGCTGCCAATGTGGGGATGAACGCCAACGCGCTCCGCATCTTTGCAAAGGCAAGGGGGGGGTATGTGGCGTACTGTGAGGGCGACGACTTCTGGTGTGCACCGGACAAGTTGGCGCGACAGGTTGCGCTGATGGAAAGCGATGATCGGATCGGCATCGTGCATACGGACTGGACACGCGCCACCTTTCAGGATGTGGGCTGGAAGCATGACGCCCGCAAGTCGGTTCATCGCCGCGTTCCCCTGAGGTATCTGCGCGGGAACATTTTCAAGACATGGCACTATCCGAAGATTCTCAGGACCTGCACCATCCTGCTGCGCAAGCAATCAATGGAGGATTGGTACCAATCCGGGCTGATGGATGACAGCTACCTTTTCGGCGACAGCGTGTTGTCCGCGTGGATCACATCTCGCTGGCAAGTGGGGTATATCCCTGCGGTCACGGCCGTGTACCGGGTCAGTCCGAACTCCGCACTGCGTTCAGGTGCTGGATCGCGGGTAGCTTTCTACCGCTCCGCGCTGAAATTCGATACTGCGGCTCGCACCTACTTTTCCGGCATCACCGACTATCCATCTGGCTACCGGTGGGAATCTGCTGTCGGGTTGCTGCTCTGGGGGCTGCGGGCGCGGGACTTTTCCGCGGCCAAGGATGCGCTGCGCGATCTCTGCAGGCATTTCACCGTAGCCGGTTTTGTCATTGCCGCTTTGCACGCTGTCATCATGCGGCTGCCCAGCATCAGGCGCTTGCGCGACACGCAAATGTCCGCGCAATAACCTTGACGGCAACGACGCAATGAGAAAATGGCAGGGCCCAAGTTTGTACGGATACAGGCCGGGACGACTTGGCCAGAACACCTTGTACGGAACGGCGGGGCTGGGCGCGCGCGCGGTAATGCAGGCGGCTTACCTGCTGATCGTTTCGCGCTGGCTTGGCGCAGACGGCTACGGCCTGTTTGCGGGCTCAGTGGCGATGGTCGTTGTTGGCGCGCCGCTGGCGAACTGGGGAAGTGCGTTTCTGCTCACGCGCTACATTGCGCGGAATCGCGCCAGTTCGCGTGCGATGTGGGCGACTGCCCTTGTGCAAACGGGTGTGGTGGGCAGCCTGCTGGCCCTTATCGTGCTGGTGATCTCCGCTCAGTTGTTGCAGCAGCGATTGTCGCCGACCTTCATGCTCTTGTTGGCTGCGTCCGAATTGCTGCTGCTTCCTGCGGTGCATGCCGCCACCAGTCATTGTTTCGCATTGGGACGCGGAATGGCGTCGGCAATCGTGATGTGCCTTGTCCCGCTGGGGCGCGTCTTGGCGATGCTGGGTTTCATCGTCATGGGTCTTGCCGGTACGCCGGATCACGCGGCTACCGCGCATTTCACCGGCTCACTGCTGGGCTTTGCAGCGGCAGCAGCAGTGGTGGCCACTGTTGATGGATGGCCGGCCTGGCGCTCGCGCCTGCCGCTACGCGATGCTTTTCGGCAGGGTACGGCCTATGCCGTCAGCAACGCGGCTGGAAGCAGCTATCAGGAAGCGGACAAGATCCTGATGCTGCAAATCCTCGGTGCTGCGGTCGTCGGCCCTTACACCATCGCCTTTCGCATCGCCAGCATCTTCCTGATGCCGGTGGCCGCACTTGCCAGTGCCAGCCTGCCGCGTCTCATGGCGCGCACAAGTGATGATGGGCGAGCGCAGACCTTTCGCGCGATGTTGTTGTCCGGAGTTGGTTATGGCGTGCTGGCAGGCGTTGCGATCCTGCTGGCGGGACCTTGGGTGCCGCGCCTGTTTGGCGATGACTATGCATTGGCTACGCGCTACCTGGGCCTGCTGGCGTTATGGCCTGCGCTGTTTGCACTGCGCCAATGCCTGGCCACGTACCTGACCGCAATCCATCGACAGGGCGCACGCAACTGTGCTGAAGTCTTGGGGTTGCTGATCGTGGTGCTGTTGAACCTGCTGCTGCTGCCAGGCATGGGGGGCGAGGCTGCGGTTCTGGCATTGCTGGCCTCGGAAGTCGTGGTGACTGCCATGATGGCTGTGCTTGTCAGGCAGCGGCATCGTGCTTGGAATGCACTGAAAGCGGGAAAGGACAAACATGGCTACTGAACAGCGATGGCTGAATGGTTTGTTGTCGCAAATTGACTTTCACTTGCGCGGTTGCGCCCGGGGTCGGAGAGATCAAAACTTCGATTGGAAATGGTTCAGAAGGTTGCCGACTGCCCATTTTATCGATACACGTCGCCGCATACGGAAACTGCTTGGTCGGCTGAATGGCAATGTGCCAAAAGGCTACTCAGTGGAATGGTTGGTGGAAAATTCATCAAAACTTTGGCAGACGCGCCAATTGCTTCAGGATGATTTGAGTCGGCGGCAGTTCGATGATGCAATAACGCTCAAGATCGTTGGCTATCGTCGCGCATACTTCCCTCCCGAAGCGTTCGATGAATATCTGGAATTGTGCGCATCGCGACCGTTCGTGCATGAGGAATTGCCAAACAAGTACATGAACGTGCCGTTGCGCGAACTGGAGGTGAGTCGTGCAGGCGCATGTGCAAACATCATTGCGACGGATGGATTTCTGGATTCCATCAATCTTTACCGTCAATATTTCGTGGAGCGTGCTGGCGTCGACTTTGCGCCACAGCCAGGCGAAACGGTGATTGATTGCGGCGCATGTATTGGCGAGGTGGCTACCTTGTTTGCCTTGCTTGTCGGCGCGAGCGGGCAGGTACACATGTTCGATCCGATGCCCGTGCACGTGGCATTCTGCAACTTGCAGAAGACGTTGAATCCCAGCCTTGCCAGTCGAATGCACATTGTGCCGATGGCGGTTGGGGCTGAACCGCCCCGGCTTTCGTGGAGGCTGTTTGGTTTAAGTCAGACCAGCTCGGCAACGGGCCTCTCGGCGAGTTGCCGGTAGTAGTTTGCCTCAGCCTCTGCCGGCGGGATATGCCCGATCGATCCGAGGAGGCGTTGGGTGTTGAACCACGACACCCATTCCAGCGTCGCCAGCTCCACCGCTGCCTTCGTCTTCCAAGGGCCACGTCGGTGGATCAGTTCGGCCTTGTAGAGTCCGTTGATGGTCTCGGCCAGCGCGTTGTCATAGCTGTCTCCTCGGCTGCCAACGGACGGCTCGATGCCCGCTTCGGCGAGCCGCTCGCTGTAGCGAATCGACACGTACTGCGAACCCCGATCGCTGTGATGGATCAGCGTGCCGTCACGCTCCGGCTGGCGTGCGTACAGCGCCTGCTCCAGCGCATCGAGTACGAAGTCCGTCCGCATCGAGTCGCTGACCCGCCAGCCCACGATGCGGCGGGCGAACACGTCGATGACGAAGGCCACGTACAGCCAGCCCTGCCAGGTCGAAACGTAGGTGAAGTCCGACACCCACAGCTGGTTCGGCCGTTCGGCGCGGAACTGCCGGTTCACCTTGTCCTGTGGGCACGGCACGTTGCGATCACTGATCGTCGTTCGCACCGCTTTTCCGCGCATCACGCCGCGCAGGCCCTGCTGGCGCATCAGTCGCTCGACCGTGCATCGAGCCACCGTGATGCCCTCACGGCCGAGCTGTCGCCACACTTTGTTGGTGCCATAGACCTGCAGGTTGGCCCGCCATACCCGGTGGATCTCGGGAATCAGGGCCTCGTCGCGCTTCGCCCTCGCCGGGCGTCGCTCAGGCTCGCGATGGCGGGCCGCGTGTCGCCGGTAGCCGGACGGGGCGATCTGCAAGGCCCTGCAGATCGGCTCGACCCCGAACGTGCTCCGGTGCGTGGCGACAAACGTCCTCAGGGCTTCAGCCGGCGGTCGAGCTCCGCCTGGGCGAAAAAAGCACTCGCCAGCTTCAGGATCTCGTTGGCCCGGCGCAGTTCCCTGTTCTCGCGCTCCAGTTCCTTCATCCGCTTGGCGTCCGCGGTCGTCACGCCATCGCGCATCCCCGCATCGACCTCGTGCTGCTTCACCCACGTCAGCAGCGTCTGCGGCACACAGCCGATCTTGGGGGCGATCGACTCCACGGCCGTCCACAGCGACGGGTACTCTCCGCGATGCTCCAGCACCATCCGGACTGCACGCTCGCGGACCTCAGGGGAAAACTTCTTCGACTTGTTCATGGCTCCATTCTCTCAAGAGTTGGAGCCTCCACGTTTCCCGGGGCGGTTCAGGGCTGCTTCCAACGGGCGTCCGGCCCTGGCCTCGGATGCGACGAAAATTCAACCCAACGCCATACCGGACACCACGTTTCCGTTTGTCTCAATCGACGACTATGTCCGAGACAACGGAGTTCGTCCAAACGTCATCAAGATGGATATTGAAGGCGGTGAATGTGACGCCTTGCGTGGTGCGGAACAAACATTGCGAACGTTCCAGCCAAGATTGATGATCTCCGCTTACCACCGAACGGATGATCTATGGGGGCTGCGCGAGCAGATTCAGGCGATCAACCCTAATTACAGGTTCCACTTCGGGCACCATACCCCTGTTCAGTGGGAGTCTGTGCTATATGCAGTTTAGTGCCTCCATGTGTTTTGAATGCAGTTATGTCTGCATTTGGCGCAGTTTAAATGCTTATTGAGTTAGTTTCGTTTTTTATCATGAATTTTTAGTCCGTGTTGGACTGCTAGAGTCAAGACATTTTGGAGTGGAAATGTGCCTGAAAGACGTTTTGAGTCGTGCTTTGGTGCAATCGGTAGCGAATCAAAGTGCGGCTGAGACTTTCCTTGGAGGTCATCGTGGGAAAGCTCGGTACGCGATTGGAAAAAATGCAGAAAGCTTATCCATTCATCGCCTTGTGCCCCTGGATGGGATCATTGACGACTATGCCGTGCAAGGTGAAATTTGGAATGGTATTCCGCTGCTGCATACCGACGCTGCCCGCAAAGATAGCCTGGTTGTCAATTGTTCAACATCGATTCGGCCGGTGGACGTGCTTGATCATCTTGCAATGTCTGGTTTTTGCCATGTCATTGGTTTGTCCGACCTTATATGCGTTGCGGACGGATCTTTAGCGTGGCCGGACTTCGTGGAAAGGCAAAGGGTGGAAATGGATGAGCACATCAGTGTCTGGCAGGGCATCTACGACGCCTTGGCGGACGATATTTCCAGAAAAACTCTTCGCGATGTGCTCTCGTTTCGTGTGACTGCTGATCCGGTCTACATGAGCGAATATTCTGTTCGCATCCATGATCAATACTTCGAAGATTTCATGAAGTATAGAAATGAGGTTTTCGTGGATGCGGGTGGGTTTGATGGAGATACGGCAGAAGAGTTTGCCAGGAGGTACGGAGATTATCGAAAAATTCTTTTATTCGAGCCGTCCGCTCGGAACATGAGTCTGGCGCGTCGTCGGCTCTCTGGGTTGCGTGATATCGATTTCTTTCCGATTGGTTTATCTGACTCTCCCGGCGTTCTGCGCTTTGATCAAAACAACGGGTCGGCATCAGCCATTAATGATGGTGGTGGGGACGAGATACGTGTCGACACTCTTGACGCCGTTGTGCATGAGCCTGTTTCATTCATAAAGATGGATCTGGAGGGCTGGGAATTGCCGGCGCTGGAGGGTGCACGACGCCACATTCGCGACAATAAGCCGAAGCTGGCGATTGCCGCTTACCATGATGCTTCCGACCTGAGGCGCATTTACCGCTTTATTGAATCATTTGGGCACGATTACCGCCCTTACCTGCGGCACTATACTCAGGGCTGGTCGGAAACCATACTTTTCTTCAGGCCTGAAAGCTGACCGTTACCGTCAATTGATCTCATGCCATTGGATACTTCGTAAAGCTCACGTCGCAATGTCGCTGTATAGAGTTTGTCGAGCTCACCCTGGCTTCGCTCTTGGCAAAACATGATGGCCACGCGACTGCGTGGACTCGGCAAGAGGATGTCGCCAGCCAAGCTAAGAGGAACATAGCTTATTATGTTCATCCTGCGCAAAAAACGGACATGATCAAAGGTCTGCTCTGCGGGTACGCTGATGGTATGGCGCATGACAGGCCGCAGCGAGTCATTGTATCGAGGTGTGGGCACCCCTCCCGTGAAAGCCATCGCGTAGCTATGTGCATACGGGTATCCGGTTGAAAACTCGATCAATTGGCTGTACAGATCCCCTGGGCATCGACGCGTCGATTCGATCAGCCATATCTCGGCTTCATTTGCAATAAATTGAGTATGGAGCAAGCCATCATTTAAGCCGAGGTGCTCGGCCAGCGTCTCCACACTTTTGCGGATTTTCACTAAAAGCAGAGGCAGCACGGAGGGGGCGAGAACCCGGCTCGTATCGACTACGAATCTATTTGCGGTTCCGTCCTCCTGAACGAGGAAGTCGCACAGAACCTTGCGGTCAACCAGAAAGGCGGAGTGGCTGTACAACTGCCCTTCAACGAATTCTTCGACCAAGGCTTGCCGTGACGGAGACGAAGCATGTGCCAATGTTATTGCTTCATGAATCGTTGCGCTGCTCGCGTTCGGTAATACCGTTATTCCCTTACCACTGAATGCGTCCACTGGTTTGACAATAGCCTTGTGCCCGATCGCATCCATGGGGTTATGAAAGATTGCAGGGATAGGTAATCCGATACTTGCGGCGACGCGCCTGAACGCAGCTTTATTACTGATTGCCGTCGTTGCGCTAGGGGAGTCAATTCCGGTGAATCGGCCGCGCCCGGCAATTACGCATGACTCATAAGAGCGATCTGTGCATCCCGGCACGATGTAGTCGAAACCTTGTTTATCGATCAGATCGGACAGTAACTCGATGTCCGAATAATCAAGATTCCAATAATGTGATGCTTGTTTAGCTAGGCAGTCCGAAGGATTGCCGCCAACAACATGCACTTCATCGTTTGTCTCGAGCAGGGCGCGATAAATCGGTACCGAAGAGAAGTTGGTGTCGACCAGAAGGGCCTTGGTCATGAGATTCCTTATACCTCAATTGCGCGTCGTTCAGCTGCGGATCTGGAAATTGCATCGGTAATGACAAGATTGCGTAAGCCGTCGGCCGCAGATACCAAAGGAAGAGCGTCGCCCCTGATGACCTGAATGAAATTCTCTAGTTGGCAGGCCAATGGTTCTTGTCTCGTTACTTCGATGGTTTCCTGGACTAGGGGCTCCCACCACGATGGCTCAGTGCCTTCTCGCGTACATTTCAATCGAAAGGTCGGTACCGAGAGGCAGCCAAGCGTCCCTGCAATCACGTAGCAATCTTCATCGGTATATGTCGGGTAGGCCGGGTTCTCCCGGGAAGTTTGTTCCCAGCTCCTTGCGCATGTTGCAGTGTCAGACAACATGAAGTTTCCGAGTGCGCCGTTTGCGAAACGCAGGTTGATCGAAACGGTATCCTCAACCATGAACTTGCGAATCGCGGAAGAAGAGAATGCTTGGACTTCGGTTATCTCGCCACACAGACTACGCAGGTTTCCTACTTCATGGATGAGGTTGATCAGTATCGGCCCACCGCCAAGCTTTGTTCGCCATGGCCCAGCCTCGAAGTATGCTGTCGGTTTGTAGAATTGGGCACTCCCCATCACCGAGACCAGTCGACCGAGACGGCCGCTGTTGATGATGCTCCTAGCTTGCGCGAGCAGAGGGCTATGAGCGCGATGGTGTCCAACCAGCATTTTTCCGTTGGTCCGCTCTACCATCTCCACGATCTCGATTCCATCCTGAACGCTGGATGTGATGGGCTTTTCCACAAGGACGGGGATTTTTGCTTGCA
This sequence comes from Dokdonella sp., assembly GCF_019634775.1. Taxonomy (NCBI): domain Bacteria; kingdom Pseudomonadati; phylum Pseudomonadota; class Gammaproteobacteria; order Lysobacterales; family Rhodanobacteraceae; genus Dokdonella; species Dokdonella sp. The sequence goes on from NZ_JAHCAS010000001.1 coordinate 1,887,473, forward strand.
AGCAACACTTCGCGTGCGCTGCATGGAATTCATTCGGTGAAGATATGATCACGCCGTCAATTTTCCAGCTTTGCCCTATGCACTCATTCAGGGTGAAATACAACGGAACTCCATGCTCGCGGGCGACTTCATGATTGTGTTCATGATTCGGCGCAACGATGGCTGTCAACTTGCAGTCGTGCCTATTCTGGATCAGTCGGATATGCTGCTTCCCGATCAGTCCTGGGCCGACCACGACAATATTCAGTTGCTTCATTGCGCTACCTGTTCGTCGTTGGGAGCCGGGTGACTGGAGCCGTGCTGCATGGCCATCGAGCGAAGCACGTTGGAGATGGTGAGTGCAGTACCATCCGGCAGGTTTCCATTTGGTAGCACCACAATCCGCGCCGCCAGATTGTTCGTCTGTGGCAGCACCAGCCCAGCATGCGGAAACAGATCCCGATACGGCTGCATGCCGTGGCAACCGGGCCAGAAGTATCTGCGTGCAAGGATATTCTTTGCATGCAAGGTGGCGATAATCTCGTCGCGGCTCGCCGGACATTCATCGCCCACTTCCAGCACTACATAATGATGGCTGTTGCGCTCCGCGGGATCGTAGTCGAGTAGCTCGACACCCGGTATCCCTGCCAGCGCCTGCTTGTATGCGGCGTGGTTGCGCCTATTGGTATCGACGATGGCGTCGAAGCCGTCCAGGTTCGCCAGCCCCATCGCCGCGCAGACTTCGATCATCTTGCCGTTGGTGCCGGGGTGGATGACGTTGTCGTAGCCCTTGAAGCCGAAGTTGCGCATCAGGCGCATGGTTTCGGCCAGTGCGTCGTCATTGGTGGTGACCGCACCGCCTTCCATGGTGTTGAAGGCCTTGGTGGCGTGGAAGCTGAAAACCTCGCAGGCACCGAAGCGGCCGATGCTTTGGCCCTTGTAGCTGCTGCCAAAGGCGTGGGCGGCGTCGAACATCAGCTTCAGGCCGCGCTCGTCGGCGATGGCCTGCAGCTCGTCGATCGGCGCGGCGCGACCCCACAGGTGCACGCCGATGATGCCACTGGTGCGCGGGGTGATCATCCGCCGCACGGCTGCGGGGTCAAGGTTGTGGGTGGCCGGATTGATGTCGGCAAACACCGGGGTGATGCCCTGCCAGTACAGCGCGTGCGCGGTGGCCACAAAGGTCCAGGACGGCACGATGACCTCGCCGGTCAGGCCCAGCGCGCGGATGGCGATTTCCAGCGCAATCGTGCCGTTGCACATCGCCACGCAGTGCTTGACCCCCAGCCGCTCGGCAATGCGCTGCTCCAGCTCCTGCACCATCGGCCCGTTGTTGGTCAGCCATTGGTTGTCCAGGATCTGCTCAACCCGGCGCAGGAACTCGGCGCGGTTGGTGATGTTGGGGCGGCCGACGTGGAGGGGTGTGCGGCGCTGACTGGCGTGCGGATCGGGACTGGTCATGTGCTGGCCGCTAATTTGCTGAATGGTGATGACTGCTGTGGCAATAAGGGGACAGAGACCCGGTGGGTAACAGATTCAGCACTGGCAGCAGCGCAATCGTTGCCATCACCAGCAAACCGCCCCGAAATTGCAATCGTTCCGGCGGTCCATGTGCCGATGGGCATCACTGGGAAGGGAGCCTTCGTCACGGCATCTCCTGCAATTCGCGGATCACGCCTGCCTGCTCGTCGTCATTGGACTTTGCCGTCTGTTTCAGGCGATCGAGCACCTGCGCCGCACCGGCATCGTTGTTGGCGGATTTGGCCATCATGAAGGCGAACACGCCCAGTTCGAAGCGAGATCCGCTGTCGAGGAAGGCGCGTTGGGCAAGCGCGAACGCCGTGTCCAACTGGCCGGCGTGCGCGTACATGCCGGCAGCCACTGCACGCGCTTCCCACAGGTACTGATGGGCGGGTGCCTGCGGCGACTGATCCGCCCACGCAGTGAGGATTCGGCCCAGTTCCGCTGTGTCCAGATCGGGGCACTGCCCGGCGCGGACGCTGGATTGCAGTTGCATCATGGCCAGATTGGCGGCCAGGGTGATGCGTGTTGCGGGTTCGGCGGCTACCGAATCGAGCACATCCGGCGCAAGCGGCACGCCGAGCCGGCAGTACGAGAAGAGGTTCCAGAGCCGGGCGGTGCGTTTCTCCGACGATGGGGCGACCTGATACGCGGCTTCGATTTCGCGTTGTGCCCCCGCGAAGTCGTCGGCCTCAAGGGCTTCGCGCAGCCGATCCGTATGCAGGCGCAAGGATGTGGGGTTGTTGATCTCGGCATGCTTCAGCAATCGACCCATGTCGCCCCAGAGGTGGGCACGGGCCGCCGTCGCAAGCGCGAGGCAGGCGAATGCGCCCGCGGCAAGCAATGCACCATGGCGAGCGATGCGAGGCACGCGCTGCCCGAGCAGGTGGAGCGTGGACACGGCCGCCAGCAGCAGGCCCATCGAAGGCAGGTAGTTGCGATGGACGAAGTAGATCTCCAGCGGAAATATGGTCGATTCCAACGCGTGCCCGGCGAAGAAGAACAGGACACCGCCAACGATCGTGCGCCAGCGGCGCAGGAACCAGAGCCCGGCGACGACGGCCAGCCAGCCAGCCAGTGCGAGCGCCGTCACCGGCGGGTCGAACAGGCCGTGCGAAAGCGCATAGTCGTCGTTGTAGACGTTGGCGGTTCGCTCCAGCGGGAAGAACGTCGACCAGGCGTACTCCCACAGGACCCGCAACTGCGAATACACGCGCTCCGCCAGGCCGAAATCGCGGCCCTCATAGCCACTCAGCACGATGCCGGGGTGCCATGCAATCCAGCCGATGGCAGCAACCAAAGGCAGCACGCCAACCAGCAGGATCACCAACCGCGCCAATGGCGGGCGTCTGCTTCCGGCTGGTGGTGCAAAAAACGCCCATTCAACGATCAACAGCAGCAACGGAAACACCAGGGCCGATTCCTTCGACAGCGCGGCGAGCGCGGCGCAGAGCGCCATCAGCAGCAACAGCGGAACGGCGCCAGCACGCGCCTGCTGCATGCGCTCGCGCGCGGCCACATACGCCCACAGGCCGAGCACGCTGAACAGCGCTGCCAGCACGGTCATGCGCTGCACCGTGTAGAGGACGGTGACGACATGCTGCGGCAGGGCCAGCCACAGCACGGAGGTTGCCATCGCAAGCGCGCGGGCGTGATTGGCCAGCCGTGCATCGCGGCGCAGCAGCCTGTCCAGCAGGCCGAACAACGCCACGCCGGTCAAAAGGTGCAGGAGCACGTTGGTCAGCTTCATCGGCCAGAGGGTGCCGCCCGAGACGAGGGCATTCCCCATGAAACTCAAGAGGCTGATCGGGCGCCCCATGGGCCCGGATTTCCGCTCTGCCAGCAAGGGATTGTCGGCTTTGCCCTGCGCCCAATCGACGATCGGGCCGAGATTCGGCACGTCGTCGAGCAGCGCCGGGCCGTGCAGGCCGGGCAGGTACGCCAGCAAGACGGCAGCGAGGGCCAGGCAGGGCAGCAGCCGGGCTGGCAGGTTGGGATGGGTGCGGTCTGATTTCATGGCGAGGCACCCAGCCGTGCACGGAAGTTGGCAATCTCGCGAACCATGCTGCCGCGCCGGTCACGCTGTTCGAGGTTCATCAACGCCTGCGCGGCTTCGTCGTTGCGCCCCAATGCCAGCAGGAACTCGACCAGATTGGCCTGGAACTGCAGGTCGCCGCCCTGCGCCGCCTCGCGCACCAGTTGCAGCGCAAGTTCAGTGTCGTGCAGCCGATTGTGGGCATGGATGCCATAGCTGTACAGCACCCAGGCCGAACGCGACGGTTTGTCGAGCGCGGTCTGGTAGAGCCGGGTCAGTCGGGCGTCGTCCAGATGGCACTGCCCCTCGCGCTGGCATTGCGTCAGCGCAGCGATGGCGCGCGCATCCTCCGGGGTAATGGGGCGGTTGGCCAGCTTCTGCTCCATGCTGTCGATCCAGCGTGGATCCACAGCATGGCCGGCTTTGGAACTCACGATGATCAAACCCGATTCGGGCAGGGTGCTGGAACCTGGCACGCGCATGGCGGCTTCCAGTGCTTCAATGGCGCGCACGGTATGCGGCGAACCCGGCCGGTATGCGCCTAGCTCGGCATACGCGACACCCAGCTGATACGTGGCGCGCGGTGACGCGGGATGCCGGGCCACCTCGGTCATCGCCAACAGCAAGGGGTTCCCCCAGGTCTTTGCACGCAGGGCGAGGGAGAACGTCGCAAGGGCGAGCAGGCAGGCCAACGCGCCGAACCGGGCCCGGTTGAAGGCTGCCTGCAGCGTGGTCGGCAGCAGCAGGTCGAAAACCGCCAGCAGCACGCCGATCGAGGCGAAGTAGTTGCGGTGTTCGAACACCAGCTCCAGCGGGAACACCGTCGCGGTCAGGGCATGGGCGCCGAGGAACCAGCTCCAGCCCAAGGCGAGCAGGGGCCTGCTCTGCCGCCAGAACCATGCCGCCACGGAGATGCCGAGCAGGGTGAGGATCGCGGGCAAGGTGGTCCAGGGCGTGAACAGGCCCGTGGAGATCACGTAGTCGTCGCGGAAGAAACTGAAGAAGCCGGGTGCGGGGAACACCATCCAGCTCAGGTAGTCGAGCAGGACGCGCGGTTCGGTGAGCAGGCGCTCGCCCAGCGTGAACGCGCGGGACGCATAGGCGTGTTCGGAAAACACGCCGGGCAGCAGCCAGGCCAGGCCGGCGATGGCCGGCAATGCAAGGAAGAGCGCGAAGAACGCCTTCAAGGCACCGGGCCTTGCGTATGCCCGCAGTACCGTGAACTCAAGCAGGAGTGCGTACAGCGGCAGCAGTGCGGCTGATTCCTTGCTCGCCACGCCAAGCAGGATCATCAGCGGAAAGGCCAGCCACAAACGCCATGCGGCACCGGGCCGCCGCCCGTGTTGCCGCATGCGCGCGTCGAAGTAAACGATCAACCCGGCCAGCACGAACAACTGCGCCATGCTTTCCATGCGTTGCACGACCAGCAGCACCGGGCTCAGGTTGATCGGGTGGAGCAGCCAGCTGGCCGCCACCAGGGCGGCCAGCCATTCGCCACGTGGCCAGGCAGGCGTTTCCCGGGGGCCGACGGGGCGTACGATCCGGCGCAGCAGCGCGAACAGCAGGACGCCGTTCAGCAGATGGATGACCAGGTTGGTCGCCTTCATCGGCCACGGCGCCAGTGCAGTGAAATAGTGGTTGATGGCAAAGCTCAGCGAGGCCAGTGGCCGCTGCAGTTCACTCGAAGGCGAAGCCCACATCGCCTGCTGCCATGCCTGGGCGTCGAGGCTGCGGACATGGATTCCCGGGTTGGCAACGATGTTCGGCTGGTCATCGAACAGGAAGCCGCCGTGCAGGCCGGGCAGGTACAGGATCGCGCACAGCGCGGCCAGGCCGGCAAAGATCCACGCTGCCCGATCGGGAATACGGTTGTCCGACATGCGCATGCCCCGGGCCAAACGCCCATCATCGCATGCCCGCTGCGATCAGCGGCACGCCGCAGATCAGTTCTGCCCGCTGCGGCAGATCGTCGGCAGGTACTTGGGGCTGATCGAACTGGAGCATGTCCAGTTCAACGAGCCGGCATTGGGGTCGGGCGCCGGGGTGAAGACCAGGGCGTTGCCAGCGAGGAGGGCATTCGCGCGTTGCGGTGCGGTGGCGCTGAAGGCGACGGTGACGATGCCCGCGCCGACGGTCACCGAGCTGACGTACTTGCCGGTGATGCTGGTGGGTGACGGCAGGCCGGCCTCGGTGTTGTCCGCCGGGACCGTGCCGTGGTTGGAGAAGGCCTCCGACACATGCACCCGAACCCCATCCCCAAGCACCGCCCCTTCGGATACCTGGGTGCGGATCACGTAATCCTGATAGGCCGGCAAGGCGATGGCGGCGAGGATGGCGATGATCGCAACCACAATCATCAGCTCGATAAGCGTGAATCCGCGGAACGACGACGTGTTCATGGCAAGGCCTGGCGGCGGAGGGTCGTCCAGAGAGAAAGCATGTGTCGTGCCAGCCGCAACGAAAAAGGCCACCCCGAGGGGTGGCCTTTTTGCGATCCATGAACGGGATATCAGTTCTGGCCGCCGCGGCAGATGGTCGGCAGGTACTTCGGCGCAATCGCCGAGCTGCAGGTCCACACGGTCGAGCCGGCGGTCGCACCGAAGCTCGGCGTGAAGACGAGTGTCGAGCTATTGATGGTGTTGTTGGCGCGCCGCGGGGCCGTACTGCTGTAGGTCGCGGTGATCACGCCGTTGGCTCCCACTGCAACCTGGGAGACGTACTTGCCCGTGATCGACGCGGCCGCCGCGAGGCCGGCGTCCGCATTGCTGGTCGGCGCGGTGCCACGGTTGGAGTAGAACTCGGCCACGGCGGTCTTGGCGCCGTCGGCCAGCACCGCACCTTCCGAGACCTGCGAGCGGATCACATAGTCCTGGTAGGCCGGCAGCGCGATGGCGGCGAGGATGGCGATGATCGCGACGACGATCATGAGTTCGATGAGGGTGAAGCCCTGGGTCTTCTTCATGTTCATGACAAAGGTTCCTTTGAAAGGGTGTGACGCATTGAAAAGGTAAATCCGGATTGCCCCTGGCTTCCGGTTCGGTCGACCCGGGAAAGCTTTCCTGGCCGCCCGCTTCGACAAATCCCGGAAGCGTGCGGAGGATAGAGCAGCATCCGTGCCAAGTGGGCGGAATCTGCGGCGCGGCGTAACAATCCTTGATGATCGTCACAGGCCGTGCACCGTGCCGGGGCTCCCGGACGCGCGATCTGTGCCAGCGATCACGCAGCACCCGCGGGGACCGGGTGGCTGCCGGCCTGCGGGCGGTGTCGGGAGCTTCCGCAGGCGATGTCAGCATGTGACGCCGATTGTCAGGAATGGCGGACAGCGGGGCGCGGCCTCAATTGGGATCGATGGCGATGACGCCGAGGACCGCGCCGGTGCGCGCATCCAGCAGCATCGTCAGGCTGGCCTTGCGCGCATCCACCGGCAGCCAGGCCAGTTCGGATTCCGGCTTGGCGTGTTCCTTCAGCCAGGCGTCGATGGCGGCGGCCGCATCCGCCTGCCGGTCGCGCAGCGCCGCGATCGGCTTGGCGCGGGCGCGCAGGTGGTCGGCTTCCTCGGCGTAGTCGACGAAATAGCGCGGCTGGTTCTGCACATCACGCCCGGCGAATCCGGCAAAGAGCAGGTCGCTGCGCTCTTTCGGGTCGCTCGGCAGGCGTGCGGCGACCAGGCGCGGGCCGGTCCACGGGAGGCTGGCAAAGCGCGGGTCACGCGCCTCCGCCAGATCGGCCGGCGCGATCTCGTTGGCCGCCACCACCACGAAACGATCCACTGCCGCGACGATGAAGGCCGGCCGCGCCGAAGCGATGACATGGAGCCCGTAGAGCAGGGCCGCTGCTTGCACCACGACGATGACGCCGAGGTCGAACCTGAGCCCGGGCTTGCCCGCCTTGAACACGACCAGGGTAAGCAGGGGGCCGAGCACCAGGTCGATGCCGATCAGGGTGAGGGTGAGTTCCTGCCCGCCCGCTGCCTGGAAGTACGGCGAGGGATACCACACGCCGAACACCAGGGTGAGCACGGCAAGGCCGATCAGCACACTGATCGCAAGGTGGATTCCGGCGGCTTTCCAGCGGGACATGGTGTGTGAACCGAGGGGAGCGGCGGGGGATTCTAGTGCGGCTGGTCGATCGTGCAATGGGGGTGACGTTGCAAGGTGTGCGACATCGACATCCGCTTCGATCTCAACGGCGCGAGTTTTGTCTGGGATGACGAGAAGGCCCGGCCCTGAATCACGACGTCACGTCCAGGCACGCGGCGGAGGTGTTTTTCGATCCGTTCTTCCGGCTGGTGGATGCCAGTCGCAATGACGAGGCCCGCGACGCGGTGATTGGCCATGACGTTCAGGGGCGACTTTTGTTCGTCGTGCACATCGAGATCGATGGCGAGTGCATCCGCATCATTTCGGCCCGCAAGGCCACGAAACAGGAAGGTGACATCCATGATTCCTGACAAACTGAAGGCCCGGATGAAGAAGGACCGGGAAATGACCAGCATTACGTTGCGCATCCCCGTGGATGTGGTCGAATCGTTGAAGGCGATTGCGCCACACAAGGGCATGAGCGGATACCAGGCGCTGCTGAAGGCGTATGTGAGCGAGGGTCTGCGTCGCGATGAGGCGGTGCATGTCTTCGGCCCGGCCGCGCGTCTGGCGCAGGCATTGCGCAAGCGCGGCGTGCCCGCGGAGCTGATCGAGGCGGCGGTGCAGGAGGCGGCGGCTTGAGTCGACGCAGGTGTTTCGGATGATGCATGGCCAGCCATGCAACATCGCCTGGCAGCAGAGCACGATCGAATCGCCTGCCGTGTTGTCGCAAACACGCACCCCGATGATGCCCTGGCGTGATGGCCTGCCATGTCCTGCCGTGGGCGCCCGTTCACGGGCAATCGGTGGCGAGGCGTGTCATCACGGAAAGCATCGCCCGTGAACGGACTCCTTACGGGGTGGGTTCAAGCCTTGGCCTTGAGTCTGGCGACGAGGTTGCCGAGGACGTGCTGGGCTTCGGCGGAGAACCAGCGGTCGACGAATGGGGCGGTGTCCATCGCGCCGGGGCGGTCGAACAGGGCGACGAGGTCGGCGCGGGCGATGCGGCGGGTTTCGGTCATGGCCTCGACGGGCAGGGCGAGCAGGTCGGTGAGCCAGCGGATGGCGTGCTCGACGACCTGTTCGGCATCGGCCAGCGCGTCGACAAGGCCGACATCGAGGGCGCGTTCGGCTTCGAGCATGGCACCTGCGACCATCAGGCGTTCGGCGCGGTGGTTGCCGACCAGGCGGCGCAGGGTGGCCTGGACCAGTTCCGGCACGACCAGGCCGACCTGGGTTTCGTTGAGGCCGATGCGATAGTCGCCGCGCGCCATGATGCGGTAGTCGCAGAAGATCGACAGCACCGCGCCGCCGGCCGGGCTGTGGCCGGTGATGGCGGCGACGACGGGCACGGGCGAGGTGCCGAGTGCATGCAGTAGGCCGAAGAAATCGGCCCATACCGTGCGCATCGTGGCACGGTCGAGCTGGAGCAGGGCGGGCACGTCGAGGCCGCCGGAAAACATGCCGGGGCGCCCGGACAGCACGATGCCGCGCGCGCCGCTCGCCGGGGCTGCTTCGACGGCTTCGCGCAGACAGCGGATCAGTTCGGCATCGAGCGCGTTGACCGGTGGGCGCGACAGGCGCAGTTCGAGGATGTCGTGGTGGCGCAGGGTTTCGAGGACGGTCATGGCGGGTCCGGGGTTGTGGTGACGTGCGCTGTACTCGCAGAAGCCCGTTCACCGGCGACCTGGCGCGGCGAAGCAGAATGCATCGCCTCTGAAGGGGCCCCCGCGGGAGCGGTGCAGGGGTTGAGGTGAGTGGCACGGCTCATCAATCGTCCGCCGGCGTCCAGGTGTAGGCGACGCTGTAGTCGAGCACGGCCTTGCCGTTGGCGGGCACGTTGATTTCGAATTCGAGCGTGTCGGGGGTCTGGCGGGTCGGTTTGGCGCTCGATGTGGCGAGTTTCCATTGCGTCCAGCGATTGGGATGCTCGCGCACGGTGACGGTGCGCGCGCTGGCGCCGGCGTTGCTGAAGCCGAGACGGAATCCTTCGCCCATCGTGCGTGCGCCGCGGTCGACCGTGAAGGCGGTGCGCTCGCGCGTGGCGCTGAGTTCGAAGGCGTTGCCGAGGGTGAGGTCGACCGGCTGGCCTTTCGGCGTGTCGCCGACGCGGTTTTCGCCGAGGAATTCGAGCTGGCCGTCGCGATCGCGCATGAGCACGCGCAGATAGCCGGCGGGCAGGTTTTCGGCGGCGCTGAAGCGCAGCGTGCCGAGCACCGGGCCGCTGCTGCGCGTGGTGCCGGTGGCGCCGGTCATCGGCTTCGGCGGATACCAGGTGTTGCCGGATTCGAACAGCCAACTGCGCTGGCAGGGGAGTTCGCGGGCGGCGTACAGCGGCACCTGGGTGACGCTGGCGTCGGGCAGGTCGAGCGTGCCGTCGATGGCGAAGCTGCGGTAGTCGCCGAGCGAGGTCTGCTCGGGCAGGTCGAAGGGCGCGGCTTCGGCGACCATGCCCTTGGCCATCATCATCGGCTGTGCCATCGACGGTTTGGCGAAGTTCGCTGTGCCGGCGATCAGCTTGAGGCGCGAAGCCGGATAGTCGCGACCGCTGCGGTTGGCGATGCTGGCCAACGCCTCGAAACGCATCGCGCAGGCATCGGCATCGGCGAGCACCACCGAGTAGGCGGCGCGCCAGCCGAGGCCGCTGGTCGGATAGGCGAGGCGCACGCGCTCGCTGCCGGCCTTGCCTTCCAGGGCGAGTTGCAGGGTGCTGCCGGGTTGGCCGCTGCCGCTGGCGAAGCGCACGCTGGTGTAGTCGCGCACGTAGTGCACGCGGCCGTCGCCGGCACGCACGCCGATGCCGTTGCCATCGATGCTGAGCAAGGTGCCACCGACCAGCAGCCGATCGGCGGCGAAGACCTCGATCGCCTCGCCGCGATGCGCGGCAAGCAGGCCGGTATCGCCGGCGGCGAGCACGCGCTGGGCGAGCACGCGCGTGCCACGGACGGAATCGATGGCGATGGCTTCGGCGTCGATGGTCGAGGGCAGGCCGTCGATGACGACGGTCTGGCGACCGCCGTCCAGGGTCAGCACGCGCACTTCGTGCACGACCGCATAGCCGTCGGCCACCGGCGATCCGCCGCCTTCGAACAGGGCGCCGCCATCGCTGCGGTAGATCGTCAGCGCTGCATCGTCGGCGGCCGTGGCAATGGCGGGGAGGGACAGTGTGGCGGCGATCGCCGAGGCGAGGATGCGGTGCATGGTCGCGGAATCCGTGGGAGCCAGGACAGGCGCCGTATCATAGCGGCGCTGCCTGGAGACGCCGATGAACATTCTGCAACGTGTTGCTGCTCTCATGGTTTTCGCCTTCGCTGCCACGGCTGCCGAAGCCGGCGGGAAGCTCGTCATCGAAGCCGCGTGGATTCCGACTGCGCCACCGGGCATGGCGATGTATGCCGGTTACGCGACGCTGGCCAATCGGGGTGATGCGGAATTGACGATCAAGGCTGCCGAATCGCCGCAGTTCGACGACGTGTCGATCCACGAGACCGTCGTCGTGGACGGCGTGTCGCGGATGCGCGCGCTGGAGACGATCGCGATCCCCGCAGGGGGCGAGGTGAAGCTCGTGCCGGGCGGACGTCATCTGATGCTGATGGAACCGGTGTCCACGCCGGCGCCGCTGGCGGGCGACACCGTGATGATCGAATTCGTGCTCACCGATGGCAGCCGCGTGCCGGCAACATTCACCGTCCGCGCGCGGGATTGACACGAATCGATCGCCTGCCCGGCCCCTGCGGGGCGGTGTGGCATCGATGCGCTGTAGGAAACGCCTTTAGGCGTGATGCTGTTGGTTCGGAGATCGATGCGCTGTAGGAAACGCCTTTAGGCGTGATGCTTCTTCGGTGGGCGTTGTACGGCAAGGGCATCGCGGCTGAAGCCGCTTCCTACAGCCGCGTCCTACGGGCGCTTCCTGCGGGCGCTTCCTGCGGGCGGGGTGGGATCAATGCGCTGTAGGAAACGCCTTTAGGCGTGATGCGTTTTCCGGGGATCAACGCGCTGTAGGAAACGCCTTTAGGCGTGATGCTTCTTCGGTGGGCGTTGTACGGCCAAGGCATCGCGGCTGAAGCCGCTTCCTACAGCCGCTCCTACGGCTGCTCCTACGGCCGCTTCCTACGGCCGGTTTCTGTGGGGGCTTGCTATTTCTTCGCGATCGGTTTGGCGCCGCGGTTGCTGAGCGGGATCAGTTTCCACCAGTTCGAGCGCCACACCGGCCAGCCTTGGCTGAGCGCGGGGTGGTTCGGGTAGTTGAGCTGGAGCACGCGCGCGGTGTCGTCGGAGAGGGATTCCTGGCCGAGTTCGTGGTAGCTCTTGACCAGAATGGCGAGCGCGTCGCCGACCTGCGGCGCGCCATCGTAGGTTTCGATGACGGTCTTGGCGCGGTTGGCCGCGGCAACGTTGGCGCCCTGGCGCAGGTAGTAGAGCGCGATGTTGATTTCGGCCTGGGCCATGCCGTTGCGCAGGTGGACCATGCGCTGGGTTGCGTCGGGTGTGTAGCGGCTGTCCGGGTAGCGCCGCACCAGTGACGAGAAATCGTCAAATGACTGGCGCAGGAAGGTCTGGTCGCGCTGGGTCATGTCGAGGCCGACATAACGTTCGAGCAATCCTTCCTCGCGGTCGAAGTTGATCAGGCCGCGCAGGTAGTAGGCGTAGTCGACGTGCTTGTGGGTCGGGTAAGTCTTGATGAAGCGGTTGATCGTCGAGTAGGCGTCATCCGGCTTGTTCATCTTGTACTGTGCGTAGGCCTGGTCGATCTGCGCCTGCTCGGTGTACGGACCGAACGGGAAGCGCGCGACGAGGCGGCCGAAGGTGCGCACCGCAGCGTCGTAGTTGCCTCGGTCGTTGGCCAGCTTGCCGCGTTCGTACAGGGCTTCGACGCCGAGCGTCTCGAGCGGGTCTTCCCGTTTCTTGCCGAACATCGAACAACCGACGAGGGCGACGAGGGCGAGGAGCAGCAGCAGCCGCGAGGCGGCGCGGAACACGGGCGAAACTCGCATGCGGAGGGGGGCTCTGCGATGATGTAAGGCCGCGATCATACCGCGAACCCGGCAGGTGCCGGAAACCGGTTGCACCGCACATTTTTTTCACGTTCGCATGACCGACCCCACCACCACGCTGCGCGCGACGATCCCCGACGAGGCGGCCGGACGCCGTTTCGACCAGGTGCTTGCCGAGCTGTTCCCGGACTATTCGCGCTCGCGCCTGAGCGTTTGGATCAAATCCGGCGCGGCCCGTCTCGACGGCGCGACCGTGGCGCCGCGCCAGCTCGTCGACGCGGGTCAGGCGGTGGAGGTCGAGGTGCACCTCAAGCGCGAAGTCGGCGCCGAGGCCGAGGCGATCGCGCTCGATATCGTCCACCAGGATGACGACGTCATCGTCGTCAACAAGCCGGCCGGCCTGATCGTGCATCCCGGCGCCGGCAATCCGGCCGGTACCTTGCAGAATGCCCTGCTGCACCACGATCCGGGGCTGGCCTCCATCCCGCGCGCGGGCCTGGTGCATCGCCTCGACAAGGACACCTCGGGCCTGCTCGTGGTCGCGCGCACCTTGCGTGCGCACACCGCGCTGGTCGAGCAACTGTCGGAGCGCACCATGCATCGCCAGTACGAGGCGATCGTCTACGGCGCGATGGTGGCCGGCGGCAAGGTCGATCAGCCGATTGGTCGGCATGCCGGCGATCGCCTGCGCCAGGCCGTGCGCGAGGACGGTCGCGAGGCGGTCACCCATTACCGCGTGCGCGAGCGCTTCCGTGCGCTGACCCTGATCGAATGCCGGCTCGAAACCGGACGCACGCACCAGATTCGCGTGCACATGGCGCATGTGCGCCATCCGATCGTCGGCGATGCGACCTACGGCAACCTGCGCCTGCCCAAGGGCGCGACGCCGGAACTGATCGAGGCGCTGCGCGGGTTCCGTCGTCAGGCCCTGCATGCGGAACGGTTGTCGTTCGCGCATCCGGCGGATGGGCGCGAGATCGTCGTCGAAGCGCCACGGCCCGCCGACATGGAACGCCTCGTCGCCGTGCTGCGTGACGACGCGAAGACGGGCTGAGGCGATGCAGGACTGGCTGGTCCCGGACTGGCCGGCGCCGCCGAACGTGCGGGCGCGGGTCAGCCTGCGCGGCTCGCCCGGCGTCTCGCTGGCGCCCTGGGATCGCTGCAACCTCGGCAGTCGTTGTGGTGACGATCCCGCTGCGGTGGCGGCAAACCGTGCCGGCCTGGTCGGCGCACTCGGCCTGCCGGCGATTCCGTGCTGGCTGCATCAGGTGCATGGGGTCGAGGTGGCGCTCGTCGATCGTGTCGATTCGGCCGCCGAGCCAGTGGCCGATGCGGCGATGACTGCGCAAGCCGGTCGCGTGCTTGCCGTGCTGACGGCGGATTGCCTGCCGGTGCTGTTGTGTCGAGCGGATGGTTCGGCCGTCGCCGCGGCACATGCCGGCTGGCGCGGGCTCGCCGCAGGCGTGCTCGAAGCAGCCTGCGATGCGCTCGGCTCGTCTGATCGCGAGGTGCTGGCCTGGCTCGGTCCGGCGATCGGCGCGGCTTCGTACGAAGTAGGCGACGAAGTGCGCGAGGCCTTCGTGCGCATCGATGCGGCTGCCGAAGCGGCCTTCGCACCGACCCGGCCGGGGCACTGGACCTGCGACCTCTACACCCTCGCCTGCCAGCGCCTCGCCGCGCGCGGCGTCAGTGGCGTGCATGGCGGAGGTTTCGACACCCTGACCGATCCGCGCTTCTATTCCTACCGCCGCGAGGCCCGTACCGGGCGGTTTGCCAGCCTCGTGTGGATGGGGAGTTCCTGAAGGGCGTGGCGGCGTCGATGCCTGCAGGAAACGCCTTTGGGCGTGATGCTTCTTCGGTGGGCGTTGTACGGCAAGGGCATCGCGGCTGAAGCCGCTTCCTACGGCCGCTTCCTATGGCCGCTTCCTACGGCCGCTTCCTACAGGCGCGTCCTACAGGCGCGTCCTACAGGCGCGTCCTATGGGCGGTTCCTGCGGGCGGGGTGGCATCAATGCGCTGTAGGAAACGCCTTTAGGCGTGATGCGTTTTTCGGGGATCAACGCGCTGTAGGAAACGCCTTTAGGCGTGATGCTTCTTCGTTGGGGGTTGTACGGCAAGGGCATCGCGGCTGAAGCCGCTTCCTACGGCCGCTTCCTACGGCCGCTTCCTACAGCCGCTTCCTACAGGCGCGTCCTACAGGCGCGTCCTACAGGCGGGTCCTACGGGCGGGTCCTACGGGCGGTTCCTGAGGGCGGGGTGGCATCAATGCGCTGTAGGAAACGCCTTTAGGCGTGATGCTTCTTCGTTGGGGGTTGTACGGCAAGGGCATCGCGGCTGAAGCCGCTTCCTACGGCCGCTTCCTACAGCCGCTTCCTACGGCCGGTTCCTATGGGCGGTTCCTGTGGGCGGTTCGTGCGGGTGGTTCCTGTGGGGATTGCGGGCGATGGGGCAGGGGAACGGGTGAGGGTCAGGAGTCGTTGATGTGATGCCTGCCTCCCCATGTCGGGTCGGCTTGCGCTACCGTCGGGTTTCGTTCAGGCCTGGGGGGGTGCGATGCGTGCAGTGATCGGGGCGATGGCGATGGCGATGGCGGCGGCGGCGTCCGCGGCCGAGGTGACGGTGAAGAACGACAGTCTCACCGATTTGTCCGCGGGGGTGATCCAGGCGGGTTTCGTTGCCGGCGAGAAGGCAGCCAGCTGGTTGACCTCGCCCTGTACGGGCAACATCGTCGGCGTGCAGGTGTTCTGGCGTTCGCTGTCCGGCGGCGCTGCGTTCGTGATCGGCGATGCCATCGACATCCATCGCGCCGGCAGTTTTCCCACGCCGGGTGAGCTTGC
This sequence comes from Dokdonella sp., assembly GCF_019634775.1. Classification (NCBI taxonomy): domain Bacteria; kingdom Pseudomonadati; phylum Pseudomonadota; class Gammaproteobacteria; order Lysobacterales; family Rhodanobacteraceae; genus Dokdonella; species Dokdonella sp. The sequence goes on from NZ_JAHCAS010000001.1 coordinate 1,902,918, forward strand.
CCTGTCGGTGCTCGGGCCGGTGATGACCGATGGGGTGCTCAACGAATTCCGTTACCTCGACGAGAACAACACGATCCCGATTTCGGTGCCGGTTGCGCAGAACGAGACCTTCGTTGTTGCCTACACCTTCAGCGAGAATCCGCCGGCGGTGGGGCCGAGCGTGGTCAACGATTCCGACGGCATCCAGCCGAACCGCAACGCGATCTACGCGGAAATCTCGCCCGGATTGTTCTTCTGGTTCGGCTCGCAGGCGCTCGGGGTGAATGGCGACTGGGTCATCCGCGCAGTCGTCGACTGCCAGGCCGCGGCCGCGCAGGCCGATGTGTCAGCCGCGATCACGGCCAGCGTGCCGGCCTACACGGCTGGTGCGCCGTTGACCTACACGATCACGATCACCAATGCCGGGCCGTCGGCAACGAACGCGGCCGTGGTCGATACCTTCCCGGCCGCCTACACCGCGCCGACCTGGGCCTGCATGGCCACCGGCGGCGGCAGTTGCGGCGCCAGCGGCAGCGGCAATATCGCCGACATCGCCAGCCTGCCGCCGAACGCGCAGGTGGTCTACACCGTCAACGGCACGGTCGCGCCGGGCACGACCGGCACCCTGGCAAACAGCGTCGTTGCCGTCGTCAACGCCCCGGTGACCGATCCGAACCAGACCAACAACACGGCCACGTCGACTCTCGAGCCGGACACCGACCGGATTTTTGCGGACGGGTTTGATCCATAGGGACAGCAAGGGCAGGGCGCTCCCCATCCGGCGCTGCCGCACCACCTTCTCCCCGTTGGCTCGGGGAGAAGGGGATCACGAGGCGTCACTTCTTCCCGCTTGCAGGGGGAAGTGACGCGGGAGCGATTGACGAAGGGCCGCTTGGAAGCCCGCGCGCGAATCCCCATGTCGCGCGCATCGCCGGCATTCCGGCCTCCGCTTCCGAAGGTTTCCCGTCATGCGAATGGACAAGCTCACTTCGCGCTTCCAGCAGGCCCTGGCCGATGCCCAGAGCCTGGCGGTCGGTCGCGACCACAACATGCTCGAACCGGTCCACGTGATGACCGCGCTGCTCGACCAGCGCGGTGGTTCGACCGCGCCGATGCTGGCCCAGGCCGGCATCAATGTCGCCGCCCTGCGCACTCGTCTCGGCGAGGCGCTCGACCGCCTGCCGAAGGTGGCCGGGCAGGAAGGCAACATCTCGGTCGGCAACGATCTTTCGCGCCTGCTCAACCTGACCGACAAGCTTGCCCAGCAGCGTGGCGACCAGTTCATCGCCAGCGAACTGTTCGTGCTGGCCGCGCTGGATGACAAGGGCGCGCTCGGTACCGCGCTGAAGGCGAGCGGGGCAGGCAAGCCCGCGCTGGAACAGGCGATCGAGGCGATGCGCGGCGGCGACAAGGTCGACGACGCCAATGCCGAGGAGCATCGCCAGGCGCTGGAGAAATACTGCATCGACCTGACCGCGCGCGCCGAGTCGGGCAAGCTTGATCCGGTGGTCGGGCGCGACGAGGAAATCCGCCGCGTCGTGCAGGTGCTGCAGCGGCGCACCAAGAACAACCCCGTGCTGATCGGCGAGCCCGGCGTGGGCAAGACCGCGATCGTCGAGGGCCTGGCCCAGCGCATCGTCAAGGACGAGGTGCCCGAGGGCCTGCGCGACAAGCGCGTGCTGTCGCTCGACATGGGCGCGCTGATTGCCGGCGCGAAGTTCCGCGGCGAATTCGAGGAGCGCCTGAAGGGCGTGCTCAACGATCTCGCCAAGCAGGAAGGCCGCGTGATCCTGTTCATCGACGAGCTGCACACGATGGTCGGCGCCGGCAAGGGCGAGGGGGCGATGGACGCCGGCAACATGCTCAAGCCGGCACTCGCGCGCGGCGAGCTGCACTGTGTCGGTGCGACCACGCTCGATGAGTACCGCAAGTACATCGAGAAGGACGCCGCACTCGAACGCCGTTTCCAGAAAGTGTTCGTCGGCGAGCCGAGCGTGGAGGACACCATCGCCATCCTGCGCGGGCTGAAGGAGAAGTATGCCGTTCACCACGGCGTCGAGATCACCGATCCGGCGATCGTTGCCGCGGCCACGCTCTCGCATCGCTACATTCCGGATCGCCAGTTGCCGGACAAGGCGATCGACCTGATGGACGAGGCCGCCTCGCGCATCCGCATGGAGATCGACTCCAAGCCGGAGGAACTCGACCGCAGGGAGCGTCGCCTGATCCAGCTCAAGATCCAGCGCGAGGCGCTGAAAAAGGAGAAGGACGCCGAATCCAGGCAGCGCCTGGCCGACCTTGAAGCCGACATCGAGGCGCTCGAACGCGAGTATTCGGACCTCGAGGAAATCTGGAAGGCCGAGAAGGCCGTCGTCACCGGCACCACGAAGATCAAGGAAGCGATCGAGCAGGCACGCAACGAGATGGACGCGGCGATGCGCCAAAGCGACTACGCCAAGGTCTCGGAGATCCAGTACGGGCGCCTGCCGCAGCTCGAGAAGCAACTCGCCGCCGCCGCCGAGACCGAGCAGCAGGGCTTCAAGCTGCTGCAGGACAAGGTCACGGCCGAGGAGATCGCCGAGGTGGTTTCGCGCTGGACCGGCATTCCGGTAAGCAAGATGCTCGAAGGCGAGCGCGAGAAGCTGCTGCGCATGGAGGACGAGCTGCACCGGCGCGTGGTCGGCCAGGACGAAGCCGTGCGCGCGGTCAGCGACGCGATCCGCCGTGCCCGTGCCGGCCTGTCCGATCCCAATCGGCCCAACGGCTCGTTCCTGTTCCTCGGGCCGACCGGCGTTGGCAAGACCGAACTGTGCAAGGCGCTGGCCGGCTTCCTGTTCGACTCGGCCGACGCGATGGTGCGCATCGACATGAGCGAGTTCATGGAGAAGCACTCCGTGAGCCGCCTGATCGGCGCGCCACCGGGCTATGTCGGCTACGAGGAAGGCGGTTACCTCACCGAGGCCGTGCGCCGGCGCCCGTACAGCGTGATCCTGCTCGACGAAGTCGAGAAAGCGCACCAGGACGTGTTCAACATCCTGTTGCAGGTGCTCGACGACGGCCGCCTGACCGATGGCCAGGGCCGCACGGTCGATTTCCGCAACACGGTCGTGGTGATGACCTCGAATCTCGGCTCGCAGTATGTGCAGGAGTTTGCCGGCAGCGACGACGAGGAGGAGTACACCAAGATGAAGGCGGCGGTGATGGGCGTGGTGCAGGCGCACTTCCGCCCCGAGTTCATCAACCGCCTCGACGAGATCGTGGTGTTCCGCTCGCTCGACAAGCGTCAGATCCGCCAGATCGCAAAGTTCCAGATCGCCTATCTGGAGAAGCGGCTGGCCGAACGCCAGTTGCGCATGGAGGTCAGCGACAAGGCGCTCGATCTGCTCGGCAACGTCGGCTTCGATCCGGTCTATGGCGCGCGGCCGCTCAAGCGTGCGATCCAGCAGCAGCTGGAGAACCCGCTGGCGAAGGAGATCCTCGAAGGTCGTTTTGCTTCAGGAGAGACGATCCGCGTCGATGCCGAGGGAGGGCATCTGGTGTTCGCGAAGGCGTGAGCCTTCGCGATGCCGCGAAACCGTCCGCATCGATTCCCGCAGGAGCCCGTTTGCGGGCGATGCTCTTGCAGAAGAAGCATCGCTCCTGAAGGGGCTCCTGCAGGATGCGCGCCGGTGTACGCTTTTCCCGTTTCCCATTTCCCATTCCCCGCTTCCCAGCCATGCCGATCTACGAATTCGAATGCCCCGCGTGCAGCCATCGCTTCGAGCGCCTGCAGAAGCTTTCCGATGCCGATCCGACCACCTGCCCGGAGTGCGCGGGCGACGGTGTCAGGCGTTGCCTGACCGCGCCGGCGTTTCGCCTTGCCGGTTCGGGCTGGTACGAGACCGATTTCAAGAAGGACGGTGACGCGAAGCGCAACCTGGCCAGCAAGGAGGAAGCGCCCAAGGCCGATGCCGGCAGTGGCGATGCGACGAAATCGCCGGCACCGAAACCGGAGGCGGCGAAGCCGGCCAGTGGGGGCGGCAGCAACGAATCGTGACAATGCTCGAACAGGCCAGGCGCCGTTCAGCGCTCGCACCTACACTGGCGCGACTCACAACGAGGAGATCGGGATGTACAAGTCACTCGCTGCCATTGCCGGGTTGATCGCCGGTGCTGTTCTTCTTGCACCTTCCGTGCAGGCACAGCCGCCGCGCGGTCCCGGCCATGGCGGTCCCGGCCCGACCCATGGCTCCGTGCAATGTGAGAGCAGGGACTACCGCCTGCGTCGCTGCGACACGAACTGGCGCGACGCACGCATGGTCCGCCAGACCTCGTCGGCGCGTTGCGTGCGCGGGCAGAACTGGGGCGTCGATCGTCGCGGCCTGTGGGTCGATCGCGGCTGTGGCGGCATCTTCGTCGAGGCCGGTCGCGGGCCGGGTCACGGTCCGGGCGGCTGGCAGCCGGGTCCGGGCTGGGACACGACGCTGCGCCTGAGTTGCCAGAGCAGCGATTATCGCTACCGGTTCTGCCAGGTCGATATCGGTCCGGCCGGGCGCGTGCGTATCGAGCGCCAGCTTTCGCAGGCGGCCTGCATCGAAGGCCGCAGCTGGGGCTTCAACCGCGCCGGCGTGTGGGTCGACAGGGGTTGCGCGGCGACCTTCGTCATCGATCGGCGTTGGCGCTGATCGTTCCTGGTCCACCCTGATGTGACGAAAAGGCCCGCCTCCCGGCGGGCCTTTTTGTTTGCGGCGCAGCAGCATCGGCTATAGCATTCCGCGCCTTTCCCCGGAGCCTGCCATGCGCACCCATTACTGCGGCCTAGTCGACGAGGGTCTAATCGGCCAGACGGTCACGCTGTGCGGCTGGGTCGATACGGTGCGCCTGCAGAGCCACGTCGCCTTCATCGACCTGCGCGATCACGAGGGCATCGTGCAGATCGTGGTCGAGCGCGATTCGGCCGAGGCGTTCCGCCAGGCTGCGGACATCGGCTATGAGTATTGCCTGCGCGTGAGCGGCGGCGTGCGTGCGCGCATCCAGGCCAACGACAAGCTGCGCAGCGGCAGGGTCGAAGTGCTGGCCGAATGCATCGAGGTGCTGAACCGCGCCGACAACCTGCCGTTTGCCCTGCACGAGAACCCGAGCGAGGAGACGCGGCTCAAGTATCGCTACCTCGACCTGCGCCAGGCCGACATGCAGCGCAAGATGCGCCTGCGCACGCGCCTCGTTTCCGCCCTGCGCCATTGGCTCGACGCGCGTGGCTTCCAGGACATCGAAACGCCGATCCTGACCAAGGCCACGCCCGAGGGCGCACGCGACTACCTCGTGCCGAGTCGCGTGCACGCCGGCGAGTTCTTCGCCCTGCCGCAGTCGCCGCAGTTGTTCAAGCAGTTGCTGATGGTGGCCGGCTTCGATCGCTACTACCAGATCGCGCGCTGCTTCCGCGACGAGGACCTGCGCGCCGACCGCCAGCCCGAGTTCACCCAACTCGACATGGAGTTCGCCTTCGTCAGCGAGCGTGACGTGCAGGACACGGTCGAGACGATGATCCGCGAGGTGTTCCGCGCGGTGGCCGGTGTCGAGCTTGCCGATCCATTCCCGCGCATGACCTATGCCGAGGCGATGCGCCGCTATGGTTCGGACAAGCCGGACCTGCGCATCGCGCTCGAACTGGTCGATGTTGCCGAGCATGTGCGTGGCGTCGAGTTCAAGGTGTTCAGCGAGCCGGCAAACGATCCGGCCGGCCGCGTCGCCGCGCTGCGCGTGCCGGGCGGCGCGGTGTTCTCGCGCAAGCAGATCGATGAACTCGGCGCGCTTGCGGCCAAGTACGGCGCCAAGGGCCTGGCCTGGATGCGCGTCGACGATCCGGCCAAGGGCCGCGAGGGCGTCAATTCACCGGTCGCCAAGTTCCTCGACGATGCGGCACTTGCCGCCGTGCTCGGCGCGACTGCCGCGCAGGCCGGCGACCTCGTGTTGTTCGGCGCAGGTTCGTACAAGCTGGTCTGCGATGTGCTCGGCGCGCTGCGCCTGAAGGTCGCGCGCGACCTCGGCCTGGTCGAGAACGCCTGGCGCCCGCTGTGGGTGGTCGACTTCCCGATGTTCGAGTACGACGCCGAGGCGCAGCGCCACGTCGCCCTGCATCACCCGTTCACCGCGCCGAAGATCGACGACGTGGCCGATCTCATGGCCAATGCCGGCATCGCCGTCTCGCGTGGTTACGACATGGTGCTCAACGGCAACGAGATCGGCGGTGGCTCGATCCGCATCCATCGCAGCGACATGCAGAGCGCGGTGTTCGAGCTGCTCGGCATCGGCGCCGACGAGGCGCAGGCCAAGTTCGGCTTCCTGCTCGAGGCGCTGCGCTACGGTGCGCCGCCACATGGTGGCATTGCCTTCGGCATCGACCGCATCGCCGCGCTGATGGCCGGCACCGAGTCGATCCGCGACGTCATCGCCTTCCCGAAGACGGCCAGCGCGCAGTGCCTGCTGACCGCGGCGCCGTCGCCGATCCCGCCCGCGCTGTTGCGCGAACTGCACGTGCAGGTGATCGACGAGGCCGGCTGAGCCGGTCCGCCGCGACGATCATGGGCGAGCACGTCATCCTGCTGCATGGCATCTGGATGCGCGGTTTCACGCTGACCGCGCTGGCGCGGCGGATGCGCGGCGGCGGTTTCGATTCGGTCGAGATCCTCGACTATGCCAGCGTCGCCGGTTCGGTCGATGCGGCAGTCGAACGTCTCGCCCGGCGCATCGAAGCGAAGGCCGGCGCCGTGCACCTTGTCGGTCACAGCCTTGGCGGCATGCTTGCGCTCGAGACGGTCGCGCGGGCGCGCGTGAAGAACTGCGGACGCATCGTCTGCCTCGGCTCACCGCTGCTCGGCAGTGCCGCCGCGCGCGGCCTTGCCCGCGTGCCACCGGCGCGCTGGGCCATGGGTCACAGCGCCGGCGTGCTGGTGAATGGCTTCGAGCGCTGGGATGCCGATACCGACGTCGGCGTCATTGCCGGGCGCGCGCCGTTCGGGCTTGGTCGCTTGCTCGGTGCACTGGATGGCCCGAACGACGGCACGGTCAGTGTCGCCGAGACGCGCCTGCCCGGCATCACCGACCACTGCGTGGTGGACGCCACGCATTCGGGCCTGGTGTTCTCCGCGGAGGTTGCGCGCCTGACCACGGCCTTCCTGCACCACGGCCGTTTTCCGACCATACAGGCAGGCGCGTGATGCGCGACGCGGAGGTGGCATGAGACAGCGCGTATCATGGCGCATGCCCGCAGCGACCAGCGAAGCACCGATGCCCGCCCGTGCCGCCGACCATGCCGGACCCCCGCCCTGCGCTGTGGCGACGACGCGCATCCTCGGCATCGATCCCGGCAGCCAGCGCACCGGCATCGGCATCATCGATGCAAGTGCCGATGGGCGGTCGCGGCCGGTTTTCCACACCGCCCTGCACCTGCTCGGCAACGACAATTTCCACCAGCGCCTCAAGCAGATCTTCGACGAGATCAGCGCGATCATCGACGCGCATGCGCCGAGCGAGGTCGCGATCGAGCGCGTGTTCATGGCACGCAATCCCGACTCGGCGCTCAAGCTCGGCCAGGCGCGCGGTGCGGCGATCTGTGCGGTGGTCAGCCGTGGACTCAGTCTCGCCGAGTACGCGCCGAAGGAAATCAAGCAGGCCGTGGTCGGCGGCGGCGCAGCCGAGAAGGGCCAGGTGCAGCACATGGTCGGCGTGCTGCTCGGCATTCCCGGGCGCCTGCAGGCCGACGCGGCCGACGCGTTGGCCATTGCCCTGACCCATGCGCACACACGTTCGAGCATCGAGCGCATCGGCATTCCACGCACAGCCTGGAGGCGACGCCGGTGATCGGAAGACTGAAGGGGGTGCTCGCCGGCAAGCAGCCGCCATGGTTGCTCGTCGATGTCGGCGGCGTCGGCTACGAGCTGGAGGCGCCGATGTCGACCTTCTACGACCTGCCCGAGGTCGGCCGTGAAGTGACCCTGTGCACGCATTACGCGGTGCGCGAGGACACGGTCGCCTTGTACGGATTCCTGCGCGAGAGCGAACGCAGCCTGTTCCGCCACGTGCAGAAGGTCAGCGGCATCGGCGCCAAGACTGCGCTCGCGGTGCTGTCCGGGGTGTCGGTCGACGAGTTCGCGCGCCTGGTGCAGAACGGCGACATCGCTGCGCTGACGCGCATTCCTGGCATCGGCAAGAAGACCGCCGAGCGCATCGTCGTCGAGCTGCGTGATCGGGTCGATGGCTTGTCCGGCGGCGGCCTCGCGCAGGCGAGCGGCGTGGCGCTCGATCCGGTCGGCGAGGCCAGCGTGGCCCTGCAGTCGCTCGGCTACAAGCCGGCCGAGGTGAGTCGCCTGGTCAAGGACGCCAGCGCCCCGGGCGACAGCGCCGAGGACATCATCCGCAAGGCGCTGAAGGCCGCGTTGCGCTAGGCGAAACAATGATGAGCCACGCCACGAACACGAACGGCCTCCACGGCAAGCGCCTGCTCGCGCTGTGCTTCGGCGTGGTCGGCGTGGTCTATGGCGACATCGGCACGAGTCCGCTGTATGCGTTTCGCGAGGCCTTCGGCCAGCATGGCGTCGAAGTCGGCCGCCAGAACGTGCTCGGCGTGCTCTCGCTGATCTTCTGGTCGTTGATCCTGGTGGTGTCGGTCAAGTACGCCACGTTCATCCTGCGCGCCGACAACAAGGGCGAGGGCGGCATCATGGCGCTGATGGCGCTGGCCCAGCGTGGCGTTGCCAGTGCGCGCGTGCGCTGGCTACTGATGGTGGTCGGCCTGTTCGGCGCGGCGCTGTTCTTCGGTGATGGCGTGATCACCCCGGCGATCTCGGTGCTGTCGGCGGTCGAGGGCCTGGAGGTCGTCGCGCCGAAGCTGCACAGCTGGGTGGTGCCGCTGACCGTGCTGATCCTGCTCGGCGTGTTCGCCATCCAGAAGCACGGCGCCGGACGCGTCGGTCCGCTGTTCGCGCCGATCACCCTGGTCTGGTTCCTCAGCCTCGGCGCGCTCGGCCTGTATGGCATCGCGCGAGAACCGCATGTGCTTGCGGCGCTGAACCCGCAGCACGCGGTGCTGTTCTTCGTCGACAACGGCAAGTTCGCCTTTTTTGCCATGGGCGCGGTCGTGCTCGCCATCACCGGCGCCGAGGCGCTGTATTCGGACATGGGCCACTTCGGGCGCAAGCCGATCCGCCTGGTCTGGTTCTTCCTGGTGCTGCCCTGCCTGATGCTTAACTACCTCGGCCAGGGCGCGCTGGTGCTGGCCGACCCGGCCAAGGCGGCGAATCCGTTCTACCTGCTCGTGCCCGAGGGCCTGCTGATCCCGATGATCGTGCTGGCAACGATGGCGACCGTGGTTGCCTCGCAGGCGGTGATTTCCGGTGCATTTTCGATGGCGCGCCAGGCCGTGCAGCTCGGCTACCTGCCGCGCATGCAGGTCATGCATACCTCGAAGGAGACGATCGGCCAGATCTACCTGCCGTGGATCAACCGCATCCTGCTCGTGCTGACCATTGCCGCCGTGCTCGGCTTCCGTTCCTCGGAAAATCTGGTCGCCGCCTACGGCCTCGCCGTGGTCGGCACGATGCTGATGAACACGATCCTCGTCGTCGTCGTCGCGCGGCGCATCTGGCGCTGGAGCCGCCTGCGCGTGCTCGTGGTCGGCTGCCTGTTCCTTGGCATCGACCTCGTGCTGCTCGCTGCGGTGGCGGACAAGATCGAGTACGGCGGCTGGTTCCCGCTCGCCCTCGGCCTCGGCGTGTTCACGATCATGGCGACCTGGCGGCGCGGCAAGGAACTGGTCATGCGCGAGATGCGCCGTGCCGGCCTCGCCCTCGAACCGTTCATCAGCTCGATCGCCATGCATCCGCCGCTGCGCGTGCCGGGGACGGCAGTGTTCCTCACCGCCAACCGCGATGGCGTGCCACACGCGCTGCTGCACAACCTCAAGCACAACAAGGTGCTGCATGAGCGCAACGTGATCCTCAACGTCGAGGTGCTCGATGAGCCGGCAGCTGACCCTGGTCGGCGCATTGCGGTGTCGCCACTGGCCGATGGCTTCTATCTCGTGGTCGTGCGCTACGGCTTTGCCGAGGATCCGGACTTGCCGAAGGCGCTGGCCGGGGTGACCCAGTGTGGTTTGCCGTTCGACATGATGGATACCACGTTCTTCCTCAGCCGTGAGAGCATCGTCGCCACCGACCGCCCCGGCATGATGCTCTGGCGCGACCGCCTGTTCACCATTCTCGCCCGCAATGCGCATTCGGCGACGGCGTTCTTCCGCATCCCGGGCAACCGGTTGATCGAGCTCGGTACACAGGTGGAGATCTGAGGAAGGCCGCGATTGGGGATTGGAGATTCGGAAAAGACCGGAGAAACACTCCATAATCGCGCCGTTGTCCCCACCCCGAATCGCGAATCCGGCCTTGAGTGTCGAATCCCCAATCCCCAATCCCGGCTCCCCGCGCCTGATCGCCGCCGATGCCGACCGCGAGGACGAGCTCCTCGAGGCGAGCATCCGTCCGCAGCGTTTGGGCGAGTATCTCGGCCAGGCGACGGTGCGCGAGCAGCTGTCGATCTACATCGAGGCGGCGCGGCGGCGTGGCGGCGCGCTCGACCACGTGCTCGTGTTCGGGCCGCCCGGGCTCGGCAAGACCACGCTGGCCCATGTCATCGCCAATGAGCTCGGCGTGAACCTGCGCAGCACCTCGGGCCCGGTGCTCGAGCGCGCCGGTGACCTGGCTGCCCTGCTGACCAACCTGCAACCGAAGGACGTGCTGTTCGTCGACGAGATCCACCGGCTGTCGCCGGTTGTCGAGGAAGTGCTGTATCCGGCGCTCGAGGACTTCCAGATCGACATCATGATCGGCGAGGGCCCGGCGGCGCGTTCGATCAAGCTCGACCTGCCGCCGTTCACCCTGATCGGTGCGACCACGCGCGCGGGCCTGCTGACTGCGCCGCTGCGCGACCGCTTCGGCATCGTCCAGCGCCTCGAGTTCTACACCACCGAGGAACTGGCGGCGATCGTGCGCCGCGCCGCGCGCATCCTTGGCATCGGCTGCGAGCCGGATGGTGCGACCGAGATCGCGCGCCGCTCGCGCGGCACGCCGCGCATCGCCAACCGCCTGCTCAGGCGCGTGCGCGATTTCGCCGAGATCCGTGCCGACGGCGTTATCACGCGCGAGGTCGCGCGCAATGCGCTGGAAATGCTCAAGGTCGATGCGGAGGGCTTCGACGCGCTCGATCGTCGCCTGTTGACGACGATCATCGAGAACTTCGACGGCGGCCCGGTCGGCGTCGAGTCGCTGGCCGCTGCGCTCAGCGAGGAGCGCGGCACGATCGAGGACGTGCTCGAACCCTACCTGATCCAGCAGGGTTTCCTCGTCCGCACCGCGCGCGGGCGCATGGTCACGCAGAAGACCTGGCGTCATCTCGGCCTGCCGGTGCCGCGCTCTGCGCGTCGCGAGGACCTGTTCAGTTCCGCGCCCGACGAGGTCGTCGATGGCGGCTAGGCCGATCGGGACCGGCGCCGCGCCGGCATTCACCTGGCCGGTGCGCGTGTACTGGGAGGACACCGACGCCGGTGGCGTCGTCTACCACGCCAACTACCTGCGCTTTTTCGAGCGCGCGCGCAGCGAGTGGCTGCGGGCGGCCGGTATCGGCCAGGAGCAGTTGCGCGCGGAACTCGGCATCGTCTTTGTCGTCCATGGCATGGACATCCGTTTCAATCGACCGGCCCGTCTCGACGACGCCTTGCTCGCCAGCGTGCGCGTGGAAGCACTGCGCGGGGCGAGCTTCGAGGTCGCGCAGACCTTGGTGCGCGAGCGCGAGCCGGCAATTTCACTCGTCGATGCGCGGGTGCGCATCGCCTGCCTCGACGCCGAACGCTGGCGGCCGCGGCCGATTCCAGAATCGTTGCTCCAGGAGATTGTTCGTCCATGAACCACGAGCTCAACATCCTCGCCCTGATCTGGGGAGCCAGCCTGCCGGTCAAGATCGTCATGCTGATCCTGATCCTGTTCTCGATCGCGTCGTGGTTCATCATCTTCCGCAAGCAGGCGATGCTGGCCTCGGCGAATACCGCGGCCAACGAGTTCGAAGAGCGCTTCTGGTCGGGCTCGGACCTCGCAGCCCTGTTCAAGGACGTCAATGCCAGCGGCGAGCGCATCGCCGGACTCGAGGCGATCTTCGAATCCGGGTTCCGTGAATTCGCACGTCAGCGCCAGCGCCGCGGTGTCGATTCGCGCAGCCTGCTCGAAGGCGCCCAGCGCGCCATGCGCGTGGCCCAGTCACGCGAGGTCGACCGCCTCGAACGCAACCTCGAGTTCCTCGCCAATGTCGGGTCGATCAGCCCCTACGTCGGCCTGTTCGGCACGGTCTGGGGCATCATGATTGCCTTCCAGGGGCTGGCCAACGTCAAGGAAGCGACCATCGCGATGGTCGCGCCGGGCATCTCCGAGGCGCTCGTCGCCACCGCCATGGGGTTGTTCGCGGCGATTCCGGCGGTATGGGCCTACAACCGCTTCGCCAGCCGCGTCGAACGCGTCGCCCTGCGCTACGAGACCTTCCTCGAGGAGTTCTCCTCGATCCTGCAGCGCCAGGCGCATGTCGACGACTGAGGCCGCCGACCCCGTGCGCATCCATCTCGCGTTTGAATCGTCCAGTCCGGGCGGCGCCATGGTGCCGCCCGCCGGAGTGTGCTGATGCAAAGCTATCGCAACCGCAAGCGGCGCAAGCTCAAGGCCGAGATCAACGTCGTGCCGTACATCGACGTCATGCTCGTGCTGATGATCATTTTCATGGTTACCGCGCCGCTGATGAACCTCGGCGTCGACATCCAGTTGCCGCAATCGAATGCCACGGCGATCCAGAACGACAAGGAGCCGGTGGTGGTCAGCGTCGACCAGGACGGCCAGTGGTTCCTGACCATCGGCGCCGGCCAGCGCGAGCCGATCGACGAGGATGTGCTGGTCAACAAGGTTTCAGCTTTCGTCCGCCAGAATCCACAGGTCCCCGTGCTGATCGGTGGCGACGAACGCGTCGACTACGGCCAGATCTATCGGGCCATGGCCGCGTTGCAGCGCGCCGGCGTGCCGAAGGTCGGCCTCATGAGCCAGCCGGTGCAGACCCCGGCGAAACGTTGATGCAGGCATGATCGAAAGCCTCGGAGACAAGCTGCGCGCGATCGTCTGGTCCCTGCTGTTGCACGGGGCGATCGTGCTGATCGTGCTCGGAGGGATGTGGTGGACGCGCGAAACACGGCCGGTGGTGATGCCGGGCCAGGTCATCGAGGCGGTCCTGGTCGGGCCGACTGCGGCACCGAAGCCGCAGGCGCGGCGTGCGCCGCCGAAACCCGCGCCCAAGCCGCCCGAGCCGAAGCCCGCGCCGAAGCCGGAGCCGATCCCCGAGCCACCGCAAGCGAAGCCCGAACCCGAGCAGGCGCCGCCACCGGCGCCGCCGAAGATGGACACGGTCGACCAGCAACGGATCGCCGCACTGGCCGAGCAGAAGGCCGAGCAGGCGAAGAGGGAGCAGGAAGCAAAGATCAGGCAACGCCAGATCGAACTCGAACAGGAACAGAAGCTCGAAGCCGAGCGCGCGCGGAAGCTGGCCGAGATCCGCCGGCAGCGCGAAGCGGCGGCGCGGCAGGTCGCGCTGGAGAAGGCGCGCCTGGAACAGCTGAAGGATCTGCAGGCCGCGCAACAGCAGAAGGCCGAGCGCAACCGTCCGAGCGTGGATGTGCCGCAGGAAGCCGAGCAGGCGACGACTGGCGCCGGTGGTCAGGACGACAGCCTGGCTGCACGCTACGCGGCGGCGATCCAGGCGCAGGCGGTGGCGCAGTGGCATCGACCCGAGGGCATCAGCCAGGTGATTTGCGACATCCGCATCGTGCAGATTCCCGGCGGCGAGGTCATCTCCGCGGCGGTGCAGCCGGGTTGCGCCGCCGACGAGATCACGCGCACTTCGATGGAAGCGGCGGTGCGCGAGCGGCCCTTGCCGTATCGCGGGTACGAGAGCGTGTTCCGCCGCGAGGTTGTCCTGACGTTCTGCTATCCGCTGGAAGTCTGTCCGCAGTGATGGCGTGCCGGCCCCATCCCCTGGCTTCCTTGATGACCTGCAATGGCCGTCCTGTTCGGGCCCCATCGCGGCGATGTCGCTCCTGCACGAACCGCCTGCCGTGGGGGCGGCTTGAGTCAGGATCGGTAGAATCGGGACATCTCTCGCCCAAGCTGCTTCCTGCGCGAGCGACTTGTGCCGCGATCGATGGAATCTGGGCATTCCGGAATCCAGCGCCTCATCCGCTCATCCCTTTCAAATTCCGCCCGTTGGAGGTTGCCGCTCCATGCTGATGCCAACCCGTATCGCGCTCGTCGCCCTCGTTGTCGCCGTGATGGCCATGGTTTCGCCGGTCCGGGCCGACGATGCCCTGAAGATCACCGTGCCCGTCGGCAATGAGGCCTCCACGCCGATCGCGGTCGTGCCATTTGCCTTCGAGGGCGCCGGCCTGCCGCCCGAAACCGACGTCGCCGAGGTGATCCGCAACGATCTTGCGCGCTCCGGCCAGTTCCGCACGCTGGGCAAGAACGACATCGTCGAGTTCCCGGTGCGCGGTGCCGAGGTCAAGTTCGGCACCTGGCGCATGCTCAAGCAGAACTACCTCCTGATCGGCCGCATCGCCGATGCCGGTGATGGCGCCCTGCGCGTCGAGTTCGAACTGTTCAACGTCGCCTCGGGCACGTCGATGTTGGCTTTGGCGATGACCGGCCAGCGCACGGGCATGCGCGATGTCGCCCATCAGGTCGCCGATCTCGTCTACGAGAAGATCCTCAACGTGCGCGGTGCGTTCTGGACGCGCATCGCCTACGTCACCTCGGTCGGCACCGGGCAGAACACGCAGTACGCGCTGATGGTCGCCGATTCCGACGGCTTCAATCCGCAGACCGTCGTGCGCTCGCGCGAACCGCTGTTGTCGCCGGCCTGGTCGCCGGATGGCCGCCGCCTCGCCTATGTCTCGTTCGAGCGTGCCAATTCGGCGATCTATGTGCAGGACCTTTCTACCGGCGCGCGCGAACTGGTTTCGTCGAGCAAGGGCATCAACGGCGGCCCGGCATTCTCGCCCGACGGCACACGCCTCGCCTTGACCCTGTCGGCAGGCGGCAACCCCGACATCTACGTGATGGACCTGGCCAGCAAGCGCACGACCAAGGTGACCAACCACTTCGCCATCGATGTCGAAGCGGTGTGGATGCCGGATGGCCGCAGCCTGGTCTTCACCTCCGACCGGTCCGGCAAGCCGCAGCTCTACCAGACCCCGGTGTCGGGCGGGGAGGCCACGCGTCTGACCTTCCAGGGCCAGTACAACGCCCGTGCTTCGCTGTGCTGCGACGGCAACAAGATCGCCATGGCACAGGGAAATGGAAACGTGTATCGTATCGCGGTTTTGGATCGCGCCACCAACGGGTATCGCGAGATATCCCTCGGCAACGTGGATGAGTCGCCGAGTTTCGCGCCGAATGGAAGCATGGTGCTGTACGCCGCGACGGAGGGTCCACGTGGCGTGCTGTACACCGTTTCGGCCGACGGCAGGGTCCGCCAACGCCTCGTGCTTGCCGAAGGTGACGTACGAGAGCCGGCCTGGGGGCCATACCGCCAACGCTGAGAATGACGATGAGGTCGGACCACCGACCCGTTAAGGTTCACCCGTATTCAGTACTGCTGTCCCAATCCAACCGTAACCTTGTCCACCGTTTGAGGGATACACCCATGAAGATTGCAGTCCGCATCCTGGTTGCCGCCATGCTGGTTGCCGGCGTGGCCGCGTGCAAGAAGAAGGTCGTGAAGGCCGATACCGATTCGACTCCGGCCACGCAGACCGAAACCAAGTCGGTCGACACCAGCGGCCGTTACAGCGTCGGTGACCTCGAGACCGACGCGTGCCTGCGCCAGCGCGTCATCTACTTCGACCTCGATCGCACCGAGATCAAGCCGGAGTTCCAGGCCCAGATCTCGTGCCATGCCGAGTACCTGCGCCAGTTCCCGGGTGCGCGCGTGACCCTCGAGGGCCATGCCGACGAGCGCGGCACGCGTGAGTACAACCTCGGCCTCGGCGAGCGCCGTGGCAATGCCGTGCGTGACGCGCTGAACGGCGCCGGCGCTTCGGGCGGCCAGCTCAACGTGGTCAGCTACGGCGAAGAGCGTCCGGTCGACCGTGGCCACGACGAGTCGGCCTGGTCGAAGAACCGCCGCGTCGAAGTCGTCTATACCAGCGCGCAGTAATGCAGGGCGCACATGCCACGCGCGCGTACCTGGCGGCGGTCGCCCTGACCGCCGCCGCGTTTGCGCTGCCCGTCCAGGCCCAGCAGCGGCTCAGCCTCGCCGAGCGCGTCGAGCGCCTCGAGCAGCAATCGGCGCGCGGCAGCACCGTCGATCTGGTCAACCGCAACCAGGAACTGCAAGCGCAGGTGCAGAGCCTGCTCGGCCAGATCGAGGAACTCAAGTTCCAGATCGGCGAGATGCAGCGCCGCTCGCGTGACCAGTACATCGACCTCGATTCGCGCATCGGCCGCCTCGAAGGGGGAGCGCCCAAGGCACCGGCCGAAGCCGCATCGGCGACGACCGGGCCGGCCTTGCAGGACATCCAGCTCGGTCAGGCCACGGCTGCCTCGGGTTCGCTGACTGCCGAGGATGCCGCGCTGGTTCCACCCGCCGATGCCGCCACGACGGCGAGCGACGTGACGGCTGACCCGGACGCTGAGAAGCGCAGCTACGACGATGCTTTTGCCGCCCTCAAGGATGGCCGCTACGCCGAATCGGCGCGTCGCTTCCAGGCCTTCATCGCGCAGTATCCGGACAGCACGCTGGCCGGCAACGCTTACTACTGGCTCGGCGAGTCGTACTACGTGACGCAGAACTACCGCGTCGCGCTCGATACCTTCGCCACCTTGCTGACGCGCTTCCCGACCAATCAGAAGGCCCCCGACGCCTTGCTCAAGACCGGCTATTGCCAGTACGAGCTGAAGCAGTGGGCCGAGGCCGAGGGCACGCTCAACGAAGTCGTCGCGCGCTATCCGGACACGACCGTCGCGCGCCTCGCCTCGGGTCGCCTGCGTGCGCTGAAGCTCGAAAACCGGCGCTGAGCGCGCGCCGCCTGCGCGCGTCGCTGCCGTGTCTGCCACCGCTCCATCCCCCCTCGTCCCGACCCGGCCCGTCGACGAGCCGCGTCTGCGCGTCACCGAAGTCTTCCATTCGCTGCAGGGCGAAGCTGACAGTGCCGGCTGGCCGACCGTGTTCATCCGCCTCACCGGCTGCCCACTGCGCTGCCGCTGGTGCGATACCGAGTATTCGTTCCATGGCGGTGAGTGGCGCACGATCGACGACCTCGTCGCCGAGGTCGCTGCCCATGGTGCGCATCATGTCTGCGTGACTGGCGGCGAACCGCTGGCACAGAAGCGCTGCCTGGTCCTGCTCGAACGCCTGTGCGACGCCGGTCACGAGGTTTCGCTGGAGACCTCGGGCGCGCTCGATATCACGGGCGTCGATGCGCGCGTGCGTCGCGTCGTCGACCTCAAGCCGCCGGGCTCGGGCGAGGAAGCACGCAATCGCTGGGAGAATCTCGCCGATCTGCGCGCCCACGACCAGGTCAAGTTCGTGCTCGCCGATCGCGCCGACTACGAATGGGCGCAGGCGGTCGTGCGCGAACACACGCTGGACACGCGCTGCGCCGTGCTGTTCTCGGCCGTGCACGGCGAGCTGCCGGCGCGCGAACTGGCCGAATGGATCCTCGCCGATCGCCTGCGCGTGCGTTTCCAGATGCAGTTGCACAAGCTGCTCTGGGATGATGCGCGTGGACGTTGAGGGCCGGTGGGGGCGCCGACCGATACACCGCATCGATCCACGGAGAGCACCGGAGCATGACCACCCAGGACACCCCGCGCGCCGTCGTGCTCGTTTCCGGCGGCATGGATTCGGCCGTCACCCTGGCCATCGCACGCGCCCGGGGCTTCCGCTGCCATGCGCTCAGCGTCGCCTATGGGCAGCGCCATTCTTCCGAACTGGTTGCCGCGGCGCGCATCGCCGCCGACCTCGGCGCGATCGAGCACAAGACTGTTGCCGTCGACCTGCGCAGCATCGGCGGTTCGGCGTTGACCGCCGACATCGAAGTGCCGGAGCAGGGCGGGGCGGGCATTCCGATTACCTACGTGCCAGCACGCAACACGATCATGCTGTCGATCGCGCTCGGCTGGGCTGAAGTGCTCGGCGCCGCAGATGTCTTCTGCGGCGTCAACGCGGTGGACTATTCCGGTTACCCAGACTGTCGGCCCGAATTCGTCGCTGCATTCGAGGTGCTGGCCAACCTGGCGACGAAGAGTGGCGTGGAAGGCACGCGCTTGCGCGTGCACGCGCCGCTGATCCACCTCTCGAAGGCCGACATCGCCCGCGAGGGCGCGCGTCTCGGTGTGGACTTCGCGCGGACCGTGTCGTGCTATCAGGCCGATGTCGACGGCCGCGCCTGCGGTCACTGCGATGCCTGCCGCTTGCGCGCCGCAGGCTTCGCCGCCGCAGGGCTCGTCGACCCCACACGCTATCGTTGAGGCCCGCGCGCGGGTAAACTGCGCGGCCTTCGTGGCGTCGCCATCCATCTGTCGACGATGTGCGGCCACGGCGTTGCCCTCACCCCTTGCCCTCTCCCGCAAGTGGGAGAGGTGAGTGATTGTCGCGCAGCGCGCGACTGCATTGTCTGGTTGAAGCGGGGGCCGTTAGCTCAGCGGTAGAGCAGTGGACTTTTAATCCATTGGTCGATGGTTCGATCCCATCACGGCCCACCATTTCCCCGTCCATCAACGTCCAGCGTTGTCCATTACTGTCTATTTTGCTCAGGAAAACCCCGGTATTTCGCCGGTTTTCTGTCTTGCGCTGTCTGCCCTCGTCCATCGACATCCAGGCGGTTTGTGAGGTCGTTGCTGATCGCGTGCGAGTTCTCCTTGATCGCGGCAACGGTCGCCCTGGAGATCGGCGGCCGAATGGAACGCGCCCGGGAGGCACAGCTCCGCCTTGTTCGCTTGGCGGAGCACTTGAACCAGGATGGCGCGACGATCCGCATCACCGACGAAGTCGAGCGGATGTCGCCCGTTTCGCGTGCGTAACCCGATGGTCAGGCCGCGGTCGTGGACGGTGAACGTGCCAGCAGCGCATCGAACCTCGCGCGCAGACCGGTCGGCTGCGTCGGCAGTCGGTCGACGACTCGCGCCGCCCATGCGAAGTAGGCTGCTCTCCGCTCGACCGGCCAAGGCGGCGGCGACTCGAGGATGTCGGTGAAGTTGGCGATCTTGTCGGCGAACTACACCAGCGCAGCACCCTCGCTCAGGTGCGGCGCGTGCTCGACCTGCAGAGCCTTGCGCCTGTCCTTCGGCAGCGATTTGTCGTCGGTCACTTCCAGGACGATGCCGGCAATCTCTTCGCCGAACAGCGCACGCAGTTCGGCGGGCGTTGTCGTCGTGTCCTCGATCGTGTCGTGAAGCAGGGCCGCGGCAAGCACCACAGGGCTGCCGATGCCTGCACTCGAAAGGATGTGTGCGACCTGCACAGGATGATTGATGTAGGGCGACGCCTCAGCGTCCTTTCGACGCTGGTTGCGGTGCTGGTGCGCGGCGTAGGCCGCGGCTTTGAGTACGAGTTAAATCATGGGTGATCTCCGTTGGGGAAAGCTCATCCGCCAGCGGTCATGCCGTACATCAGGTGTCATCGCCGGCGGGCGGGAAGGGGGTGAGCGGAGGCTCGCCGTTGTCGGTCAGGTTTGCTACCTCAACCGACTTGTTCACGCGCTGCTCGAGGGTTTCCAGAAGCTTCGCGTATGCCGGCCTGGGGCCGAACCGGAGCGTGCCTTGTGCGGCGGTCGCCTGCGCGTCGAGTCGCGCTCGCTTCGCGCGCCGCAAGCCCTCCTCGTGAAAGTGCATTCGTCCGCCATGGTCGAGCGCGATCCAGAAATCGAGCTGCGAGATGCGATGGCGGGGCGGTTCGGGCATGTGCGGAAGTGCAAAGCGGGCCGCTGGCGGCCGGCAGGGAGATGATCGCATTTCGCCGTCTCGAACACTGAGATACAGACGGCCCCGTGATTCGCAGCTTCCGCCACAAAGGGCTCGAACGGTATTTCCTGACCGGCAGAACGTCAGGGATTCAGGCCAGACACGCGAGCAAACTGCGGTTGCAATTGTTCGCCCTGAACCGCGCCAGCGGCCCACAGGACATGAATGCACCGGGATGGAAGCTGCACCCGTTGAAAGGCGGCCTGTCCGGGCATTGGGCGATTTGGGTGAGTGGAAATTGGCGGCTGACCTTCATGTTTGCCGATGATGGCAACGCCGAGCTTGTGGACTATCAGGACCATCACTGACATGAATATGCACAACCCCCCGCATCCCGGCGAAGTCCTGCGCGAATGGTTGGCATGCGTGACTGTGACCGAAGCCGCCGAACGCTTGGGCGTTACCCGTGCGGCGCTGTCGCGCGTGTTGGACGGCGCGGCGGGCATCAGCCCGGAAATGGATCTGCGCTTGCACAAGGCGCTGGGCACGACGCCGGGGATGTGGCACGCGATGCAAGGCGACTTCGACATGTGGCAGGCGCAAAAGCGATTCCGCGCGAAGGTGCAGCCCATCGTCGTGGCGGCTGCGTGAGCGAGCTGCCACGGCGATGCAGGCGGCGAAGCTGAGCTTCTGCCGACGGATGTCGCCGGAGCGCCAAGCGCACGCCGACGGAAGTGAGTAGGATCGTGAGTACGATTCCGATGGCGGCGATCAGCAGTCTCGCGGCATCAGTCACTTAGCGGAGCTTTGCGGTTGCATCACGGCCATTCCTGCCTTTGGCTCGCAACGATCTGCTCGAGGATCGAGCCGACCGCGTCCAGGGCTTCCTCCACCGCGTGCGATGGCGCGTGTTCCAGGCGCCGGAACGGGCGTGCCCGCGCGTCCACGGTGCGTGTCTGGTTGCAGAGGATGACGCCTTGCATGCGCGTGCCGGAGCCCATCGGCGTCACGCTGAATCCTGATTCGCGAGCGGGTTTGCCACGGGTTGCCGCGATGGTGCGCGTTCGTTGTACGCTTGGCGCGCCGGTCGCATGGGCGCGATCGGAGACCTTTATTTCCAAGCCGGAGAGTACGCATGAAATTCCTCATGGCAATCTCGCTTGCAGCAGCCGCCTTCTTCGCCGCCAGCGCGGTCCAGGCCCAGCCTGGCCAGTGGTATCCCGGCCCGGACTGGGATCGCGACATCAATGTGCGTTGCGCCAGCCACGACTATCGCTATCGCATGTGCCAGATCGATACCGGTCGTGGCAGCCGCGTCTACCTGACGCGCCAGATTTCCAATACGCGCTGCATCGAAGGGCGCAATTGGGGATGGAACCGTGCCGGTGTCTGGGTCGATGGCGGCTGCGAGGGCATCTTCACGGTTGAGCGGCGCTGGAGCGGCGGTCCCGGTCGGCCCCCGGGCCATGGCGGTCCCGGTGGCTGGGTGCCTGGGCCGGATTGGGACAACGACATCAGCGTGCGTTGCGGGAGCCGGGACTACCGTTACAACCTGTGCCAGGTCGATACGGGTCGCGGCGGGCGCGTGTACATCACGCGCCAGATCTCGAATACACGCTGTGTCGAGGGCCGCACCTGGGGTTGGAACCGCGCCGGCATCTGGGTTGATGGCGGTTGCGAGGCGATCTTCACCGTCGAGAGGCGCTGGCGCTGATCGATGCGCGGCGGGGCGACGCTGCAATGGCGCTCGCCCCGCCTGGTGTGACATCTGGCAATGGGGGAACAGGGAATCGGGAATGGTTGCAAAACCAGAAGCGCACGCGATGCTTTCCCAGCCCCTGGTCGCCGGCCCCCGCTACTCCCCGTTTCGCCCGAAATCCGCCACATGCGGGCGCCGGCATGCCGGTTCGACGCGCTTCCATGGCATCTCCGAAACCGTGGAGGTGAACCATGTGGCAGGACTGGACGCGCAGCGTGACCCTGCGTGCTCTCGGCATCGGCTTCCTCGGCCTGCTGCTGATGATTCCGCTATTCCAGGTGCAGGGGCTCGTGCGCGAGCGTCAGGGCCTCGAGTTCGAGGCGCGCGCGAAGATCGCCGAGCGCTGGGGTGAAGAGCAGTCCGTCGGCGGCCCCGTGCTGGTCGTGCCGATGCGCAAGTCGGTGCAGAACGACAAGGGCGTCGTCACCACCTACGACGTTGCCCGGTTCCTCCTGCCCGAGCGCCTGCGCGTCGAGGGCACGCTGGAGACCGAGAGGCGCCATTACGGAATCTACGAGACCCCGGTGTACACGGCCGTGCTGCGCTTCAGCGGGCATTTCGAGCCGGCCGCAATCGCGGCGATGAACAATGCGGGCGGCGATCCGCAGTGGCATGCGGCGAGCCTGCGCGTGCCGGTCACCGACGTCCGCGGCATCCGCCAGGTGTCGGTCCTGCGCATCGACGGGCGCGAGTTGGCGTTCGGGCCCGGCGGCCAAGTCGCCGGGATCTCCACGACCGAAGTCGACTGGCCGCTTGATGACGCGGTGGCGCAGCGCCCGTTGCCGTTCTCGTTCGAAATGCGTCTGGCCGGCACGGCCGTGTTGCGTTTCCTGCCGCTGGCCCGCCAGACCGATGTCCACCTCGCCAGCGCCTGGCCGGATCCGAGTTTCACCGGCGCCTTCCTGCCGGCCTCGCACGACACCGGCACGCAGGGATTCAGCGCGCAATGGCAGGTGCTGGACCTGAACCGCGCGTTCGGGCAGAGCTGGAGCGAAGGCGCGAACGGTGCGCCGCTGGTGCTGCAATCAGGGTTCGGTGTCGAGTTGTATCAGCCGGTCGATGCCTATCAGCGCAACGAGCGCGCCGGCAAGTACGGCGTGCTGTTCATCGCGCTGACCTTCGCCGCACTGTTCCTGTTCGACGTGCTCGGCCGCTGGCGCGTTCATCCGGTGCAGTACCTGCTCGTCGGCGTCGCCCTGTGCACGTTCTACGTCGTCCTGCTGGCGCTATCGGAGCAAGTCGGCTTCGGCATGGCCTATCTGCTTGCCGCACTCGCAGTGGTGGCGATCGTCGGTGGCTATGCGCGTGCAGCGGCACGCGGCGGCGCGGCGGCGACGACGCTCGGCGGCCTGCTGGCCTTCGTCTACGCGCTTCTCTATGGACTCGTGATCAGCGAACAGTACTCGCTGCTGATGGGCGCACTGGCCCTGCTCGCTGCGGTCGCGATTCTCATGTACCTGACCCGGCGCGTGGACTGGTACGCTCTCGGCCCCGCGCGCATCGACGTACCGGCGGGGATGGACGCACGATGAACCTGCTCGCGCTGGAAACCTCGACCGAAGCCTGCTCGGTGGCGCTGATCGCCGGCGATGCGATGTTCGTGCGCAGCGAGATCGCGCCACGACGGCACGCGGAACTGCTGCTGCCGATGTGCGAGGCAGTGCTTGCCGAGGCCGGCCTGCGCCGCCGCCAACTCGATGCGATCGCGGTCGGTCGTGGGCCCGGTGCCTTCACTGGCGTGCGCCTGGCGATATCGGCGGCGCAGGGCATTGCGCTGGCGCTGGATCGTCCGGTCGTGCCGGTGTCGTCGCTGGCCGCGCTCGCCCTCGAGGCACCCGCCGAGGCGCGTTCGATCCTCGCCGTCATCGATGCGCGCATGGGCGAAATCTATGCCGGCACCTTCCATCGGCGTGGCGACGGCCTGGTCGAGCCGGTCGGTTTCGAGACGGTCGGTCCGGCTGAACGCCTCGCCGTGCCGCCCGGGCATGCCTGGGCCATCGTCGGCACCGGTTGGGACACGCACGCGGCGGCGATCCGCGCCCGCCTCGACCGCGAACCGGTGTCTGCGCAGGGCTTGTGCTATCCGCAGGCTGCCGCCATCGCGCGTCTCGCCGTGCCGCTGCTGGCCGGCGGCCACGGCCTCGACGCCGAGCAGGCGCTGCCGGTCTATTTGCGCGACAAGGTGGCGTTCACGACCAGCGAGCGGGAGGCGGCGCGCGCATCGGCGTGATGATGATGCGCCCACCCGGGCGCAGGGCGCCTGGATTCCACTCGGGTGCCGACCGGGTTGAAGGTGATGTGCTGGGCGATTTCGGTGAGCGGGCCGACGACGATGCCGGTGCAGGCGACGGCCGCGCGCGGATCCCGGATGTGCTTGAACCTGCATCTCGTGGCGATGAAGCGCGCATGGCGCGGGCGCAGATTCTCCAGCGCTGTTCCACCATGTTCGACAAAGCATGCTTCCGGATCTTCAGGGTTTCCCGCGCTTCGTTCGATGCGGTCTACCGTGATAGCTGCCGGCTGCGGACGAGACAGAACGCACGCTCGTCGCCTTCCTGGCTGGCCGGGTCGGAATTGAGCGTGTCGCCGACCGTCATGAAGTCGAGCACATCCCAGCCGGTGCGGTCGAGGATGCGGCGCAGGCCGGCCTCGGAGAACATCCAGTAGTTCGTGTTGTCGTTGTTCGTTTCGTCCGGCGCGACCAGATAGGCCGCAGGAATCGATTGCAGCTCGACGCGTTCGCGGTTGACGCCGTTCCTGCCGCGCGCTTCGTTCGTGGTGTTGTAGCGGGTGATGCGCGTGCTGATGACGGCGTGGCGTGCATTGCGCGCGAGGCTTTCGAGCGCGTTGTATGGGTTTTTGAGGTGGTAGAGGATGCCGAGGAAGAACGCGAGTCCGTAGTTCTCGCCGGGCAGGTCGAAGCGGGCGTCGAGGTCGGCTTCGTGGATCGTCACTTTCGAGTCGAGGGCCTGCTTGAGCAGGTGCACGCCGCGGCAGCCGTTGAAATTGGTCGGGGCGTTGTCGACGACATGCGCGTCGAAGCCGAGTGATTCGAGGAAGAACGCCGAATCGCCGTCGGCCGCGCCGATGTCGGCGACCGGCGCATCGCCTGACAGCGCGGAAAGGTCGCGGTTGGTGCCGGTCAGCAGACGGTCGAGGTGCTGGAAGTTGCTCAGCGTGCCGTACGGGTACCAGCCGAATCCTTCCGGCGCGAGGTCGCGTTTGGTCTGGCTCAGTGTGGCGTCGAAGGCGTGCGCCTTGCGGGCGATTTCTGCGATGTCCAAGGGATGTTCCTGCCAGGCTGGGAGCGCCGCACACAATGACAAGTATGCCCACGCAGACGGCTACTGTCTGCGCAGGAGCCAGCGGATCTTGTGGGCGAGTCGCCGAATCGGTCGGGCTCTCACCACGGTGGCCACGACATCGGAAGGTTTGAGGTTTTCGAGTGCGCTGCGGGCAGCCTCGTACTGCGTATTGGCGTGGCTGATGTCGCGATACAGGCGCTGGATATGCTGATCGCGGCGGGCGAGCAGGATGCGCAGTTCCTGCATGTCGTCACCGGTGAGCGTGAGTCCGGGACGGAAGCGTTCCGGCAGCGGGCGGTCGACGTAGATCGTCGAATGCGTCTCGGCGAGTTCCTCGGCCGGGCGCTCCTTCGTGTAGAAGTAGAGCGCCAGCGATCGGCGCGTCAGTGCGCGCCTGTCCTCGGGCAGGACGATCGGCGGGAAGCCGTGCCAGCTCGATTCGGTCGTCTCGAAGATCACGCAGCGGTTGAACAGCGGCGTGACGCGCTTCGTCTCGTTGTGTTCGGAGCGCGGATCGGAATGCAGTTCGAGCGAGCCGCCCCAGGCATCGTCCCATTCGTGGTTGAGGTAGACGATCAGGTTGAGGCGGCGGTGCCAGTTCTCGATCGGATGGCGGTTGAAGTCGACGTGCGCGTCGAGATCCTGCCCGTGCCGGCTCTCGTGCGTGCCGCCGCCGAAATACCAGGGGTCATAGAGCAGGTCGTCGATGCCGGTCAGGCGGCCGACCAGGTCGAGGAATTCCTGCGACTGGATCAGGTCGTCGAGTGCCACGAACGAGGGGCCGAGGCCACGGACTTTCTCGATCGTCGACTTGTTGCCGAGGTCGCCGTTTTCGGTGCGCGCGTTGCCCCGTTCGAAGTCCGGAAATTCATCGAGGATCCGTGCCGCATAGGCCGGTTCGAGGAAATCGTCGATGACAAGGTGGCGGAACGGTTTCGCTGCGACGAATTGGCGGCCGTAGGCGTCGGCATCCTGCAACACATGTTCGGCAACGAGATGGTTCATGGGGTGGCCTTGCGCGCTGTGGTTTGGCCGGGCATCGGAACGATGCTCAGAAATCCATGAAGTAGCCGCCGTTGACCGGGATGTTCGCACCGGTGATGTAGCCCGATCCCTCGGCGCACAGGAAATCGACCGTGCGCGCGATCTCGGCAGGTTCGCCGAGGCGGCCGGCCGGGATGCGCGAGACGATGTCGGCGCGCACTTCCGCCGGCACGGCCATGACCAGCGCGGTTGCGCAGTAGCCCGGCGAGACGCTGTTGACGGTTACGCCCTTGCGCGCGACTTCGCGCGCGAGGGCCATGGTGAAGCCATGCATGCCGGCCTTGGCAGCCGAGTAGTTGGTCTGGCCGAACTGGCCGGTCTGGCCGTTCACCGAGGACAGGTTGACGATGCGCCCGTAGCCACGCTCGACCATGCCGTCGACGACGGCCTTGCAGGTGTTGAACACGCTGTCGAGGTTGACGCGCAGCACGTCGTTCCACTGCTGCACGCCCATCTTGCGCAACGAGGTGTCGCGGGTGATGCCGGCGGCGTTGACCAGCACGGAAACCGGACCATGCGTGGCCTCGATGCGGGTGAAGGTCGACGCGCAGTCATCGTGGTCGGCGACGTCGATCGGCTCGAAGGCGATGCCGTCGTCGGCCGTCTCGGCGAGGAAGGTGTCGATGCGTTCCTTGCGTGCGCCGAGGTCGGCGGCGATGACGCGATGCCCGGAACGGGCGAGATGACGGCAGATCTCGGTGCCGAGTCCACCGATGCCGCCGGTGACGACGGCGATGCGCTGGGTCATGGTGGGTTTTCCGCGGTGAAGAATCGCCCCTGAAGGAGCCCCTGCAGGGGCTCCTTCAGGGGTTCCGACATGGATTCCTTTATTTTTTCTTGCCGGCTTCCTCGGCCTCGCGCACGCGACTGGCGGCGGCGGTGAGGAAACCCTGCTGCAGCGACTTCCAGGCGTCCATGTTGCGCTCGGTCATGTCGTTGAGCATCGACCAGGGCGTGCGGCCCATGAGGTTGTTGAGCTGGCTGCGGAACTGCTGCTGCTGGTCGAGGAAGACCTGCAGGCTCTTCTCCAGATAGCTGCCCATGAAGCCCTGCAGCGAATCACCGTAGAAGCGGATGATCTGCGACAGGAGCTGCGTCGTGAACATCGGCTGCCCGCGCTCCTCGTGGTCGGAGATGATCTGCAGCAGCACGGAGCGCGTCAGGTCGTCGCCGGTCTTGGCGTCGCGGACTTCGAAGGTCTCGCCATCGACGACGAGCTGCCGGACTTCTTCGAGCGTGATGTAGCTCGAGATCTCCGTGTCGTAGAGGCGCCGGTTCGGGTACTTCTTGATGATGCGGGTCTGGCTCATCCGCGCAAATTAACAGATCGTGCCGCGCCGCACCAGTTTCATGCTGCGCAGCATGATTCGACGGCGGCGAGCCGTCGCTCTGGCCCGGAAACCAGCCGCACTGCGGCGAAAAGCCGCAGTGCGGGCAGGCCGGCACTGCGCCGCAGCGTCACCAGCCCATGTAGTGGCCGCCGTTGATCGAGAGGTTGGCGCCGGTGATCCATGCGGCGCGCTCGTCGATCAGGAAACCGACCGCATAGGCGATCTCGTCGGGGTCGCCGAGGCGGCCGACCGGGATCTGTGCGGCGATCTTGGCGCGCACGTCCTCGGGTACGGCACGCACCATTTCGGTGAGCACATAGCCCGGCGAGACGGTGTTCACGGTGATGCCGAACTTCGCGTTCTCCTGCGCCAGCGAGATCGTGAAACCGTGCATGCCGGCCTTGGAGGCCGCGTAGTTGGCCTGGCCGTACTGGCCCTTCTGGCCGTTGATCGAGCTGATCTGCACGATGCGCCCCCACTTGCGCTCGCGCATGCCTTCGATGACCGGGCGGGTCACGTTGAAGCAGGAATTGAGGTTGGTGTTGATGACATCCTGCCATTGCAGGGCGGACATCTTGTGGAAGGTGGTGTCGCGCGTGATGCCGGCGTTGTTGATCAGGATCTCGATGCCGCCGAGCTGAGCTTCCGCGGCCTTGACCATTGCCTCGGCGCCGGCGGTATCGGAAACATCGCCGTGGACGATCGCGAAGTCGAAGCCGTCGGCCTTCTGCGCCGCCTGCCAGGCCTTGGCCTTCGCCTCGTCGCGGTAGTTGGTGGCCACCTTGTGCCCGGACCGGGCGAGTTGGCGGCAGATGGCCGTGCCGATGCCGCCGATGCCGCCGGTGACGAGTGCTACGCGAGAAGTCATGTCGTTCCCCTTGCCTGATGGTTGGCGTGATGACGGCGTGCGAGCGCCGGACGAAGGCCGCTGATTCTGCCGCGGCCACCCGTATTAGTCGTCTTGCAATGCGACATGCGGATGATCCCCGCGCGGAATGCGCGTGACATCAAAGCGTGCGACCGCGTCGGCCAGGAACGGCCGCAGCGACGGGGACGCCGGTACGGCCTGGCCGAGCATGGCCAGTGCGCGGCGCAGTGCGGGCAGCGGATCGCCGGCATCGAGCGGATGCGCGGCGTCGCGCTTGGCCAGCTTGCGCCCGGCGGCGTCGAGCACGAGCGGCAGGTGCAGCCAACCGGTATCGGCCAGGCCGAGCAGGCGACGCAGCAGGATCTGGCGCGGCGTAGAGTCGAGCAGGTCGACGCCGCGCACGACCTCGCTGATGCGCTGCTCGCCGTCATCGACGACCACGGCGAGCTGGTAGGCGTATTCGCCGTTGGCGCGGCGCAGGACGAAGTCGCCACCGACTTCGCGCAGCGATCGTTCGACATGGCCGTGGACGACGTCGTCGAAGGTGATCGATTCATCGGGCACGCGCAGGCGCCAGGCCGGTGCCTGGCCCGGTATGGGGCGACGCACGCAGTGCGCGGGATGCACGCCCCCGCATGCGGCGAGATCGCTGCGGCTGCAGGCGCACGGATAGGCGTGGCCTGCTTCGCGCAGGCGCGTCAGGGCGGCTTCGTACAGGGTGTCGCGTGTGGATTGTTGGAGCACGGCCTCGTCGGCGTCGAAGCCGAACGCGTGCAGGGTGGCGAGGATGTCGTCAGCCCAGAGCGGCGAGGAGCGCGTGCGGTCGACGTCCTCGATGCGTACCAGCCAGGCGCCGCCTTCGGCGCGCGCACGCAACCAGCTGCCGAGCGCTGCGACCAGCGAGCCGAAGTGCAATGGGCCGGTCGGCGACGGCGCGAAGCGGCCGCGATACGTGCTCACGCGTGCCCGGAGAACTTGCCCGGGATCGGGTTGTCGAACAGCATCGTGGGTGTATCCGCTTGAAAACGCGGCAGTTTACCCAACATGACGGAGCAGCGCGGTCGACGGCAGCAGGCGGGCCGCGACTTGCGATACCGTACCCGAAACCCAGCCGTGAGCGAGGAGCCCATGCGTCGCATCGTCCTGTTCGTCCTGACCAACCTTGCCGTGATCGCCTTGCTGTCGATCATCGTCAAGCTGTTCGGCATCGACACCTACACCTACCGCAACGGCGGCATCAACTACCAGGGCCTGCTGATCATGTCGGCGATCGTCGGCTTCAGCGGCTCGCTGATCTCGCTGGCGATCTCCAAGTGGGTGGCCAAGTGGCAGACCCGCGCGCACGTCATCACCCAGCCCTCCAACCAGACCGAGGCCTGGCTGGTCGAGACCGTGCGCCGCCAGGCCGAGAAGTCCGGCATCCGCATGCCCGAGGTGGCCATCTACGATGCCCCGGAGATGAACGCCTTCGCCACCGGCCCGACCCGCAACAACGCGCTCGTCGCGGTCAGCACGGGCCTGTTGCAGCAGATGAGCAAGGACGAGGTCGAGGCCGTGCTTGCCCACGAGGTCAGCCACGTTGCCAACGGCGACATGGTGACGATGACCCTGATCCAGGGCGTGGTGAACACCTTCGTGATCTTCCTCGCCCGCGTCGTCGGTACGGTGATCGACCGTGCGATCAGCGGCAACCGAGAGGGCGGCAATGGCATCGCCTATTTCGCGATCGTGCTCGTGCTGCAGTTCGTGCTCGGCATCTTTGCCTCGATGATCGTCATGGCGTTCTCGCGCTGGCGCGAGTTCCGCGCCGATGCAGGCAGCGCGCGCATCGTCGGCAAGGAAAAGATGATCGCGGCGCTGAGCCGCCTCAACGCTGATCGTGGCGAGAACACCTTGCCGCAGGCGATCCAGGCCTTCGGCATCGCCGGCGGCGGCATGCGCAAGCTGTTCTCGAGCCACCCGCCGATCGAGGAACGCATCGCCGCGCTGCGCAAGGCGGGGTAGGGGCGCGCCGCGTGCGCGATCGCCTTTCCCAAGGCACCCCGCGAGCATCATGGCCGAAGTCTATTGCCGCGGCCGGCTGGCGCGCCGGTCCGTGGCTGACGCCAATCAGCCGTTGCCGAAGTCGTAGGCCATGACCTGCTCCGGCTCCTGCAGGAAATTGCCCTGCACGAAGTTGACGCCGCAGCTGAACAGGATCGACATGCTCGCCGCGTCCTCGACGAATTCGGCGACGGTGAGCTTGCCGGCATTGCGGGCCTGTTCGCAGATCGCCTTGATGCGCTCCTGGTTTTCCTTGTGCTTGGGCAGATCGGCCATGAAGCTGCGGTCGACCTTGAGGTAATGCGCAGGGATGTGTTTGAGCAGCTGGAACGAGTTGAGGCCGGAGCCGAACTGTTCGAGGGCAAAGCCGCAATGCACCTGTTCGAGGCCCTTGAGGAAGGCGCGTGCGGGTTTGAGGCTGGTGACGACCTTGCTTTCGGGCATTTCGAAGACCAGCGCGTCGCCACGCAAGCGTGTGTTCTTCAACTGCTGGGCGAGCCAAGGCAGCAGGCCATGGTCGTCGAGCGACTGCGGCGTGAGCTTGATGAAGAAGGTTGTCTTTCGCCCCGCTTGTTCGCGTTCTGCGAGCGCGCGCATGGCGTGGGCGATGACCCAGCGGTCGATCGCCGGCATCAGGCCGTTCTTCTCGGCGATCGGCAGGAAGAAGCCGGGCATGATCTCGCCCTTCGGGCCCTTCATGCGCAACAGGATCTCGTAGAACTCGCCCTCGGCGCCCTGCAGGCTGATGATCGGCTGGTAGTAGAGGATGAAGCCTTCGTTGGCGAGCGCGTCATTGATCAGGGCGAGCCAGTGGCGCGCCTTCTCGGCCTCGGCCTTGTCCTGCGCGCCGGGGTCGAAGATGCGCACGCGATTGCCGCCTTCGGCTTCGATCGCGCGCAGCGAGGCCGAGGCCTGGTCGATGATCGTCGAACTGCTGGCGTTCTTCTCGCCGATCAGGCTGCCGCCGACGTGAACGGTCAGGCTGATCGACTGCTTGCCGACCTCGAAGATGCGTTCCTCGAAGGCCTTGCGCAAGGTTTCGCCGAGCTGGTGCACCTCGTCGGCGGAGCGGCCGACCGCGATGATGGCGAAGGTCTGGTCGCCGAGGCGGGCGGCGGTGTCTTCGTCGCGCAGGTGCCGGCGCAGCAGGCTGGCCATGTCGCCGAGCAGCAGATCGGTGTTGCCGAGACCGATGCCGTCGAGCACCTTCTTGAAGTTGTCTGGTTCGATCAGCAGCAAGGCCTGGTCGGCCTTGCCGCCGGCCGCCGCGGCGGAGGCGCGGTCGAGCTCGGTCAGCAGGTACTGGCGGTTGTAGAGGTCGGTGACGAGGTCGCGCGTGCGCAGCGCGTCAAGCTCACCGGCCAGATTTTCGTCGACGATCTGCTGGCGGAACGTGATCTGCTGGCAGGGCTCGCCCTCGAAATTCGCTTCGGCGAATTCCATGGTGGCATCGAAGGTCGTGCCGTCGCCACGCTGGGCCTTGAGGTTGAGGCGCTGCGGGGGCTTCTCGCCCTTGGACAACTTCTTGAGCAGGGTCTTGAAGTCGCTGGCGTCCTCGGCCGCGATGAGGTCGAGGATCGACACGCCCTCGAGCTCGTCGAAGTCGTCGAAGCCGAACGTGTCGAGGTAGGCCTTGTTGGCGCGTACGTGCATGCCTTCGTGCACGTAGGCGATCGGGTCACGCGAGGAATCGAGCAGGGCGCCGCAGCGGCGCTCGGATTCGCGCAGGGCGTTCTCGAGCCGGCGCACGCTGCGGCGCGTGGTCAGCGCCTCGAACTCGCGGCGCACGACCATTTGCACGTGCTCGACTTTCGTGCGCAGGGCGTAGGCGCGCACGCCCGAGCGGTAGGCCTCGACGATGTCTTCCTCGGACGCATTGCTGCCATAGCCGACCAGGGCGATGTCCTTGCCGGTACGCTCGGCGGCCTGTGCACAGGCTTTCAGCGGGATTTCGCGGGCATGCAGGTTGACCAGGATCAGGTCCGGCGTCTGCCGTTCGAGCTGTTCCTGCAGCTCGGCTTCGTTGGTCGCGCGGGCCGGACGCACGGCGATGCCGCCGTTGCGCAGCATGCTGATCAGCTGCTCGGCGTCGTCGACCGCATCTTCGATCAGCAGCAGTTTGATGACACTGTCTTGTTTGCTCATGGGTCCGCGCAGTCAGGGGGTGCTGCAGAGGGGCGCAATGCGGGGCGCAACGGATTCGGGGTTGTACCGGATTCACCCGGGGTTTTCCATACGCGTTCACGAGGTTTGACGCGCAGCCCGGATTCACCGTCGATCACAGCGGGGTCTTGCCGTCGGCGCCGGCGACTTCGCGCACCAGGCGCGGCACCAGATAGCCGGACAGGCGCGCATGCAGGGCCGCGTGCAGGGCGCGGGCGCGGGCGTCGTCGACTTCGAAATGCGCGGCGCCGGCGACGCGGTCGAGCTGGTGCAGGTAGTAGGGCAGCACCGCGCAGGCGAGCAGGCGCTCGGACAGCGCGGCCAGGGTGTCGACATCGTCGTTGACCCCGCGCAGCAGCACGGTCTGGTTGAGCAGGGTCGCGCCGGCGTCGCGCAGGCGCCGACAGGCGTCGGCAACGGCAGCGTCGAGTTCGTTGGCGTGGTTGGCGTGGATGACCACGACGCGATCGAAGGGCAACGCGCCGAGCCAGGCGAGGAAGGCTTCGTCGATGCGTTCGGGCAGCACCACCGGCAGGCGTGTGTGGATGCGCAGGCGGCGCAGGTGCGCGATGCCGGCGAGGCCGTCGCCGAGTTCGGCCAGGCGTGCGGTCGACAGCGACAGCGGGTCGCCGCCGGAGAGGATCACCTCCTCGATCGAGGCATCGGCGGCGAGCTGGGCGAGCGCCTCGCGCCAGCGTCCGGCTGCGGCGGTCTCCGTGGCATAGGGAAAGTGGCGGCGGAAGCAGTAGCGACAGTGCACGGCGCAGGAGCCGGTGGCCACCAGCAGGGCGCGCCCGGCATATTTCCGGATGACGCCGGGGGCGGTGCGCGCGGCGCCGTCGCCGACCGCATCGAGGCCGAAGCCGGGCACTTCGTCGAGTTCGGCCGGGCGCGGCAACACCTGGGCCAGCAGCGGATCGGCCGGGTCGCCGTGGCGCATGCGTGCGATGAAGCCGCGCGGCACGCGCAGGGGGAAGCCGGTATCGCGTCCGGCCAGCAACTCGTCGGCACGCCCGGCGAGACCGAGCAGGGCGAGCAGTTCACCCGGATCGGTCACCGCCTCGCGCCACAGCTGCTGCCAGCGCGGCGGTTTCGGCGGCGGGATATGCGGGAGCGGCGGGCTTGCGGGTATCATTGCGGATCGATTGCGGCCCGGCCGGTCGGCGGGCCGGCATTTTAGGAGTCTGCACGGCAGAAGCAATCGAGGCGATAAGTATGCGGCGCGACGACAGTTTTTCGACGATTCGCCGGCCCGTAGTGGTTCTGCGAGCCAAGAAGCGGCGGAAAACCGGACTGCGCGGCATACTTCGC
This sequence comes from Dokdonella sp., assembly GCF_019634775.1. Lineage (NCBI taxonomy): Bacteria > Pseudomonadati > Pseudomonadota > Gammaproteobacteria > Lysobacterales > Rhodanobacteraceae > Dokdonella > Dokdonella sp. Next base: position 1,936,733 of record NZ_JAHCAS010000001.1, read on the forward strand.
GGCCCGGGTGGCTTGCGCCACGCAGGCTCCTGATCGTTTCGCCGGCGACCCTCCCTCATCAAGTCAAGTACAGGAGCGCTCCATGGCTTCGCATGGAATGAACGACGTCAAGAACGGCATGAAGATCATCGTCGACGGCTATCCGTGCACGATCGTCGACACCGAGTACATCAAGCCGGGCAAGGGACAGGCGTTCACGCGCGTCAAGTACCGCAACCTCAAGACCGGCCGCGTCGTCGAAATGACCATGAAGTCGACCGACTCGGTGGAAAGCGCCGATGTCGTCGACACCGACATGGAGTTCCTCTACTCGGACGGTGAGTTCTGGCACTTCATGCATCCGGACACGCATGAGCAGATCGGCGCCGACGAGAAGGCCATGGCCGACGCGTCCAAGTGGCTGAAGGGCAACGAGACCTGCATCGTCACGCTGTGGAATGGCGCGCCGCTGACGGTAGCACCGCCGAACTTCGTCGAACTGGCCATCACCGAGACCGATCCGGGCGTGCGCGGCGATACCTCGGGCGGTGGCGGCAAGCCGGCCAAGCTCGAAACCGGCGCGGTGGTGCGCGTGCCGCTGTTCGTGAACCAGGGTGAAGTCATCAAGGTCGACACACGCAGTGGCGAGTACGTCGGTCGCGTCAAGTAAGCCTGCGCCCATGACCGAACCGCAGGCGGTCGACCTTTCGATCGAGGCGCGCTGGATCGTTCCGGTCGAGCCACATGGCGTCGTCCTCGAAGGGCACGCCGTGGTGGTCGATGGCGACCGCATCATCGACCTGCTGCCGTTGGCCGACGCGCGCATGCGCTACGTGCCGCGCGAGCGTGTCGAGCTCGGCGAGCATGTGCTGATGCCGGGCCTGGTCAATGCCCACGTGCACAACCCCATGACGCTGATGCGCGGGTTGGCCGACGACCTGCCGCTGATGCGCTGGCTCAAGGAGCACGTGTGGCCGGCGGAGGCGCGCGTGCTCGGCCCCGAGTTCGTGCGCGACGGCATCGAACTGGCGATCGCCGAGATGATCCGCGGCGGCACGACCTGCTGCAACGAGAACTACTTCTTTCCCGACGTGCAGGCGGCGACCTATCGTCGCCACGGCTTCCGCGCCATGGTCGGCTTGCCGGTCATTGAATTCCCGACGCCGTGGGCGGCGAGTCCGGACGAGTACTTCGACAAGGGACTGGCGGTGCACGACGACCTGCGCGGTGACGCGCTGATCGGCACGAGCTTCGCTCCACACGCGCCGTACACGGTGTCCGATGCGAGCTTCGAACGCATCGCCCTGCTCTCCGATCAGCTCGATCTGCCGGTGCACCTGCACCTGCACGAGACTGCGGACGAGGTCGCCGACAGTCTGCGCGACCACGGCGTGCGCCCGTTCGCGCGCATCAAGCGCCTCGGTCTGGTCAATGAACGCCTGATCGCCGTGCACATGACCCAGCTCACCGGGAGCGAGATCGCCGACTGCGCCACGCATGGTGTGTCGGTGGTCCACAACGTCGAATCGAACCTCAAGCTGGTAAGCGGCCTGTGTCCGGCCGAAGCCCTGCTGCGCGCCGGCGTGAACCTCGCCATCGGCACCGACGGTTGCGCCTCGAACAACGACCTCGACCTGTTCGGCGAGATGCGCACCGCGGCCCTGGTCGGCAAGATCGTCGCCGGCGATGCCGCCGCACTCGGTGCGGCCTCGGTGCTGCGTGCGGCCACGCTGGGCTCGGCGCGTGCGCTCGGCTGGGGTGATCGCATCGGTTCGATCGAGGCCGGCAAGCAGGCCGACCTCGTCGCCGTGCGCCTCGACGATCTGGAAACGCAGCCGATCTACCAGGTCATTTCACAGCTCATCTACGTCGCCGGCCGCCACCAGGTCAGCGACGTGTGGATCGCCGGGCGGCGCAAGCTCGCCGCGCGCGGACTCGATGGTCTGGATACGGCCGATCTGGTCGCCCGCGCGCGGCGCTGGCGCGAACGGATCGTCGGCGCATGAACGCAGATCGTGCGGAATCGATGAATGCCGATCCAGCCGAGCTGGCGCATTTCGAGCGCATGGCGAGCCGCTGGTGGGATGCCGACGGCGAATCGCGCCCACTGCATGACCTCAATCCGGTGCGCCATGCCTATGTCGCCGCACGCGTCGCCCTGCGTGGTGCGAAGGTGGTCGACGTCGGCTGTGGTGGCGGCCTGCTCAGCGAGGCGCTGGCTGCATCCGGCGCGGTCGTTACCGGCATCGATCTGGCGCCGGCCCTGCTCGACGTGGCGCGCCTGCACCTGCATGAAAGTGGATTGATGGTCGACTATCGGGAAACCAGCGTGGAAGCCCTCGCCGCCGAACAGGCGGGTGCTTTCGCGGCCGTGACCTGCATGGAAATGCTCGAGCACGTGCCCGATCCGGGTGCCGTCATCACCGCCTGCTCGCAGTTGCTCGAGCCGGGCGGCCGTCTGTTCGTGTCCACGCTCAACCGCACGCCAGCCGCATTCGCCGCGGCAATCGTCGGCGCCGAACATGTGCTGCGCCTGCTGCCACGAGGTACGCATCACTACGCGCAATTCATCCGCCCGGCCGAACTTGCGCGCGACCTGCGTGCAGCCGGCCTCGTGCTCGAAGACGTCAGCGGCATCGCCTGGAATCCGCTGACACGGCGCGCGCGCCTGGTGCCGTCGACCGCGGTCAACTACATCGCCTGCGCGCGCAAGGCCGCATGAGCACGGCGTCACGCTTCGACGGCGTGCTGTTCGATCTCGACGGCACCCTGGCCGACTCGGCCCCCGACCTCGTCGCCGCGCTGGCCGTGCTGTGCACGGAACTCGGTGAGCCCGCGCCGGATGCAGAAGCGGCCGGGCGCGTGGTCTCGGCCGGTGGCCGCGCGATCCTGCGCAAGGGCTTGCCGGCGTTCGACGAGGCACGCATCGAGGCGGCGCTGCCGCGCTATCTCGATCTCTACGCAGCGCGCGCGCATGTCGCCACACGCCTGTACGACGGCGTGGCCGAGCTGCTCGATGCACTCGACGCGCGACGCATCCCTTGGGGCATCGTGACCAACAAGGCGGGTTGGCTGGCTGAGCCGGTCGTTGCCCATCTCGGTCTCGCCACACGCAGCCGCGTGCTGGTCGCTGGCGATACCCTGAGGCAGCGCAAGCCGGATCCGGCGCCGGTGCTGCACGCGTGCACCAGGCTTGGTCTCGATCCGAGACGCATCGCCTTCGTCGGCGACGACCGTCGTGATGTCGAGGCCGGCCGTGCGGCGGGCGCGCGCACCTTCGTGGTCGGCTGGGGCTATCTCGATGGCGGTGATCCGCGCGACTGGGGCGCGGATGCGATCGTCCCCACTCCGGCCCTGCTGACCCAGGCCCTGGTTTCCGCCTGACCATGGCCGATGCCGCCTTCGCCGGCTTCGAATCGAAATGGATCGCGGCGCTGCCCGAGTTCGGTCTCGCCCTGCGCTTCGTCGATCCGGCCAACCGAACGGCGCGCGCGGCACTGGCCTGCATCGGCTACGAGATCGAACACGCCGCCAGCCACATCGGCGAAGCCGAGGTGGCCGCCGGCAAGCTGCGTTGGTGGCTCGAGGAACTGGACGCCTTCGCCGCGGGCGCACCGCGCCATCCGTTGACCCGCGCGCTTGCTGCCGAAGTCGATGCCAGGCGCGTGCCGCATGCGTCCTGGCACGGCGTGATCGCCGCGGCACTGGCCCGCCTCGACGACACGCCGGCAACAACGCTCGACGCGCTGCTCGACGCCCATCGCGACCTGCACCGCCACCTGGCCGAAGCGGGCAGGGCGTTGTTCGCGGATGACGCCGTCGCGGTCGTCGCCGAGGCCGGCGCACTGCGCCGCATCCTGCGCGATGCGTTCGCCGCCGCGCATGCAGACGTACCGAGCCGACTCGTCTTGCCGCTGGAACTGCTGGCGCGACATCGCCTCACCCGTGCCGATCTCGCCATCACCTCGCCGTCCCGCGAGGCCGCCTTGCGCGAGTTCGCCGCACTGCTCGCGGTGCGCCTGGACGCGATCGATCGCGCGGTACTGCCGGTGATCGACGCGGTCGCCGTGCACGCCGAGCGTGCGCGTTGTGGCAAGCTGGCGCGTGCGCGCGAACCGCTGCGACTCGCCGCGTCCGCGTTCACGCAGCTGCCGCTGTCGGCCGCCTGGCAGGGCTGGCGCGCGGCACGGCGCCACGCGCACGCTGCCCTTCTGTCTGGAACACGCCGATGAGTCCGAATCAGCCCGCCCGCGACCGCTTGCCCGACGTGGCCGATGTCGCCATTGCGCGTGCCGGGGCCACGCTCGATTGGGTCGGCATGGACGGCATTGCCGTGCCGGTCTGCATCACCGATGCCGACGGTACGACCATCCGGGTGCCGGCACGCGTCGCTGCTTTCGTCGACCTCGGCCGGCCGGATGCGCGCGGCATCCACATGTCGCGCCTGTATCTCGAGGTGCAACGTCATCTTTCCCGCGAGCCGTTGACGCCGTGCACGCTGCGCCGGCTGTTGCGTGATTTTCTCGACACGCACGCAGGCCTGTCCGGCCGCGCGTGTCTGCGCCTTCGCTACGAGCACCTGTTGCATCGCCCGGCCCTGCGCAGTGCGCACGGTGGCTGGAAGGCCTACCCGGTCGAGATCGAAGCGACCCTGGCCGGCGGCGCGTTCACGATCGACCTCGTCACCGAGGTGCTCTACTCGAGTACCTGTCCGGCCTCGGCCGCGCTGGCCCGCCAACTCATCCAGCAGCAGTTCACCAGCGACTTTCCTGCTGGCGGCACACTCGACCGGGATGCCGTGCTGCAATGGCTCGGCAGCGAGCGCGGCATCGTCGCCACCCCGCATGCGCAGCGCAGCGCCGCGCGCCTGCATCTGCGACTCTCGCCGGCCTTCGATTTCCCGCTCGCCGCAGTCATCGATCTCGCCGAACGCACGCTTGCCACGCCAGTTCAGACCGCGGTCAAGCGCGAGGACGAACAGGCCTTCGCCCTCCTCAACGGCCAGAACCTGATGTTCTGCGAGGACGCCGCGCGCCGCCTCAAGGCGGCCCTCGACGCCGACGAACGCATCCTCGATTTCCGTCTGCGCGCCAGCCACTACGAAAGCCTGCACCCGCATGATGCGGTGGCGATCGCGGTGAAGGGGGTTGCGGGTGGCTTCGTTGCGGAGTTGGGCGGGTAGGCCGCGGTGGTGGTTTCGGTTCATTGCGTGGCGTGCTGATTGCTCGCTTTCCCGTGGGCTGCAGGTATCGGATCACGCTTGCCTCTCTGCCGGCCTTGCGGATGTCATGACGCCATCGCGGGATTGATCAGAACATCCTTGCAAGCGCGTGGCCTTCGTGCGTGGGTACAGTTCGGTATCGCGCCGGTTCGGCAGACGGTCAGTCTGCCTTCGCCGTCGCAGGATTGATCCGAGCATCCCGGAAGCGCCGGCAGAGCCAGAATGACCGATACGTCATCGGGCCGATGGAACTGGCCACCATGACGCGATACACCCCTCGTGGTAGCGTCCGCATGTCATCCAGGGAGGCAACATGTCGGCACATCTGCGGCGCACGCGCATCATCGCAACACTGGGCCCGGCGACGGATGTCCCCGGCATGCTCAAGCGCGTGCTCGCCGAGGGCGCCGATGTCGTGCGTCTCAATTTCTCCCATGGCGAGGCCGACGATCATCGCGCGCGCGCCGCCGCGGTGCGCGAGGTGGCCGTGGAACTGGGCCGCGAGGTGGCCATCCTCGGTGACTTGCAGGGTCCGAAGATCCGCGTCGAGCGGTTCGCCGAAGGTGCAGTCCATCTCGAGGTCGGCGCAGCGTTCACGCTCGACTGTCGGCCGGATGCGCCGGCCGGTGACGCGGCTCGGGTCGGCGTCGGTTACCACGAACTCTGGCGCGACGTGAGGCCGGGGGACACCCTGCTGCTCGACGACGGCCTGATTGCGCTGGAAGTGATCGATGTGGTGCCACAACAGGTGCGGTGCCGCGTCCTGGTCGGTGGGCGCCTGTCCGACCGCAAGGGCATCAATCGTCTCGGCGGAGGCCTCACCGTCGCCGCCCTGTCGGACAAGGATCGCGCCGACATCCGCCTCGCCGCCGAGCTTGGCGTCGACTTCCTCGCCGTGTCCTTCGTCAAGGACGCGGCCGATGTCGAACAGGCGCGTGCCTTGCTGCGTGAGGCCGGCGGTGATGCGGCGGTGGTTGCCAAGATCGAGCGCAGCGAGGCGATCGGCGCGCTCGGCGAGATCGTCGATGCCGCCGACGTGGTCATGGTCGCGCGCGGTGATCTTGGCGTGGAGATCGGCGACGCCGAACTGCCTGGCCTGCAGAAGAAGATCATCCGCGAGACGCTCGAGCGCAGCCGTATCGTGATCACCGCGACGCAGATGATGCAGTCGATGGTGGAGTCGCCGATCCCGACACGCGCCGAGGTACTCGACGTGGCCAATGCGGTCATCGACGGCACCGATGCGGTCATGCTCTCGCAGGAAACCGCCTCGGGGCGCCATCCGGAAAAGGCCGTGGCGGCGATGCGTCGCGTCTGCCTCGGTGCCGAGCGCCAGTTCGAGGCGGGCGACGACTTCGCGCCGGGCCGCGAACCGCTCGATCGCACCGATCAGGCGATCGCGCTGGCAACCATGTTCCTGTCCGCGCGCATCGGTGTGCGTGCGATCGTCGCCCTGACCGAGTCCGGTGCGACGGCGCGCTGGTTGTCACGGCATCGTTCCAGCGTGCCGATCTATGCCTTGTCGCGCAACGTGCGCGCACGCCGGCGCATGCTGCTCTATCGCGATGTTTTTCCGATCGAGTTCGATCCGCACGACGTCGGACCGACCCAGGCGGCGCGTGCGGCGATCCAGCACCTGTTCGATCTTGGTCACCTCGCCGAGGACGACCGCGTGATCCTGACCAACGGCGATCACACCGGTCAGCTCGGCGGCACCAATACCTTGAAGCTGCTGCGCGTGGGCGCGGGCGGGCTGGCGATCGGGTTGGGGGATTTGTGAGCTTTCGCCGGCGCAGGCCGGGATTGGTAATTCGGGATTGGGGATTGGGAAAATCAAGAGAATGTCGGCGCTGGAATCGCTTCTTTTGATCTTCCGAATCGCCAATCCCGAATCCCAGATCTTCGCTATGCTCTCGCCCTCCGCGAACCGGGAGTCCGCTCATGTCCGCACGCCTCGTTCTCGCCGCCGGCCTCGCCCTCGTGCCGGCACTCGCCATCGCCCAGCAGGCGCCGCGCTCGGTCACGCCCGAGGCGCTCGAGAAGTACTGGGTGTTGATCCATGCTTCGGTCGCGGCCGATGTTCCGCTCGGCGGTCGGCGCATGACCGAGCCCGGCTGTGCGGCGGTGTCCTTCGTGGTCGAGAAGAACGGCCGCACCAGCAACGTCAAGGTGCAGCGGGTCGAGCCACCCGGCGATCTCGGCACGGTCGCGGCGAGTGCGGCCGCCGGACTTGAGTTCGAGCCGACCATCTCCAATGCTGGCCGTGATCGCGTGTTCAGCTCGTTGATCTTTCCGTTCAACCTGCCGGCCGACCCCGAGGCGCGCAGCGCGGTCATGCAGAAGTGCGTCATTCCGCCGCTGCGCTGGAGCGACCCGGCCGCGCGTGTCGGCACGCCGCCCGTGGGAACTCCCCCTGTGGAACCGGATGCGGCTGACAAAACCTCGCCATAGGAGCCCCGGCCGTGCGATCCACGGCCTGTCCCGGCCTGCTTCGCCCGGGTTTCTGACCTATAATCCCGCGCTTTCCGCGCACTCGCACCGAGCGCGTGCGTGTCCATCGCTTGCCGGAGTCCGCAATGAGTATCGAGCAGCTTGAGAGCATCGCCCAGGCCATGGTCGCCCCGGGCAAGGGCATCATCGCGATCGACGAGTCGAACAACACGATCAAGAAGCGCTTCGACGCAGTCGGCGTGCCGAACACCGAAGAGAATCGCCGCGCGTATCGCGAAATGCTGCTGACCACACCGGGCCTCAACCAGCATATTTCCGGCGCGATCCTCTACGACGAGACGATCCGGCAGTCGACCAAGGCCGGCGTGCCGTTCACCAAGCTCATGCTCGATGCCGGCATGCTGCCGGGCATCAAGGTCGACAAGGGGCCGTTCCCGCTGGCCGGTTTCCCTGGCGAACTCGTCACCGAAGGCCTCGACGGCCTGCGCGATCGCCTCAACGAGTACGCCAAGCTCGGCGCCAAGTTCGCCAAGTGGCGCGCCGTCATCACCATCGCAGCCGATGCGCCAAGCGGCACCTGCATCGAGGCCAACTGCCATGCCCTGGCCCGCTACGCTGCGCTGTGTCAGGAAGCCGGCATCGTGCCGATGGTCGAGCCCGAGGTGTTGATGGATGGCGAGCACGACATCGACGAGTGCTACGACGTCACCGAGGCCACGCTGCGCAGCCTGTTCTCGTCGCTGTACGAGCAGAACGTCCTGCTCGAGGGCACGATCCTCAAGGCCAGCATGGTCATCTCCGGCAAGAGCTGCGCCGACCAGGCCGGTGTCGACGAGGTCGCGGAAATGACCATCCGTTGCCTGAAGTCGGCCGTGCCGGCCTCGCTGCCGGGCATCGTGTTCCTCTCGGGCGGCCAGAGCGACGAGCAGGCCACCGCCCACCTCAACGCGATGAACCAGCAGGGCCCGCATCCGTGGCCACTGTCGTTCTCCTACGGGCGCGCGATGCAGCAGGCGGCGCTCAAGCTGTGGAGCGTCGACATGGCGGCGAATTTTGCCGACGCGCAGAAGACCGTCGCCCAGCGTGCCCGGGAAAACGGCCTTGCCGCACTCGGTCAGTGGAAGAAGGGTGCCTGAGCGCGCTCGCCACGGGACACACACACGACGGGCACCGCGAGGTGCCCGTTCTTGTTTCTGGATGCTTCGAAGGAATCGCCTGCGGGTGTGATGCTCGTTCTTTGTGGCCTCGTACAGCCGGAGCATCACCAGCGGTGACATGCAGGGGTTGCATCAGCGGCGAGGCTGGTTCTTTGTGGTGTTGCACGAACAGAGCATCGCGGCTGAAGCCGCCCCCACAGTGGCGTGGTTTTTTGGGAGCGGCTTCAGTCGCGATCGGTGAATTCAGTCGGCGCATCGTCACGCAGGGCGAGATAGCGCGCATGCAAGGCCGCCACGGCGGCATCGAGTTCGGCCAGTGAGCCGGCATTCTCGATGATGTCGTCAGCGAGGGCGAGGCGCCGTTCGCGGCTGGCCTGGGCGTCGAGCATGGCTTCGGCCAGTGCGCGGTCGACGCCGTCGCGCGCGGTCAGGCGTGCGATCTGCACTTCACGTGGCACATCGACGACGAGCACGCGGTCGACCCAGGCGTAATGCGGCCAGGCTTCGACGAGCAGCGGCACGGCGACGATGCCGTAGGCGCTGTCCACTGTTTCGGCGCGCTGGCGCATCGTGGTGCGGATGCGTGGGTGCAGGATGGCCTCGAGGCGCAGGCGCGCGTCATTGTCGTTGAACACGCGCGCGCGCATCGCGCGGCGGTCGAGGCGACCGTCGGCGCCGAGCACGCCGTCGCCGAACGCCGTGACGATCTCGTCGAGCGCCGGCATGCCTGGCTCCACCAGTTCACGCGCAACCAGGTCGGCATCGATGATGTCGATGCCCAGCGCGGCGAAGCGGTCCGCCACGGCCGATTTTCCCGAGGCGATCCCGCCGGTGAGGGCAACGGTGCGCATGTGCGCAGGGTAGTGGCTCGCGCAGCCCGATAACAGGGGCGAGAATGCGTCCCCCATCGGGTGTCAAGCCCGGAATGTCGTAGCGGGTCGATCCCCGATGAGCGGCCATGACGCCATTGCGAGGCTACTCAGCGCATCCCTGGCGTCTGCAAACATTGATCGTCTCGCGCAACTCCAGCGCGGCGCGGCGGGCGGCATCGGCGTAGTCGTCATCCGCGCTGGCGTAGAGGATCGCGCGCGACGAGCTGACCAGCAGGCCACAGCCATCGGCCGAGCAGCCATTGCGCACCACTGCTGCGACATCGCCGCCCTGCGCGCCGACGCCGGGTACGAGCAGGGGCATGTCGCCGACCAGGCGGCGCACCGCGGCGAGCTCGCCGGGCCAGGTGGCGCCGGTGACGAGCAGGCAGTTGCCGTGCGTGTTCCATTCGGTGGCGACGCGTTCGGCGACGTGCTGGTAGAGCGGCCGTCCGCCGACGTCGAGATCCTGCAGCTCGCGCGCACCCGGATTCGAAGTGCGGCACAGCACGACCACACCCTTGTCGGCGCGGTCGAGGAAAGGCTGGGCCGAGTCGCGGCCGAGATACGGGTTAACCGTCACCGCATCGGCGCGGAAGCGTTCGAAGGCTTCGTGCGCATAGTGCTGCGCGGTCGAGCCGATGTCGCCGCGCTTGGCATCGAGGATGACCGGCACTCCGGGCTGGTGCGCGTGGACATGCGCGATCAGGCGTTCCAGCGCATCCTCGGCACCGAGCGCGGCGAAGTGGGCGATCTGCGGCTTGAAGCAGCAAACCAGGTCGGCGGTGGCGTCGACGATGTCGCGGCAGAACGTGAACACCGCATCCGCATCACCGGCGAAGCGTGCCGGAAAGCGCGCAGGTTCCGGGTCCAGCCCGACACAGACGAGTGAATCATTGCGCTGCCACGCTGCGCGCAGCGATTGCATGAAGCTCATCGGACCCTCCGCTCGAGACACGCCATCCTTCCGGCGGAATCAAGGCATCGCGCCTGAAGGCGCTCCTACGGGTCAATGTTTGTAGGAGCGCCTGCAGGCGCGATGCTGCAACGATTCCCCAATCCCCAATTCCCGACCCCAATCACGCCAGCTTCTTGTAGCGCAGCCGGTGCGGCTTGGCTGCCTCCTCGCCGAGGCGGCGCTTCTTGTCTTCCTCGTATTCGCGGTAGTTGCCCTGGAAGAACTCGACATGCGAATCGCCCTCGAAGGCGAGGATATGGGTGGCGATGCGGTCGAGGAACCAGCGGTCGTGGGAGATCACGAAGGCATTGCCCGGGAATTCGAGCAGGGCGTCCTCGAGCGCGCGCAGGGTCTCGATGTCGAGGTCGTTCGAGGGTTCGTCGAGCAGCAGCACGTTGCCGCCCTGCAGCAGGGTCTTGGCCAGGTGCAGGCGACCGCGTTCGCCACCGGAGAGCGTGCCGACCAGCTTCTGCTGGTCCGGCCCCTTGAAGTTGAAGCGGCCGATGTAGGCGCGCGACTGGATCTCGATGCCGTTGATGTTGAGGATGTCGGCGCCGCCGGAGACTTCCTGGAAGACGTTGTGGTTGCCTTCGAGCTTGTCGCGGCTCTGGTCGACATAGGCAATGTTGACGGTTTGGCCCTTGAGGATCTCGCCCTTGTCGGGCTTTTCCTGGCCGGTGATCATCTTGAACAAGGTCGACTTGCCGGCGCCGTTCGGGCCGATGATGCCGACGATGGCGCCGGCCGGCACGACGAAGCTGAGATCATCGATCAGCAAGCGGTCACCGAACGATTTCGACACGCCCTTGAACTCCATCACCGAGGCGCCGAGGCGCTCACCGGGCGGGATGAAGATCTCGTTGGTCTCGTTGCGCTTCTGATAGTCGACGGATTGCAGTTCCTCGATGCGGGCGAGGCGCGCCTTGCCCTTGCTGCGGCCGCCCTTGGCATTCTGACGCGCCCATTCGAGCTCGCGCTGGATAGCCTTCTGGCGCGCCTTCTCCTGGTTCTCTTCCTGCTTGAGTCGCTCGTCTTTCTGTTCGAGCCACGAAGAGTAGTTGCCCTTCCACGGAATGCCGCGGCCGCGGTCGAGCTCGAGGATCCACTCGGCGGCGTTGTCGAGGAAGTAGCGGTCATGGGTGACCGCGACGACGGTGCCGGGGAAGTCGGCGAGGAAGTGCTCGAGCCATTCCACCGATTCGGCGTCGAGGTGGTTGGTCGGCTCGTCGAGCAGGAGCATGTCGGGCTTGGACAGCAGCAGGCGGCACAGGGCGACACGGCGCTTCTCGCCGCCGGAGAGGTTGCCGACCTTCGCATCCCACGGCGGCAGGCGCAGCGCATCGGCGGCCACTTCGAGCTGGCGTTCGAGGGCGTGCGCATCGCTGGCGGCGAGCAGGTTTTCGAGTCGTTGCTGTTCGGCGGCGAGCTTGTCGAAATCGGCGCCTTCCTCGGCGTAGGCGGCATAGACCTCGTCGAGGCGCGCCTGCGCGTTCATGATCTCGGAGACGCCTTCCTCGACGACCTCGCGCACGGTCTTTTCCGGATCGAGCTTGGGTTCCTGTTCGAGGTAGCCGATCTTGGTGCCGGGATTCGGCCGCGCCTCGCCCTGGTAGTCGGTATCGACACCGGCCATGATCCTGAGCACGGTCGACTTGCCGGCGCCGTTGAGGCCGAGCAGGCCGATCTTCGCGCCGGGGAAGAACGACAGCGAGATGTCCTTGATGATCTGGCGTTTCGGCGGGACGACCTTGCTGACGCCGATCATCGTGTAGATGTACTGCATGCCAACTCCGGGGAATGGGCGCGCCGGCCGGCGGGCCGGGCCCGGGCCGTGCGCAGGATGAAAGGGCGCGGATTATCGCCGATCGGACATGCACGCGTCATGCCCCGGCCCGGTTTTCCGCAGTTTCCGGGCCGCCGCCGCTGCCAGCCCGGCACCACAACGCGGTACCATGCGCATCTTTTCCGGCCAGACGGGGTTGCGACGATGTTCCCACGCGATTCGCGCATCGAGGGTTACGACCCGGAACTTGCCGCGGCGATCGCGGCCGAGGCGAAGCGTCAGGAGGATCACGTCGAACTGATCGCCTCGGAGAACTACGCCAGTCCGCGCGTGCTCGAGGCGCAGGGCAGCGTGCTGACCAACAAGTACGCCGAAGGCTATCCCGGCAAGCGCTACTACGGCGGCTGTGAGCATGTCGACGTTGCCGAGCGGCTCGCCATCGAGCGTGCCAAACAACTGTTCGGTGCCGACTACGCCAACGTGCAACCGCACTCGGGGTCGCAGGCAAACCAGGCGGTCTACTTCGCCCTGCTCAACCCGGGTGACACGATCCTCGGCATGTCGCTGGCCCACGGCGGGCACCTGACCCACGGCGCCAAGGTCAACGCTTCGGGCAAGCTGTTCAATGCCGTCCAGTACGGTGTCAACGATCAGGGCCTGATCGACTACGACGAGGTCGAGCGGCTCGCCGTCGAGCACCGGCCGAAGATGGTCGTGGCGGGCTTCAGTGCGTATTCGCAGGTGGTCGACTGGGCACGCTTCCGCGCGATCGCCGACAAGGTTGGTGCGATCCTGTTCGTCGACATGGCCCACGTCGCCGGCCTCGTCGCCGCCGGCGTCTATCCGAGCCCGCTGCCGCACGCCCATGTGGTCACCTCGACCACGCACAAGACCCTGCGTGGTCCGCGCGGCGGCATCATCGTCGCCAGTGGTGCCGGCGAGGAGATCGAGAAGAAGCTGCAATCGATCGTGTTTCCGGGTATCCAGGGCGGCCCGCTCATGCACGTCATCGCGGCCAAGGCGGTGGCCTTCAAGGAAGCACTCGAGCCGGCGTTCAAGGTCTACCAGCAGCAGGTGGTGAAGAACGCGCAGGCAATGGCGGGCACATTGATCGCACGCGGCTACCGCATCGTCTCGGGCGGCACGCGGAACCATCTGATGCTGGTCGACATGATCGGCAAGGACGTGTCCGGCAAGGACGCGGAAGCCGCGCTCGGCAAGGCCCACATCACGGTCAACAAGAACGCCGTGCCAAACGATCCGCGCTCGCCCTTCGTCACGTCCGGCCTGCGTCTGGGCACTCCGGCGATCACCACGCGCGGATACCTTGAAGCCGATACGGTCGAACTCGCCGGCTGGATCGCCGACGTCCTCGATGCGCCGAACGATCCAGCCGTCATCGCTGCGGTTCGCGACAAGGTCGCCGCCCAGTGTGCGCGGTTTCCGGTGTATGGCTGAGGAGACGGGATTCGGGATTGGGGGTTCGGTAAAAGGCGGACTGACGCATGTCCGCGCGTTGCGCTCCAGCCCGACCCTGCAACCTCGCTCTTCCGAATCCCCAATCCCCAACCCCTGATCCCCGACTCCTGATGCATTGCCCCTTCTGCCAGCATGAAGACACCCGCGTGATCGATTCGCGCGTGTCCGAGGACGGCGGCACGATCCGGCGGCGGCGCGGTTGCGAGCACTGCGGGGAGCGGTTCAATACGTTCGAGACGGCCGAGATCAAGATGCCGGCGATCGTCAAGAGCGATGGCCGGCGCGAGGCCTTCGACGAGCACAAGTTGCGTACGAGCTTCGATCGCGCGCTGCAGAAGCGGCCAGTGGCCAGCGATGCCGTCGATGCCGCGGTACGCGCGGTCGTCGATGAACTGCGTCGCAGCGGCGAGCGCGAACTTCCGTCGCTGCGCGTCGGCGAGCTGGTCATGCTCGAACTGAAGAAGCTCGATCAGGTCGCCTACGTGCGCTTTGCGTCGGTCTACCGCAGCTTCGAGGACGTGCAGGCGTTCCGCGAGGAGATCGAGCGCCTCGAGCGCGATCTGCCCTCGATCGAGGGCATGCAGCTTCCCTTGCTGGGTGAGGTCGCTGCCGCACGCAAGGGCCGGGTCTAGGCCCGGGCTCGCCCCGGTCGCGCGATGCTCACGGCAACCGATCCGACACACATGGCGCAGGCGTTGCGCCTCGCCGAACGCGGTCTGTGCAGCACGCAGCCGAACCCGCGGGTCGGTTGCGTGATCACTCAGGGCGACCAGGTGGTCGGCACCGGCTGGCATCGCCGCGCCGGCGAAGCGCATGCGGAAGTGCTGGCGCTGGCCGAGGCCGGTGCGCGTGCGCGCGGGGCGACGGCCTACGTCACGCTCGAGCCCTGCGGCCTGCACGGGCGCACACCGCCGTGTGCCGATGCGCTGATCGCCGCCGGCATCGCGCGCGTCGTCGTTGCCTGCACGGATGCATTCCAGCGCGAGGGGGGCGCCATCGATCGCCTGCGCGCGGCCGGCATCGCGGTCGATGTGGGCCTGATGCATGATGCCGCGCGTGAGCTCAACCGTGGATTCTTCGCGCGCGTGGAGCGTGCTCGGCCATGGTTGCGCATCAAGCTGGCGCTGAGCCTCGACGGCCGCAGCGCGCTCGCCGACGGCACGTCGAAATGGATCAGCGGCGAGGCCGCACGCGCCGACGTGCAGCGCTGGCGCGCACGCAGTTCGGCGATCCTGACCGGCAGTGGCACCGTGCTCGCCGACGACCCGGCGTTGACGGTGCGCGATCCGGCCATCCTTGCGGATGGCTGCGTGCCGCCGCTGCGCGTTGTGCTCGATTCGGCACGACGCATTCCCCCGAGTGCACAGGTCTTCAACGGCGCCGCTCCGACGCTCGTCTTCCACGAGGCATCGGTGTCGGCCGGCAAGAATGTATCGAAGGCCGAGTACTGCGGGATCGGGGCGCGCAATGGCCATCTCGATGCCGATGCCATGTTGGGTGAACTCGCCCGGCGTGGTTGCAACGAAGTGCAGGTCGAGGCCGGACCGACGCTGTGTGGTGCGCTGTTTGCTGCTGGTCTCGTCGACGAACTGCTGCTCTACGTCGCGCCGGTGCTGCTCGGCGACCGCGCGCGCCCACTGCTGGCGTTGCCACCGCTGGCCGACATGGCCGCGCGCTGGCGCCTGCGCGTGGTCGACCAGCGCAACGTCGGCGCCGACTGGCGCCTGCTGCTGCGTCCGGACCGGGAGAGCTGACGTGTTCACCGGCATCGTCCAGGCCATCGGTCGCATCGAAACCCGCGAGGCACGCGGCGGCGATATGCGACTCGTCATCGATACCGGCGCCCTGGGGCTCGATGACGTGCGCGAAGGCGACAGCATCGCCGTCGCCGGAGTCTGCCTGACTGCACTCGACATCGACGGCACGCGCTTCGCCGCGGATGTCTCCAACGAAACCCTGTCGTTGACCACGCTGGGCGCACTCGTCGTCGGTGCGGCGGTCAATCTCGAGAAGGCGCTGCGCCTCAACGACCGCCTCGGCGGTCATCTGGTCAGCGGCCACGTCGATGGCATCGCCCGCGTCGTCGCGGTCGAAGGCGACGCGCGCTCGCAGCGCTGGACCTTCGAGGTGCCACCACCCCTCGCGCGCTATATCGCGGCCAAGGGCTCGGTCTGCCTCGACGGCGTCAGCCTGACCGTCAACACGGTCCATGACGCACGCTTCAGCGTCAACCTCATTCCGCACACCCAGGCGGTGACGAGCTTCGGCCAGCGCGGCATCGGCGACCCGGTCAACCTCGAAGTCGACCTGATGGCGCGCTATGCCGAGCGGCTGAGTGCGGCAGATCGCGCCTGACCGACCCTGCGCCCGACGAACCACGAGAACACCTGCCATGGCTTTTGCCACGATTGCCGAGATCATCGATGACATCCGCGCCGGACGCATGGTCGTCATCCTTGACGACGAGGATCGCGAGAATGAGGGCGATCTGGTCATGGCCGCGCAGAAGGTGCGTGCCGAGGACGTCAACTTCATGGTGCGCGAGGCACGTGGCCTGGTCTGCCTGTCGCTGACCGCGGCGCGCTGCACGCAGCTCGGCCTCAAGCCCATGGTGCTCGACAACACCTCGCCGCACCATACCAACTTCACCGTGTCGATCGAGGCCGCCGAAGGCGTGACCACCGGCATTTCCGCGCACGATCGTGCGCACACGATCCGTACTGCGGTGGCGCCCGATGCGCGGCCCGCGCATCTCTCGCAACCCGGCCACATCTTTCCGTTGACCGCACAGCCAGGTGGCGTGCTGGTGCGCGCCGGACATACCGAGGCGGCCAGCGATCTCGCCGCCCTGGCCGGGCTCGAACCGGCCGGTGTGCTCGTCGAGATCCTCGCCGAGGACGGCACGATGGCGCGGCGCCCCGAACTCGAGGTGTTCGCCGCGAAGCATGGGCTGAAGATCGGCACCATCGCCGACCTGATCCGCCATCGCCTCGAGAACGAGAAGACCGTCGAACGCGT
This sequence comes from Dokdonella sp., assembly GCF_019634775.1. NCBI lineage: Bacteria > Pseudomonadati > Pseudomonadota > Gammaproteobacteria > Lysobacterales > Rhodanobacteraceae > Dokdonella > Dokdonella sp. The sequence continues at coordinate 1,953,648 of NZ_JAHCAS010000001.1, forward strand.
GCATGAGGTCGACGTCGACACCGAGTTCGGCGCGTTTCGCCTGGTCGTCTGGCGCGATCTGGTGCGCGGTTCGCTGCACTACGCGCTGGTGCGCGGCCAGGTCGATGACGGCGAACCCGTGCTCACGCGCGTGCACGTGCGCAACACCCTGAGCGACGTGCTGCATCTGCGCCGGACTGATCTCGGCCTTACCGTGACGGCTGCCCTGCGTCGGGTTGCGGACGAGGGGCGCGGCGTGGTCGTCGTGCTCGGCGAAGGCGAGGACGATGCGGCCGTGCTCGATGCGCTGGCCGGCAATTCGGCGAAGACCAGCGCCGACCCGGTGCGCGAATGGCGCCGCCACGGCCTCGGTGCGCAGATTCTCGCCGACCTCGGCGTGCGCCACCTGCGCGTACTCGGCACGCCGCGGCGCATGGTCGGCTTGGCCGGATTCGGCCTCGACGTGCTCGGCCACGAGGACGCGCCGGCCTGAATCGGCGGTACGCTCACGGCGCCGCAGTACGGCGGCGATAGGCGAAGCGCAGGGTCAGCGCGAGCAGGACCAGGGACAGGGCCGACCATGCCAGCGCCCACCAGGTCGCCGGCAAACCGGTCAGTTCTCCCATCGTGCGTGCATCGGTGTGGATGGCGGCATCGCCGGCGAGTGTGACGAGGTCGAACAGGCTGTTGAAGCCGTCGAGCACGAGCTGCACGGCGAGCACGGACAGCAGGCCGTCGCGCCACAGTGGCGGCAGGCGCCAGGCGGCGAGGACGAGGGCGAGGCCGATGCCGATTCCGGTGGCCAGGCCGAATGCATTGCGCACGAACAGCAGGCAGGCGGCCACGAGCAGTACGCCGAGCGTGCCGAGCACGCCGCGCCCGGACGCGCCGCGTGCGGCGAGCGCGAGCAGGCTGCAACCGGTCAGCGCACAGCCGAGATAGCCGGCGCTGATGACCATCCAGCGGGTGCCGCCAGCGGACCAGGCGGTGCCCGAGAGATCGGCATTGACGACGAAGTGCTGGAACTCGCCGCCGGTCGCCAGGGCGGTTAGGCCGTGGCCGAGTTCGTGGACGAAAGTGGCGAACAGGCGCAACGGATAGACCAGCGCGCCGATGTATGGCACGCGCCAGAGCGCAAGCAGGGCAAGGCCGAGCGTGACGAGGCCGAACAGCTCACGCCAGTGCCAGGCGTGCGTGGCCGTGCGCTGCCCAGGTGCCACGGTGACGACTACTTCGCCGCGAGTTCGTCGGCCACCTGGCGCAGTGCATCGACGTTGCTGATGCGTGAGATCTGCTGCAACAGGTGATCGGCGATGCCTTCCTCGATGGCGCCGAGCGTGCTCGCGTCGACGCCGAGCGCTTGGGCGAACGAGGCGATGCATGCGCGCTCGCCTGTGCTGTAGCGGCCGTCGGCATGGGCGAGCAGCAGGCAGGACTGCAGCAGCACGGCCTTGCGCTCCGGCGTGTCGAACGCGGCGGCGTCCGTGGCCGCATCGAACGGCGTCGCCACGATGTCGTCGAACGAGGCCAGCGCACCGGCCTCGTGCTGGCAGCTTTCGTAGAAGCCGCGCAGCATCACCTGCTCGGTCGCATGCACGCCGTCGGATTCGGCGACGGCGTGCATGGCGCGCACGATGGACTGGAGGTGGTGGAGTTCGATCGATGGGGGCAGCGGCGAGGTCATGGGTTGTCTCCTGGGGTTCAGCGGATGCGCAGTTCGCGTTGCAGTTCGCGCAGGCGTTCGTGCAGGACTTCCGGCGGCACGTCGCGGAAACGTGCCGGCAGCATGCTCTTGCGCGAGGCCTCGAACACGGCCAGCGTCTCCATGTATTCGAGCATCGCCGAGTCGCGCGCCGGCACGTAGTCGTCGACCGCGCGCGCGAAAGCGTCGGCGTTGACCGCCGAGGCGTCGGCGGCGAATTCGAGGGCGAGCAGGGTGACCGCTTCGAGGTCGGCGTTGGAATAGCCGGTCAGGCGCGCCGAGGTACGCTCGCGCGCGGCCGGCCAGTCGATCGCATTGCCGAGGCGGTAGCGCGCGAACAACGCCTTCAGCACGGCTTCGACGTCCTCGGGCGTGTCGGGGTAGAAGAACGGGATCTTGCGGTCGATGCGGCCGGCGCGCTTGATGTCGATGTCGAGCTTGTCGGGCCGGTTCGTCATCAGGATGAACAGCACGTTGCCGCGGTTGTCCGGATCGCTCATGAACTCCTTGAGCCTTGCGATCACGCGCGAGGAGGTGCCGCCGTCACCGTCGCCGGAATCTCCGCCGAAGCTGCGGTCGCCTTCATCGATGATGAGGATGATCGGTCCGAGCGCGCGCACCATGCCGAGCACCTTCTCGAGGTTGGCCTCGGTCGAGCCGACCCATTTCGAGCGGAAGTTCTTCAGGGTCACGGCGGACAGGCCGGAGTCCTTGACGAAGCACTTGGCGACGAAGGTCTTGCCGGTGCCCATCGGGCCGACGAACAGCAGGCCCATCGGCACGCGGTTGCGGTCGCCGGCACGGATCGCGCGCGCGATCTGCATGAGCTCGTCCTTGATCGGCGCGTTGCCGCCGACCGCGTCGAGGCCGAGGCGCGCATCGACGAACTCGATCAGGCCGGAACATTCCTTTTCGATGATCTCGCGCTTGCGCTTGTGCACCAGCTCGATGACCTCGGCATACGGATCGCCGGCGTCGGTTTCCGGCAGCGGATGCGCCGGATTGATGAGGTGGCGGATCTCGTCGGTATCCATGCCGCGCGTGATCGCGGCGAGCTTGCCGGCGCGTTCGGCGGCATCGGGGCTGTCGCCGAGCAGGGTGCGGATCAGGCTGAGGCGATCGCTGTCGGCGAGCGCACCCGTGCCACGCGGCGTCAACAACTGGGCGAGTTGCACGGCGCGCAGGCCGGCACTGTGCTCGGCCAGGCGCTCGACGTGGGCGGCATCGATGGACGGGTCGACGTGACGTATCACCGCGGCGCGCTCAGTGCGGTCTGGCAGGGGAATCTCGACCGCGCCGACGCGTGGGTTGGCGATCAGGCGTGGATTCAGTTCCGGCAGCGATTCGACCAGCAGGAACACCACGTTGTCCTTGCCGGCCAGCTGCGTGCTGAGCGACCAGCGGTGCAGGCGGATCGCGGCGATGCGGTCGGGCAGGGACAGGAAGCTCTCGTCGCCGGGCGGGGCGACGCTGCCGGCGTAAGGGATGATCAGGGCCGCGCTGTTGCGCAGCAAGATCTCCTGCTCGATCGCGGCGAGTGCCTCCTCGGGCGGCTTGTTCGCGCCGAGCGGTTCACCGGCCACGCTGCCGCCGGTGCGCTTGGCGTAGCGTACGCCGCTGGATGGATCGTAGACGAGGATCGTGTCTTTGTTGTCCTTGAGCAGGACCTCGACGAGGAAGTCGACCAGCGTCCAGTTGCGCCCGTCGTGCAGGATTTCATCGAAGACGTTGTTGTACAGGACGAAGACCGTGGCCTCGCCGCCAAGGTACTTGCGGCGGATCGTCTCCGCCCATCGCGGCAGCGGCGCAGAGGTGGGCGTGCCCATCGTGCTCACATCTGCTTGTTCGCGCCCTGCGCCTGCGCGGCGCGCTGGCGCTTCAATTCATCGAGTTGCGCACGTGCGGTGACGGTGCCGCTGGACTGGCGCAGCTTGTCGAGGCGCACGTCGAGGTCGGAATCGCGCAGCTCCTTGCCGAGGTTGGCTTCGGCGATCGTCGTCTTGATGTGGTCGCGCACCTTGTCGAGCGCCTGTACGTCGGCTTCGACACTGAGGCCGTCGAGTTGGGCCTGGATCTGGATGCGCGCCTGCGCACTCTGCATCTTGGCGAGCATGCGGTCGCGTTCGGCCTTGAGCTTGCCAATCTCGGTCTTGACCGAGAGCAGGGCGCTCTTGGCGTCCTCGGCATCGACCTTGGCCTGCTCGGCCTCGACCCCGATCGCGGCAAGTTCCGCCTCGATCGCCGACTTCTTCTGCAGCAGCACGAGGGCGAGGTCGTCCTGGTTGGTCGCCAGCGCGGTCTCGAGATCGGCGTTGACCTGGGCCAGCGCACGGTTTTCCGCGTCGACGCGCTGGTCGATGTCCTCGCGGCGGCGGATGATCGCCGCGGTAGCGGTCTTCAGGCGCGTGTACTTGGCGACCATGCCGTTGATCGCGTTCTCGTAGGCGATCTCCGGGTGGTTCTTCTCGACGTCGGCGATCCACAACGAGACGAAGCCCTTCCACAGGTTGGTGAGTCGCGCGAAGAAATTGATGCTGGCCATGCAGGTGTCCTCGATGAACGTTTGCGTCTTGCTCAGTCGTCGCTGGCGTTGACGCGCGTGAAGAAGCGGCGATGATCGCGGGCGAAAGCTTCGAAACCTTCGTGCATCTGTCGGCGCAGCGCGGCGTGCTGCGTCGGCGAGACGAAGCGGAAGGCGAGCCGTGCGCCTTGGGTGGCCCATTCGAAATGGTCGGCCTCGGCACCGCCGCCATGCCCGGAATGGATCGGGATCCAGTGATAGGCGACGTGCTCCTGGCCGGCAATGGCTACCCGCGTGGTCAGCAGGTGCTCGACGAGGTCGCCGGCCTGCTCGCGCAGGGTCTGGTCGATGATCGAGAACTCGGCGTCGGCGAGAAGCTCGGAGCCAAGGTGGTAGCCGATCGCCGAGAAGATCGGTGCGAGTTCGTCGGCGCTGCGCGCGCCGTAACCGTCGGCGACCTTGGCATTCAGCTCGCGCAGCCACGGCGGGTCGTCGAGCAGGGCATTGAGCGTGGCCGGATCGCCGAGATCGGTCGCGCCGCGCGTGACTTCGTAGTCGACCAGGCCGCTCAGGGTCGACTGCGCGAGGCAGCGATGGGTGTCGCGATGCACGCTTTCGTGATCGTCGAATTCGTCGCGCGCGGCGTCGAAAAAGAAGCTGGCCACGTACACGCTGCGGTCGGCCAGCGCATGCACGGGTTGTTCGGGATCGAGGAACAGGCCGCGCGACCGGCCGACCTTGCCGGCCAGGGCGGCCACGCCCGAGCCGAAGAAGCCGTTCCAGCTTGCATAGCGGCCGAGGAAACGCACGCGCCGGCGCGGATCAGAGAGCGCATGGCCGACGGCCTGGCGAACCATTGCCTCGTGCCCGGCGAAATCGACCAGGCATTGCAGTTCCTCGCGGGTCACGTCGGTCATTGGAGTTCCCTTCAATGGCGCTGGCCGGCAAGCATACGCGATGCGGCCTGCGGGGCGATCTCGCGCAATTCGGCACCGTAGGAGGATTCGAGTTCCTCCTCCAGGCGCAGGCGTTCGACGGCTTCCTGCAGGCGTGTGCCGCCGCCGCCCGAAGCCGGCGCGGTGACGACCGCGTGGTAGATCTCCTCGACCGCGTCGGGCAGCGACAGCAGGGCTGCTTCGGCGGCGGCATGGCGGCTGGCCAGGCGGCGGTGGCGCAACAGCAGTTCCTCGAGGTCGCCGCGCGCCTTGCGCAGGCTCTTGGTGTCGCTGGCCCCGGCATCGATGCGCTGGCCGAGGTCGGCGATGCGTCGTTCGATCGCGACCTCGTCGACCGCGTTGCGGCGTTCCTGCATCGACAGTTCGGCCAGCCACAGGCCGAGGAAATCCAGGCCACTGTCCTCGATGCGCTCGAGGTCGCGCTCGCCGAGCGGGCTGCGCTTGTGCTGGCCGATCTCGCGCAGCGAGGCGACGCGTTCGCGCATGCGCTTCCAGATGTTCCAGCGCGGGTGGTCGGCAACGACGCGCCGACTGATCTGGTCGTACAGGTGCGCGGTCGCACGATCGCGCCGGCGCGTGCGGAACTCGCGGTCGACGCGCTCGCGGAAGCGGACGGATGTGGCGATGAAGGTCGCGGCCAGTGCCTCGCCGGCACCGAAGGCGAGCAGCGGCAGGGCGATGCCCGGCAGGCCGAACGGGATCGACAGCAGTACCCCCGCAGCGAGCGTGCCGAGGCCGATATGGATGTTGAGTGGGCTCGTCAGCAGCGCGCCGAGGTACGACGGCTGATCCTCCTCGTCCTTGCTCCAGACCGGATGTTCGCTCACCGGGTGCGACTCCTCAGATCGTCACGACGACGCTGCCGGGGCCGCCACTGCGACTGTGCAGGCGATCGAGGATGCGCTCTTCCATGCGCACGGCTTCGCTGGAACGTTGCCAGGCCGCCGAACGCGGACGCGGTTCGAGGATCGAGAAATCGTCGGCGACCACCGCCGGCTGGGTCGACAGCACGATCACGCGGTCACCGAGCAGCAGCGCCTCGGTGACGTCATGGGTAACGAAGATGACCAGGCACGGGTGGCGTTCGTGCAGTTCGACCAGCAGGGTCTGCATCTCGCCACGGGTCTGTGCGTCGAGTGCGCCGAACGGTTCATCCATGAGCAGGACGCGCGGACGCAGGACCAGCGCGCGGGCCAGCGCGACACGCTGGTTCTGGCCGCCGGACAGTTGCGAGGGCAGGTGGTGGCGGTGCGCGCCGAGGCCGACCGCATCGATCATTGCGTCGACGCGCGCTTTCCACTCGGCCTCGGGCACGCGCTTGCGCCAGTGGGCCAGGCGGAACGGGAAGGCGACATTGTTCCAGACATCGAGGTCGGGCCGGTTGGCGTAGCGCTGGAACACCATGACCACGTCGTCGTGCGCGCCATGGCAGGGTGTTCCGTCGATCAGCACTTCGCCGGCGGTCGGTGTCTTCACGCCGATCGGGCGCACGCCACCCATCATGTGGAGCAGGGTCGACTTGCCGCAGCCGGAGGGGCCCAGCAGCATGTTGATGCCGGGGCGGTCGAAATGCAGGCTCACGCCGTTGATGACGCGCAGTACGCCACCCTCGCGACCCGGGTACTCCTGCACGATCTCGCGCAGTTCGAGGCTCACCGTCGCAGCGGTCATACGCGGGTCTCCCACGGGTACAGGCGGCCCTTGATCCAGCGCATGAAGTGGTAGGTCAGCAGGGCGAAGGCAATGATGACGATGATGCCGGCGAACACCTGGTCCATCGCGGAGAAGCGGCGTGCGTTCTGGATCAGTTGGCCGAGCCCCTCGCGCGCATTCACGTACTCGGCCACGGTGATGTAGGTCCACATGACCGAGACGGCAACGATGACGGCGTCGGCGATGCGTGGCATGGCCAGCGGCAGCACGGCGTGGCGCACCGCTTCCCACGGTGTGGCGCCGAGGTCGCGTGCACCGATCCAGTACGACTGCGGCACCGCGCGCACGGCGTCGCGCACCATCGGGATCAGGTACACGACCGAACCGGCATAGAGAAACAGGATCTTCATCCACTCGCCGATGCCGAACCACATGACCATGATCGGCAGCAGGGCGACCACGGGTGCCGAACGAAACGGATCGACCAGTGGCGACAGTGTGGCGTTCACGCGTGGCGAGGCACCCATGAGCACGCCGACCGGGATGCCGATGGCGATCACCAGCGCTCCGGCCGCGAGCACGCGCCCGACCGACCAGAGCGTGGCATTCCACAACAGGCTGCGCTGGTTCTCGCCGTCCCAGGCGAGATAGGCGAAGGCCTTGGCCACCTGCCAGGGCGCGGGCAGCTTGTTCGGACCGATCCAGCCGAACCCGGTCACCACTGCCCACAACACGAGCACGGTGACGACGGCACCGACGCCGAGCATGCGCGTGGTGCGTGCCGGCAGCAGCGCGTAGGGATTCCAGTGCTTGTCAGCAGCAGCCATCGCGATGCCCGTCAGCGAGCCAGCACGGCCGCGCGCGTCGAGCGGTTCAGCGCACGGCATTCCTCGAGCGTCAGGTTCTCGCTTTGCGGCGAGGCTTCGTTGCAGATCGGCCGGTCGGGGCCGTTGCCGACGATGCGGAAGCGTGCCCGTTCGAACTCCCACTGGGTGACCAGGTAGTCGACGACGGCTTGCGCACGGGCGCGCGAGAGCCGCATGTTGACCTCGCGCGAACCGGTGGAGTCGGTGTTGCCGGAGATCTCGAAGTAGGCCGAACCGTTGTTCTCGATGAACGGCACCATCTCGTCGTCGAGGGTCTTCTGCGCGCGTTTGGTCAATTCGGCCGAGGCGGTGGCGAAGGTGACCGTCACCGGCTTGGTCACGCTGGCCGGTTGCTGCGACATCTGCTCGCGCTCGCGCTCGCTGAACGTATATTCGGGCTGCGCCGCCGCCTGCTGCGCGGCCTGGCTCTTGGCAAGCAACTTGCTGACGAAGCGCGTGTCGAACGAATCCTGCGGAGCGATGACCGGGCTGTTCGGGTTGGCCAGCGCGCCGGCGCGGCGGTAGATGCCGTCGAAACGGCGGTATACGCGCTCGTAGTGGTTGGTGCCGCCGACCAGGCCGAGGATACGCGCATTGTCCTCCAGGCCGGTCCAGACGAGGTTCTGGAACAGGCTCTTGACGAAGTCGCGCCCTTGGTCCTTGGCGAGCAGGGTGAAGAACTCCTCGGTGCGCACGAGCGCGTCGACCGCGTCATCCGGTGCCTTGCGTGCAACCTCCACGCCTTCGAGCCAACCTGCGACAAAAGCCTGGAAGGTGTTCGTGTTGGCCGGATTGTCGAGCACGCGGCTGTCACAGACGATGACGTCGTAGATCAGGTTGGTCGCGGTGCGGGTCGAGTAGACGACGTGCGCGCCGGGCACGTTCTTGAGCGCCAGCGACAGGTCCGGATCCCACAGTGCGGCGGCATCGACGTTGCCGGCCGCGAAGGCGGCGCGCACGCCGGCGGTGCCTTCCTCGGCGTTGATGTAGACGTAGCGCACCGAGTTCTTCGCGCGCGCGGTCATGCTGGAGTTTTCGATCGCGTCGATGGTCATGCCATCGGAGGGCGTGAACTGGAGCAGGGCAACCGTGCGGCCGGCGAGGTCCTCGACGCGGCGGATCGCCGGGTCGCGCGTGATGATCGCGTCACCGCCCTGCGTGTTGTCGACGACGATGATGGCGCGGCCGTCGTGGCCCGAGTTGCGCAGGTTCGGCTGCTCCTGCGCCCAGAAGTCCGAGGTGCGCCAGGCGCATTGCGCGGTGTTCGATTCGAAGATCGTGGTCAGCGTCGGGATGTCGTCCTGGATGAGGAACTCGACGTTGACGCCGAGACGGTCGTAGATCGAGCCGGCTTGGGTCTTCAGCGACTTGCCGTTGGCGAGCAGGGCCGGCGCATAGCCGTGGAAGCTGACCAGGCTGACCTTGAGCGGATTGTTGGCGCTGCCGAGCGGGCCGTTGCCGGGCTTCGTGGTTGCGACCGGGCTCGTGGCTGGCCGGCTCGATGTAGATGTCGATGGTGGAGTGGGCGTGGAGGTCGAGGTGGCGGGAGTGGCACTCCGTGACTGCACCAGTTCGCGCAGGCCGAGATGCCAGGCTGCGGCAGCGGTGCCGCCGATGACGACGAGGGTGATCAGGCCTTTGGCCAGCGGGGTCAGCTTTGCCATGTCGGCTCCTTGGAAGCGGGCAATGGGAAGTTCACGGGTTCGCGGTCGGATTCGCCCGGCCGTCACCGAAGACCGCGGCGATGCGCGACAGGCGCATGCCTTCCTGGTCATAACGCAGAATCTCGCGCTGGCAGGCCTCCTTGGTCGCGCGGGCCTCGGCCTCGAGCGCGCCCTTCTCCTCGGTCGCACGCGTGATCTCGCGCTCGAGCAGGGCTTCGAGGTCGGCGATCTGCTGACGGATCCGCTGGGTGGCTTCCTGCTGGCGTGCCTCGCGCGTGGCGATCGCCTCGCGTGCGGTCTCGAGCGCATGGCGCGCGTGCTGTTCGAGTTCGCGCCGTGCGGTCTCGAGAGCGCGCTTCTTGTGTTCGGCATCGAGCAGGACATCGTCGATGGCCCAGGTTTCGTCGGCCGCGTCGAGCGCCTCGACCGCCGCCTTGCGCGCCGAGGGATCGAGCGCGGCCAGGCCTTCGAGCACGCGCAGCAGCTTTTCCGCGCTGAACGGCGCGGCCGGCAGGCCCTGCGCGGCATAGATCTGTTCGAATGGGCGCTGCTCGACCGGGCCGGCGGCCGTGGCGGCAGGCGCCGGCGCAGGTTCTGGCGCAGGCGTTGGCGCTGCCCTGCGCGCCGGCGGCTCGCGTCGCGCCACCGGCTCCGGCGCGGCAGGTGTTTCCACCACCGCCGGCTCCCCGGTCTCGACGAGTCCGACCTTCTCCAGCACGCGCAGCAATTTGCTCATCGACGCACCCCCGGGCAATCCAGCGCCCAAGTGTAGGGGATTCGCGGCCGGTTTGAGGAAGCGTGTCGGTCGCTCGTGAACGGGCTCCTACCGCGGCAGGGCGAGGTCGTCGAGCATGGTCTTGAGGAAGCGCGCGGCCTCGCCGCCGGTAGCGGCGCGGTGATCGAAGGTCAACGACAGCGGAATCACCCGGTGCGCCTCGACCCCGCCCATCACCGGCGTCAGCTGGTGGCGACCCTTGCCGGCAGCGACGATCGCCACGGTCGGCGGTACCACCACGGGCGTTGCATAGCGACCGGCGAATACGCCGAAGTTCGACAGCGAGATCGTGTAGCCCTTGAGTTCCTCGGGCGGGATGCTGCGCTCGAGGACCTGCTGGCGCAGGCGGTTGATCGCCTGGCGCAGACCGTTGGCGTCGAGTACGTCGGCATTGCGCAGGGCCGGCACGAACAGGCCGTCGTCGGTATCGACGGCGATGCCGATGTCGACGTGCGGGTGCAGGGTGCGCACGAGGTTGTCGCCGTCGAACCAGGCGTTCAGTGCCGGCACCGCCTTGCAGGCGGCGACGAGGGCACGGATCAGGCGCACGGTGATGTCGTTGCCGGGTTGCCAGGCGTGGATGTCGGCATCGTCGCACAGCGTGGTCGGCACGACCTTGGCATGCGCGTCGGCCATGACACGCGCCATGTTGCGGCGCACGCCCTTGAGCGGTTCGGGCTGACCAGTCGCACTGACTCCCGGCGGCTGGGTGCGCATGGGCTGACCGGATGCGGAAAGGTGCGTGCGTTCGCGGGTGTCACGCACCGGCGCCACCACAGGGGGCGGCATGGGCGGCGCCGCATCGGTCGCGCGTGCGAGCGGCGCCGGCACATCACGACGGGCGCTGCCGCTCGCTGCGGCCTGCTTGACGTCCTGCAGCGTGACCACGCCGCCGGCACCGCTGGGCGCGACGCGGCCCAGGTCGATGCCGAGCTTCTTCGCCAGCGCGCGCACCGCCGGCACGGCCTTCACGCCGCCGACGTCGCTGGCCTGCTCGGCATGCACATGGCTGCCGGTTTCCATCGCACCGACCACGGTGCCCGAATCGGCACGCGCCTCGATGCTTGTGGCGGCGGCAGCCGGCGCGGCTGGTTTCGCCGGCGCATGCGCGTGGTGGTGGCCGGTGGCCTCCGCCTCGGCGCGTTGCGGCAGGTTCGGATCGAGCGCGATTTCGACCAGCGGCGCGCCGGTGACGATCACGTCGCCGGCCGCACCGAACAGCTTCACGACCTTGCCCGAATACGGTGATGGCACCTCGACCACCGCCTTGGCTGTCTCCATCGACACCAGCGGCTCGTCGAGGCGGATCGTGTCCCCCACCTTGACCGCCCATTCGACGATGGTTGCGTCGGGCAGGCCCTCGCCGAGATCGGGCAGCAGGAATGACTTGGTAGCGCTCATCGGTTCGGATCCTTCAGTCAACTCACCGCCAGCGTGCGTCGTGCAGCGGCGGCGATGCGCTCCACGCTCGGCAGATATTTCATCTCGAGGCGGAACAGCGGAATGTGGGTGTCGTAGCCGGTGACGCGCTCGACCGGCGCGACCAGGTCGTACAGCGCCTGCTCGGCGAGCCGAGCGGCGATCTCGGCACCGAATCCGGCGGTGCGCGGTGCCTCGTGCACGATCACGCAGCGTCCGGTCTTGCGTACCGACTCGTGGATCGTGTCGAAATCGAGCGGTTTGAGCGTAGCCACGTCGATGACCTCGGCGCTGATCCCCTCGGCGGCGAGTACGTCTGCGGCCTCGAGGGTTTCCTTGACCTGCGCGCCCCAAGTGACGAGGGTGACGTCGCTGCCGTCGCGCAGCACGAAACACACGTCGAGCGGCAGTGCCTCGCCGTCATCCGGTACTTCTTCCTTGTACTGGCGGTAGATGCGCTTGGGCTCGAAGAAGATCACCGGGTCGGGGTCGCGGATCGATGCGAGCAGCAGGCCGTAGGCACGTGCGGGCGACGACGGCAGAACCACGCGCAGGCCCGGCACGTTGGTGAAGATCGCCTCGTTGGCCTCGGAGTGGTGCTCTGGCGCACGGATACCGCCGCCCCACGGGGCGCGCCACACGGCTGGCACGCTCATGCGTCCGCGCGTGCGGTTGCGCAAGCGCGCGGCGTGGCAAATGATCTGTTCGAGCATCGCGTAGATGAAGCCCTCGAACTGCGCTTCGGCGACTGGCTTCATGCCCTGTGCGGCCAGGCCGACGGTGAGTCCGGCAATGGTCGTCTCGTCGAGCGGCGTGTCGATCACGCGCTCGGCGCCGTAGCGCCCGATCAAGCCGAGCGTGGCGCGGAACACGCCGCCGTTGACGCCGACGTCCTCGCCGAGGACGACGACCGAGGGGTCATGTGCCATCTCCCAAGCCAGTGCTTGGGTGACGGCTTCGATGAGGGTGATCTGGGCCATGATGGTTCCGTTTTGCGGGGCGCCGATCAGGCGCGCTTCTCTGCGGCGACGGCCTCTTCGCGCTGGGCAACGAGATCCGGTGGCAGTTCGGCGTAGGTGTAGTCGAACATCGCCTCGACCGGTTGCGTCTTCGTTTCGAGATAGGCATTGACCTCGGCGTCGACATAGCGCGTGCACTGTTCCTTCCACGCGGCTTCCTCGTCCTCGGTCCAGGCATTGAGGGACATCAGATAGGCCTTCATGCGCTTGAGCGGTTCGCGTGCCCAGGCGTCCTTGACCTCCTGCTCGCCGCGGTAGCGGCGTGCGTCGTCGGCGGTGGTGTGGTCGGACAGGCGGTAGGTCACCGCTTCGATGCACATGCCGCCGTGGCCGTGGCGGGCGCGCTTGATCGCATGATCCATGGCCGCGCGCATGGCGATCAGGTCGTTGCCGTCGACCTGAAGGCATTCGAGGCCGGCGGCGATGCCCTTCTGGGCCAGCGTTTTCGCGCCGGTCTGTGCGTTGCGCGGCACCGAGATCGCCCACTGGTTGTTGACGATCACCGCGACCAGCGGCAGCTGCATCGCGCCGGTCACGTTGAGGGCGCTGTTGAAGTCGGCCTTCGACGAACCGCCGTCGCCGATCGTGCACACGGCGACACGCGGCTCCTTGCGGATCTTGAACGCCAGCGCCGAACCGGCCGCGTGCAGGCACTGCGTGCCGATCGGCACGCACCAGGCGAAATCGTGCGCAGGTCCGGAGAAATCGTTGCCACGCTCGTCGCCCCCCCAGTACAGCAGCAACTCGCGGGGCTTCACGCCGCGATGGAACTGCACGCCGTATTCGCGATAGCTCGGCGCGAACACGTCGTCCTCCTGCATCGCGCTGCCGATCGCCAGATAGGTCGCCTCGTGGCCCAGGCAAGGCGCATAAGTGCCCAGCTTGCCGGTGCGCTGCAGGGCGATCGCCTTGGCGTCGAACACTCGCGCCATCAGCATCTCCTGGTAGAGCTTGACCAGCTGGCGTGTGTCGCGGGCGAAGGCCGGCAGGTCGTTGCGCACGAGCCCGCCGTCGGCGTCGAGGAACTGCAGGTATTCGATCTCGAAGGTGGCGGCGGTGGGCATGGATGTCTCCGCTGGGGCGCCGCTGGCCGCGCATGCACGGCCGAAGGGCAGGCCCGGATTGATGCCGGGAAAACCGTGGCGTCCCGCCATGCGGGAGCGTGGGGTTCGGTGCGAAGGCTTCGCGCGGAGCCCGGATCCAGTGCCGGATTGCGCGATGCCGCGCCGAGGGATGTCCCCGCGCCACGACGAATCGTTGCGTCTGATACCAAGGCCGGCGTGGCGGCGCAAGGATCGGCGCAGCACGGAATGCGGCCGGGTCGAGCCCGACGCAGTTTGTCCCCGCTGCAGGTTCTTGCGCCAAATTGCGTTGATGTCCGGCAATTCCATCACAGTCCGGGGTTTCCGCCATGACGCCTGCAGTTCGAACGCGGGTCGTATCGCTCGTGCTGTTTCATGCCGCACTGGTTTCCGGCCCGCTCCACGCGGCGTTGTTCTGGGTCGGCAGTGAGGCGGGCTGCACCCATTCCACGCTGCAGGCGGCCATCAATGCGGCGCAGGCAAACGGCCCCGGTGCGGACGAGATCCGCGTACGCACCGGCACGTTCCTGAACCAGAACCTGAGCATCGAGGATCACTCGCTTTCCATCAGCGGTGGCTGGAACGCCTGCGGTGCAGCCGCGCAGCAAACCGCGCGCAGCGTGTTGTCGGCCGGCGCCAGCGCGGGTACGTATGGCAGCAACCCGGTCCTCAGGATCCGCATGCTGGCCGGGCCGCAGAGCGTTTCCTTGCGCAATCTGCTCATCCAGGATGGCTACGGCCAAGCCGTCGATGGTGGCGGCATCCACATCTACGGGCGGGCCTCGGTGGTTCTGGAGAACGTGCAGGTCGATCACAACTACACCTTTAGCATCGGCGGCGGCATCTACATCAATGGTTCCGGCTCGACCGCGCCTGCCACGGTGGAACTGCATCGCAATGTGACCATATCCAACAACCGGGCCGAATTCACGGGCGGAGGCATCTACGGCAGGCACGCCAACATCCGCATCCGCGCGGACCTGACCGACATCGTCGGGAATCTCGCCGGATTTGGCGGTGGCATCGGTGTGGAACAGGCGACCATCACGGTCGGCGCGGTCGGCCAGCCCGTGCCGTACCAGAATGCGACGGGAGCCAAAATACGCAACAACCGGGCCGTCCAGGGCGGTGGCGTCTGGCTGATCAACCACGCAACCCTCGATGCCCGTGAGCTGAGCCTGGAGGGCAACATCGCGACCGCCGGCAACAGCAGCGGCGGCGGCATCTACGCCGACTCCAACGCCTTCGTGCGCATGGCGCGCGACTATCCCGATGCCAATGTCGTCAGTTGTCCGGCAGACCAGAACTGCTCGCGCATCGTTGGCAACCGTGCCGGCAACGGCTGCCCGGGCACGAACGGGCATGGTGGTGGTGCGTATTTCGATGGCGCGAACGGTTTTTTCTACCAGACCATGTTCCTGGAAAACTGTGCCTACGGCTCGCCAGCGTTGAATACATGGGGGGCGATGCTGGTTCTGGAAGGCGTGGTGGTTGCCAAAAACAGGCTTGCCTCGCGCGGCAGCGATCAGACCGGTCGCAGGGTGGTAAGTCATGCCTCCCGGAGCGGCAACCCGATCTCCTTTTCGGACATCCGGTTTTCGACCTTTGCCGACAATGTCGAAGTGCAATCCGATGGTTCGGTGTCGCCGGCCATGGCTGTGCAGCTCATCAACGACAGTTCGTGGAGCCATGAATTGGTGGCGTCGGCTTTCGCCGAGCCGGTCTCGGTTTCCGGCAGTTTCGACGCCTACGGTCCCTGCAACCGCATCCAGCTCCAGTCCGGCAATTTCGTCAATCCGGCAGCGAACGACTACCGCCCGACGTTGGCCGGTTTTCTGGTCGATGCCTGTTCGGAGGCTTCGATCAGCCACTTCATCCAGTACACAGACCCGCGTAAGGTCGCACGCTGCCAGGATCATTCGCGCCCGGACCAGGGCGGCAAGTGCGATGTTGGCGCCTATGAATTGCCGACCGACATTCCGGCCGACCGCATCTTCGCGCACGGTTTCGAGAACTGAGGAAGCACAGGGCTGGCAGTCGCCGCGCGCGTCCGGTAGGTTGCGGAATCAATTCTCCGAGGCCGATGGCGCATGGAAAACCGACGTGAGCTCGAGCAGGGCATCGAAACCGACCTGCGCGACCGCCTGACCTACGGCGGCTACCTGCAACTGGACACCCTGCTTTCGGCGCAGCTTCCGCTGAGCCAGCCGCAGCACCACGACGAGATGCTGTTCATCATCCAGCATCAGGTCGCCGAACTGTGGATGAGGCTGATCGTGCACGAGCTGCGCGCGGCGATCGGTCTGCTGGCGATCGATCAGACTGATCCCTGCCTGAAGATCCTTGCCCGCGTGAAACAGATCCAGCGCCAGCTGTTCGAACAGTGGGCCGTGCTGGAAACGCTCACGCCGACCGAATACCAGGAGTTCCGCCACGTGCTGGGGCCGGCTTCGGGTTTCCAGTCATGGCAGTACCGCCTGCTCGAGTTCATGCTTGGCAACAAGAACGCCGACATGGTGCGCGTCTTCTCCTACGACCCGGTACGTCAGGCCGGCTTGCGCGAAGTGCTCGAGGCGCCGAGCCTCTATGACGAGTTCCTGCGCCATCTCGCCCGTTGCGGGCATGCGGTGCCGGCGCACTGCGTCGAGCGCGACTGGTCGCAGCCGCATGTGTTCGTGCCTGAACTGGTGCCGATGTTCGAGCGCATCTACGAAAACGCCGACGAGTTCTGGTCCGAATACCACTTCTGCGAGCAGCTCGTCGATGTCGAGGAGTCGTTCCAGCTCTGGCGCTTCCGCCACATGAAGACGGTCGAGCGCATCATCGGCCACAAGCGCGGCACCGGCGGATCCTCGGGCGTGGCCTTCCTGCGCAAGGCCCTCGATCTCAGCTTCTTCCCGGAGCTGCTGGAGGTGCGCACGGTCATCGGCGCGTCGCCGTCTGCGCCTGTCTGAGCGGGCGTGGTGGATTGACGCATCCCGCCGCGTCGGTGATGCTCCCGCGGTCCATCCTTCGCTCGACCAGGGGAGATTCGCATGAGTGGCCAATCCGCAGCCGCGCCCGATGTAACGCCGCCACCCGATTTCAAGACCGTGATGGGGCATCCGCGCCCGCTGTGGATGCTGTTCATGACCGAGTTCTGGGAACGCTTTGCGTTCTACGGCATGCGCTGGGCACTGGCGCTGTACATCGTCGCCCAGTTCTACAGTGGCGACAGTGCTGGCGAGGCGCCGGCCAGCCGACTGTATGGTGCCTATCTCGCCCTCGTCTATGCCGCCGCACTGTTCGGTGGTTACGTGGCTGATCGTGTGATCGGCTACCAGCGTTCGATCCTGGTCGGTGCAGTCGTCATGGCCGCCGGCCTGTTCATGATCGTCGTGCCGAACGAGCAGGTGTTCAAGCTGGGCCTGGCCACGGTCATTGCCGGCAACGGCCTGTTCAAGCCGAACATCTCGACCATGGTCGGCAAGCTGTACGCCCCAGGGGATGAGCGGCGCGATTCCGGCTTCACCCTGTTCTACATGGGCATCAATGCCGGCGCGCTGATCGCTCCGATCCTCACCGGCTGGCTGGCCGAGCGCATGTTCGGCGGCTCGCCCGACATGCCGGCGTACAAGGTGGTGTTCATTGCCTCGGGCATCGGCATGCTGGTCAGTCTGGTCTGGTTCTGGTTCGGGCGCGCGCAGCTGCAGGGCATCGGTCGCCCGACCGAAGGTACCGAAAGCGTGCAAAGGGTGGTGTACACGCTGCTGGGCACGCTGGCTTCCATTCCCGTGATCTACTTCCTGCTCGCCATCGATGCCAGCCAGCTGCAGTGGCTGCTGACCGCACTGTTCGTGGCGCTGTGCGTGCTGATCCTGCGCGAAGGCTTCCGCGATGGCGCGGTGCGGCGCGACATGGCGATCGCCATGCTGATCATCTTCGCCTTCAACGTGCTGTTCTGGATCTTCTTCGAGCAGGCCGGCTCCTCGTTCAACTTCCTCGCGCAGAACATCGTCAACCGCGACTTCGGCGGCTGGATCTTCCCGGTGGGCTGGTTCCAGTCGGTCAACTCGCTGGCGATCATCACCCTCGCCCCGGTCATCGCCTGGATCTGGGTCAAGATGGGCAAGGCCAATCCGTCCATCCCGCGCAAGTTCGGCCTCGGCATCATCTTCAATGGCCTGGCCTTCCTGCTGCTGATGGTTGCGCTGTCGAGCATGGTCGATCCACAGAGCCTGAAGATCCCGTTCTGGACGCTGTTCATGGTGTACGTGATCCAGTCGGTCGGTGAGCTGTGCCTGTCGCCGATCGGCCTGTCGATGGTGACCAAGCTGGCACCGGTACGCCTGGTCGGCTTCGGCATGGGCGGCTGGTTCCTGTCCACCGCCATCGGCAACAACCTCTCGGGCATCTTCGCCAGCCACGTCAGCGGCGAGGGCGGCATGAGCGTGGAGTCGGCACTGTCGGGCTACACCTTTGGCTTCTGGGTGCTGGTGGGTTCGGGTGTGTTCCTGTTCCTGATCGCGCCACTGATCCAGAAGCTCATGCACGGCGTCAAATGAGTCCTCGATGACGCCAGCCCGTGCAGGCCATGGACGGCCTGCGCGCGGGATTCGGACCAAGGGATGCTCTGATCAATCCCGTCATCGGATATCAATAGCTCGGGGCCGTCCTGTGCGGGCGCAGCCCGGAGTTGCGCCGGCCCGACAGACGGCCAGTCCGGCTTCGCCGTCGCGCCTTGACCTGCGCTCGCACAGGACGGTGACGCCGCAGTGGGATTGATCGGAACATCCCAAGGTTTCCCCGGATCGTGCCGACCGCGGCTGTAGCCCCACGAGGGCTTGATCCAGTGAACGGCTTCAGTCGCGACGGCTATCGGCCGAGTTCACAGATACGGGCCGCGACGGCACGACCACGACCATCCCGTTCGACTACCGCCGCTGCGGCGGTTGAACCTCAGCGCTTCGACTCGACCAACTCAGCCTTCCACAGCGTATCGAGGATGCGCGCGAGCCATTCGCGTTCTTCCATGCTGAGATGCGAGAGCAGGCGCTGCTCGTGTTCGAGCGCGAGCGGCGCGACCTGGTCGTAGATCTTCCAGCCTTCCTCCGACAGGCGCAGCACCGAACGGCGCTTGTCGTTGGCGGCCGTGCCGCGCTCGACGAGGCCCTTGGAAAGCAGGCGCGCGATCGCGCGGCTCACTGCAACCTTGTCCATCGCCGTGCGCTCGGCGACCTCGCGGCCCGACAGGTCGGCACGGTGGCCGAGCACGGCCATCGCACGCCACTCGGTGACCGACAGACCGAAGCGTTTGTCGTAGACGCGCGCGATCGCCTGGCTCAGGGTGTTGGAGAGCACGCTGAGGCGGTAGGGCAGGAAGGTTTCCAGTTCGAGCAGGGCGTGACCGGCCATCGGGACACTCTTGATTGTGGTTTCAATTGAAACTATAAAGGACGTTTGCGCAGCGCGTGCGCATCGAGCCAGCCGAGGAGCCGCCCCATGAATGCCCAGCCCGCGACGAAGACCGGTGTCGAGGTTACGACGTTCGACAACCCGATGGGTATCGATGGTTTCGAGTTTGTCGAATTCGCCGCGCCGCAGGGCCAGGCGCAACACCTGCACGACTACTTCCGCAAGCTTGGCTTCGTGCAGGTTGCGCGCCACAGGACACGCCCGATCAGCACGTATCGCCAGGGTGACTGCACTTTCCTCATCAACGAGGATCCCGATTCCTTCGCCGCACGCTTCGCCGCCGAGCATGGCCCGAGCGCCTGCGGTTTCGCGATCCGCGTCAACAAGCTCGCCGAATGGGTGCGCGTGCAGGCTCTGAAGAACGGCGCGGAATCCTTCGACACGCGCGACGAACTGAGCAAGGCCGCAGCCGCGCCGGTCATCAAGGGCATCGGCGGCTGCATGCTCTACATCGTCGACCGCTACGACGACAAGGGCACGATCCACGATCCCGACTACGAATACCTGCCAGGCGTCGACCTGCTGCCAAAGGGTTTCGGCCTGACCTTCATCGACCACCTGACCCACAACCTCTACCACGGCAACATGGCGAAGTGGGCGGACTACTACGAGCGCCTGTTCAACTTCCGCGAGATCCGCTACTTCGACATCAAGGGCGCCAAGACCGGCCTGCTGTCGAAGGCAATGACCGCGCCCGACGGCATGGTGCGCATCCCGCTCAACGAATCGAGCGACCCGAAAAGCCAGATCAACGAATACCTCGACCAGTACAAGGGCGAGGGCATCCAGCACATCGCCTGTTTCACAGACGATATCTACACCACGGTCGAACGCATGCGTGATGCCGGCATCGAATTCCTTGATACGCCGGACACCTACTTCGACGTCATCGACGAGCGCATTCCGAACCACGGCGAGGACGTGCCGCGCCTGGCAAAGAACAGGATCCTGATCGATGCCGATCCGGAGACCAAGCAACGCAAACTGCTGCAGATCTTCACCCAGAACGCACTTGGACCGATCTTCTTCGAGATCATCCAGCGCAAGGGCAACGAGGGTTTCGGCGAGGGCAATTTCCAGGCGCTGTTCGAGAGCATCGAGCGCGACCAGATGCGCCGCGGCGTGCTGTAGTAGGAAGCGGCTTCAGCCGCGATGCTCCTTCTGTACAACGCCCCAAAGAAAAAGCATCACGCCTGAAGGCGTTTCCTACAGGGCAATGGGTCTCCGAAGAGCATCACGCCTGAAGGCGTTTCCTGCAAGATGAATACCCACCCGGCACGCGCGCAATGGTGACCCGCATGCATCCGCAATACCAGACAGGTTTCGCCAATGAGTTAGCCACCGAGGCGCTGGCCGGCAGCTTGCCGATCGGGCGCAACTCGCCGCAGCGCGTGGCGCACGGGCTATACGCCGAGCAGCTCTCGGGCACGGCGTTCACCGCGCCGCGCCATGCCAACCGACGCAGTTGGCTCTACCGGATCCGTCCGGCAGCGATGCACGGTGCGTTCGCGCCGTTTGCGCAACCGGCCTTCCACAATGATTTCGGCAATGGGCCGGTCACGCCCGAACAATTGCGTTGGGATCCGCTGGCGTTGCCGAGCGCGCCGACCGACTTCATCGAAGGCCTCTACACGATGGCCGGCAACGGCGGTCCGCTTGCACAGTCCGGCGTCGGCATCCATCTGTACGTGGCCAACCGCGACATGCACGGCCGCTGGTTCAACGATGCCGACGGCGAGTTGCTGATCGTTCCGCAGCACGGCCGTCTGCGCCTCGAGACCGAGTTCGGCGTGATCGAGATCGAGCCGCAGCAGATCGCCGTGGTCCCGCGCGGCATCCGCTTCCGCGTGTCCTTGCCCGATGGTGTCGCACGCGGCTACGTTTGCGAGAACTTCGGCGCCTTGCTCAAGCTGCCCGATCTCGGCCCGATCGGCAGCAACGGCCTTGCCAATCCGCGCGATTTCGAGACACCCGTCGCCGCCTACGAAGATGTCGAAGGCGATTTCGAGCTCGTCACCAAGTTCCAGGGGCACCTGTGGCGTGCGGACATCGGCCATTCTCCGTGCGATGTGGTCGCCTGGCACGGCAATTACGCGCCGTACCGTTACGACCTGCGCCGGCACAACACGATCGGTTCGATCAGTTTCGACCATCCTGATCCGTCGATCTTCCTCGTCCTGCATTCACCGAGCGACAGCGCGGGTGTCAGCAACCTTGATTTCGTGATCTTCCCGCCGCGCATCCTGGCCATGCAGGACACGTTCCGTCCGCCGTGGTTCCATCGCAACGTGGCCAGTGAATTCATGGGGCTGGTGCATGGCGCCTACGACGCCAAGGCCGGCGGCTTCGTGCCGGGCGGCAGTTCGCTGCACAACAGCTTTACCGGTCATGGTCCCGACGCGGCGACGTTCGAGAAGGCGTCCAGCGCAGACCTGTCCAAACCTGATTTCATCACCGACACGATGGCTTTCATGTTCGAGACGCGCGCGGTTATCCGGCCGACTGCCCAGGCCCTCGATGCCGCGCACCGGCAGCGTGACTACCAGGCCTGCTGGCAGGGATTGCGCAAGCATTTCAGCGCGCCCTGAGACGGGCGCCCATTCCCTGCGTGCATCGCGGTGCCCTGATCCGCGATCATGTACCGATCCCAGGCGGAGACTGCATGGCATGAAACTCGGTTCCTTGAAGGAGGGCGGCCGTGACGGCACGCTCATCGTGGTCAGCCGTGACCTTGCCCGCGCCGTGCGCGCGGGCGGCATCGCGCCGACGCTGCAGGCAGCGCTCGACGACTGGTCGAACACCGCGCCGCGCTTGAACGCGCTGTCGGAAACGCTGAACGCCGGCAAGGCCGATGGCGCGTTCGCGCTCGACATGGCTGCGCTCGCCGCACCGCTGCCGCGCGCCTACGAATTCGTCGACGGCAGCGCCTACCTGCCGCACGTCGAGCGGGTGCGCCGCGCCCGGGGTGCCGAGGTGCCGGAGAGCTTCTACGTCGATCCGTTGATGTACCAGGCGACCAGCGCCGGCTTCCTCGGGCCACGCGATCCAATCCTGGCCGCCAGCGAGGACTGGGGCATCGATCTCGAGGCCGAGGTCGTCGTCGTCACCGACGACGTGCCGATGGGCAGCGATGCCGCGCGCGCAGCCGGGCACATCCAACTCGTCGGGCTGGTCAACGACGTGTCGCTGCGTGGCCTGATCCCTGCCGAGCTGGCCAAGGGCTTCGGCTTCCTGCAGTCCAAGCCACGTTCCGCCCTGTCGCCGGTCCTGGTCACACCGGACGAACTCGGCGAGGCCTGGCGCGAGGCCAAGCTGCACCTGCCGATGCGCACCTGGATCAATGACCGATGGTTCGGCGAGGCCGAGGCCGGTGTCGACATGCAGTTCAGTTTCGCCGAGCTGATCGCCCATGCTGCGAAAACCCGCCCCCTGACTGCCGGCACGATCGTCGGATCAGGTACGATCGCCAACGAGGATACGACCAAGGGGGCTTCGTGCCTGGCCGAGCAGCGGACCGTGGAAACGCTGCGCGATGGCAAGCCCTCGACGCCGTTCCTGCGCTTCGGTGACCGCGTGCGCATTGATGTGACCGATGCGTGCGGCCGCTCAATCTTCGGTGCGATCGACCAGATCATCAACGCGTACACGCCGGGTTGAACCCCGCGCGAACGCGATGGGGGAGGGGGAATGGCAACGTCGTTGAAGCTCTACAGCTACTGGCGTTCGAGTGCGGCCTGGCGCGTGCGCATTGCGCTCAATCTCAAGCAACTGGCGTACGAGATCATTCCGGTGCATCTGGTCGCCAATGGCGGCGAGCAGCACGCCCTGGAATACCGCGAGGTCAATCCGCAGCGGTTCGTGCCGACCCTGCTCGACGGTGCGCGCGTGTTCCGCCAGTCGCTGGCGATCATCGAGTACCTCGACGAGGTTCATGCTGGCACCATGAGCCTGTTGCCGTCGACGGCGCGTGACCGTGCCCGGGTGCGGGCGATCGCGCAGGTCGTCGCCTGTGACATCCATCCGCTCAACAATCTGCGCGTGATGCAGTTCCTCGAACGCGAATTCGCCACGCCGCAGGTCGAGCGTGACCGCTGGACGCGGCATTGGATCGTCGAGGGTTTCCGCGCCGTCGAGGCGCTGCTGTCGGAAAGCGCCTCCACCGGTCTCTACTGCGATGGTGATGTGCCGACGCTGGCCGACGTCTGCCTCGTGCCGCAGGTCTACAACGCGCGCCGCTTCGGCGTCGACATGAGTGAGTTCCCGATCATCGAGCGCATCGACCAGCAGTGCCTGGGGCTCGCCGCCTTCGACGCGGCGCGACCCGAGAACCAGCCCGATGCGCCGGCTCAACCGGCGATGTAGCGCTGCAGTTGTTCGATCTGCTCGGTCTGTTCGCTGATGACCGCCTTGACCAGGTCGCCGATCGACAGAACACCGCCCACACGGTCCGCATCGACCACCGGCAGGTGACGCACGCGACGCTCGGTGCACAGGCGCATGCAGTGGTCGACGCTGTCCTCCGGACTCACCGTGACGACCTCGGTGGTCATGATTTCTGCGATCGGCGTGGCCGACGACGAGCGTCCCTTGAGCACGACCTTGCGTGCGTAGTCGCGTTCGGAAACGATGCCGGCGAGGCGCTGGCCATCCATGACGATCAAGGCGCCGACGTGGTGCTCCGCCATCATGCGGATGGCATCGATGACTGGCGCCGCCGGCGACACCGAGTGGACGACGGAACCCTTGTCGGCGAGTAGATGCTTGACCTGGCGCATGGCGACCTCCACGACTGGGCGGCACCGGCAGGCGATGCCGAAGGGGTGAGTGTAGTAGGAAACGCTCCGCCTACAAGGTCGGGTATCTCCGTGGGAGCCCCTTCAGGGGCGATGCTTTCGTTACCCGGCACATTGGAAAAGCATTGCCCCTGAAGGGACTCCTACCGCGGTGGCCGGTACTCATCGACGAGGTAAAGGGGGCGCTGCTTCGCTTCGAGGTAGAGCCGGCCGAGGTACTCGCCGATCACGCCCAGCGCAATGAGCTGTACGCCGCCGAGGAACAGCATCGTCACCATGATGGTCGGATAGCCTTGTACCGCGTCTCCGAACAGCAGGGCCTTGATGGCGATCCACAACCCGAACACGAAGGCGAACGCGGCGACACCCAGGCCGAGGTAGGTGGCCAGCTTGAGCGGCGCACCGGAGAACGAGGTGATCCCCTCGATGGCGAAGTTCCACAGCCTCCAGTAATTCCACTTCGTGGTGCCGGCGAAGCGCGGGTCGCGCGCATAGACGACGGCCTTCTGGCGGTAACCGACCCAGGCGAACAGGCCCTTCATGAAACGCTGGCGCTCGCGCACCTGCTTCAACGCGTCGAGCGCGCGCTTCGACAGCAGGCGGAAGTCACCGGTATCGCGCGGAACCGGGGTATCGCTGAGGCGACCCATGACCTTGTAGAACGCGGTTGCGGTCAATTTCTTGAGGTGCGTCTCGCCGGCACGCGAGGCGCGCGTGCCGTAGACCACGTCGAAACCCTCCCGCCAGTGCCGCACGAACTCGGTGATCAGTTCGGGCGGATCCTGCAGGTCGGCATCGATGATCACCACGGCATCGGCGTCGGCATGGTCGAGGCCTGCGGTCAGCGCCAGCTCCTTGCCGAAGTTGCGCGACAGGCGCAGGGTCGCAACGCGCGGATCGGCAGCGGCGAGCTCACACATGATCGGCCAGGTATCGTCGCGGCTGCCGTCGTCGACGTACAGCACCGAACAGGAGAGATCGAGGCGATCGAATACCGTGGCGAGTCGCGCATGGAACGCATGCAGGCTTTCGCTCTCGTTGTAGGCAGGGACGACGACGGTCAGGTGCTGCATGACGATCGGATTGGTGGTGGTGGCGGGATGCTAACCGATGCGGATGGCCTTGCATCGCGGGATGCCCGGTAGGAGCCGCTGAAGGGGCTCCTACGGGAGGGCGAGATAGGCCGGGCCGCCGAGCTGGCGGACCTGACGCTGGACCCACGCGGCGCGGCGCTCGACATGGGCCGAGGGAGCGTCCACGCGCAGCCGGCGTGGATTCGGCAGTACCGCAGCCAGCAGGGCGGCCTGGCGCGCGTCGAGCGCTTCGGGTCCGCGCTTGAAATATCGCTCGCCGGCGGCGCCGACGCCGTAGACGCCGTCGCCGAACTCGGCGATGTTGAGATAGACCTCGAGGATGCGCCGCTTCGGCCACAGCACTTCGATGAGGACGGTGAAATACGCTTCGAGTCCCTTGCGTACGAAGCTGCGTCCACTCCACAGGAACAGGTTCTTGGCGACCTGCTGGCTGATCGTGCTCGCGCCGCGCAGGCGTTCGCCTTCGCCGGCTTCGGCCATGGCTGCCTGGATGGCGTCGATGTCGAAACCGCGGTGGTGCGGAAACTTCTGGTCCTCGGCGGCAACCATCGCGATCGGCAGTTCGACGGACATGTGCTCGATCGGCGTCCAGCGGTAGTGCAGGCGAAAGTCGCGCTCGCCGGCCAGCATCGCCTCGAGCGTCCGCCCGAGCATGAAGGCCGAGGTCGGCGGCGGCACGAACCGCAGGATCAGGACCAGCAGCACGCTGGCCGCGAGCCAGCCGAATGCTGCCAGCAGCAGCCAGCGCAGCAGGCGGCGCCGGAACGGGCGGTTGGTCGTGGCGCGCAGGAGTCGTTCCTCGAAAAAAAGCGGGCGCCGGCACATCCGCACCGGCGCCCGGGAGTCACCGCATGCGGATCACTGGCACATGTATTGATCGAAGTCGAAACCGTTGCGGAACAGGATCGACGAATCGCCGATACGTACCTCGTCGAGGAAGAAGCCCGAATAGTTCAGACCGGGGTCGGACGAAAGGCGCCAGCGGATCTTCACGTTCTGGCCGACATAGGCAGCGAGGCCGGCGGAGAAGGGCTTGAACACCGGTGTGGCGGAGCCGTTGTTCGGGTCACCGTTGGAAGCGGCCGTCGTCACGCCGCTGTAGATGCCCTTGCCGTTGGCGAAGCCGCAGGCATTGATGATGCCCGTCGAGCCGGTGTTGAACACGGTCGGGTAGTCGCCATCCGGGGGCAGGTCGGCCCAGGTGGCGCCGCCGTCGGTGGAGATCTCGGTGACCACGCCGTCCCACTGGTATTCGAGGTTGTAGCGGGCCATGAACGTGAGTTCGCCGTTGGCCGGAACGGTCAGCTCCGGCGTCTCGATGCTCGTGCACTGCATGTTGTCGTGGTTCGGCGCCGCGCCGCCCGTGTGGTAGCTGTGGCTGCCATTGGATGCGAACTGGTTGCTGATCCCCCAGCCCGGCTCGAACGTGAGGTAGGCCGTGTTCTCGACGTTGTCGAAGAACATCGAGGGATCCGGGCCTGCGGCACCGCTGGTGGTCACATTGATGACCGGCGACGGCGTGGACGAATTGCCGTAGGTGTCGGTCGCGGTGAGCCGGTAGAAATACGCGCGTCCATTGACGACGTCGGTATCCACGAAGCTGGTGCCGACCACGCCGGTGGCGATCACGCTCGGACTGCTGAAGAACGGGTTGGTCGCACGCTCGATCGAGTAGGTCGCGGCAGCGGATGCGGGGCAGGCTGGGGTTACCGCCTGCCAGCCGAGGCTCACGCTGCAACTGGCATTCGCACCTTCGCCGATGAACGCGCTGCCGGCGATCGACGGCAGCAGCGTGCAGTCGTCGGCGGAAACGACGTCGAAACAGGCTGAAACCAGGCCTTCGACGTCATTGGCGACGCCACGGACCTTGTAGGCGTAGCTGAAGCCACCCTGGGTCAGGGTGTCGACGAGCGGCGAGGCTGCGCCAGTGGCGACGAGGCGGAAGTCGCCGGCATCTGCGCTGGCGCAGGTGCCGTTCGCGCGATAGAGCTGGAAGCCCTGCGCTGCGCTGCCGGCAAAACCGATGGCGACACCGTTGCTGTCGTTCGATGCGGCGACCAGTGTGGTCGGTGCGGCGAGCGGAGTCGGGTCGGGCAGGCCGAAGTTGCCGGAAGCGACCAGCGCATAGCCTTGCCGGTCGGTACCGGCACGGCCATTGCCCGGAACCGCGAGCGCCTTGACCCGCAAGGTGTAGCCACCGGCGGTCGGTGCGATCAGGCGCACCTGCTCGACGGTGTTGCGCGCATCGGCCGTGCCGCCAGCCGAGGACACGCCGGAGGTGAACACATTGCCCTTGTAGACGATGTTGCCGGGAGCGACGACCTCGAGGTCGAGGTTGTTGATCAGGGCGACCGCGGTACCCGCGCTGGCCTCAGGGTCGAACCAGGCCAGCGTTACCCGCAGTTCGCTGCCAGCAGCGACGCTGCCGAGCGCGTACTCGTGAGCCTCGCCGGTCACCAGACCGCTTGCCTGTGTGCGCTCGAACACGCGCAGACGGCGGCTGTCGTCGCCCCCGCCCAGTGTGCTCTTGAACCACAGGTTGCCGTCGAGCCACGCCCGACCCCAGCCGCTGTCGGCATTCGGCCAGTTCGGCGCGCCGAGAGGATTCGTGCCATTGATCAGCACCGCCTTCATGACCATGCCGCTCGGGTCATAGCTGTCGTCAGCGGTACGCTCGCCGCGTGGATAGAAACCGTCGGCGAAATACTGGCGGACCAGCGCGGCATTGCCGCTCAGGGTCGGTGCGGCCATCGAGGTGCCGGTGAAGGTCGCCGTGTTCGGCTGCGTCGGCACGGCGCTGAACGCCGTGGTGCGTGCTGCTGAAACCACGCTCGTTCCCGGCGCGGCAATGTCAGGCTTGATGCGTCCGTCGGCTGCCGGTCCACGATTCGAGTAGGTTGGAACATTGGTTGCGCCGGCATGGCCGAGCGCGGCCACCGAAAGCACGTTCTTGGCGTTGCTCGGTGAACCGGTCTGGGTCGCGCCGGGTCGGTCGTTGCCGGCCGAGACGACAACCAGCAGGTCTTCGTTGCTCCATGTCACGCGATCGGCATTGACGTCGTTGCCGCTGTAGACGCCGGCGGTCGCCCCGCCCCAGCTGTTGTTGTGCACGCGCGCACCACCGGCATAGGCCTGCTCCAGGGTACCGGCGAAGTCGGTGACGTAGACCGCCGATGCACTGGTGCCGCCGATGTCCTGCATGATGAGCTGCGCATTCGGGGCCATGCCATCTGCGCTCTCGTGGTTCGGCAGTGTCGGTGTCGAGGCGACGTAGGTGTTTGCGCCGAATGTGCCGGCGGCATCGCCTAGAACCGTGCCCGAGGTGTGCGTGCCGTGACCCGAGGTGTAGTCGTAATCGACGTTATTTCCCGGCTGTCGCCAGTAGGCGACGATCTTGCGGTCCGGATAGAGATTGCCTGTCGCTGGCAGGTCCGGTGGCGGGTTGTCGGCGAGGGTGATCTCCGTCAGCGCGCCGCTGCCTTTGTCGAGGGTGGTGAACCAGGCGGCCCAGGGCGTCGTGCCGGAGTCGGCGACCGCAACGATCTGGCCGGTGCCGATGATCCCCTGCGCCCACAGCGGGGCAGGACCGCAGACCGCGCCGTTGCCGCTGCAGGCCGTGGTCGCGTTGCCCTGGAGTGCGCCGACACCACCGGCGTTAGCGGTCTCCGTCGGCACCCAAGGCTCGATCGAGGCTACGCCATCGATGGAACTCGCCGCGCCAAGCAGCGCGTCGAGTCGGCCGCGGGATACGCCGGCGTGAACGTAAGGCAAAGCATTGGCACGCACGCTGCGCTGGATGATGCGAACGTCCGGGACGAGCTTCTCGAGTGTCGCTGCAATGGCCATCGAGGATTCGCCGGCGAAGGCGCGGATGTCGACGATGTCGAGCAGTTCGTCGCCGCGCACCGCATCTTCGGGAACCTGCTGTTGCAGCTGGTCACGCTGGGTGGACCACAGGCGCGGATCGATCTTGAGTCCGGCCGCATGGAACTCGGCGGCACGCACCGCCACATTGGCCCTGACCGTATCGAGGCTGTGGCCGTTCAGGCGCACGAAGTAGGCATTGTTCGGGATGTAGCCGACGAACTCGATGCCCTGTGCCTCGAGCTTGCGACGACCGGCGTCGAGTTCGTGCGCATGGAACTGCACGATCGCATAGCGTGTGCCCGTCGCGACCGGATTGGCGGTTGCGCCGAGGTCGAGGCGCTGGCTGAGCGGGTCGTAGC
The DNA here is from genome assembly GCF_019634775.1 of Dokdonella sp. Lineage (NCBI taxonomy): Bacteria > Pseudomonadati > Pseudomonadota > Gammaproteobacteria > Lysobacterales > Rhodanobacteraceae > Dokdonella > Dokdonella sp. The sequence continues at coordinate 1,982,851 of NZ_JAHCAS010000001.1, forward strand.
TGCCCGCGCGGAACATCAGCAGGTTCGGATTCGGCAGGCCGGCCTCGATGGATTGCGGGTTGGCGATCTCGGCTGGAACGACGACGCGCGGATCGGTGGATGCGGCGCTGGTCTGGGCGAGGATCGAGGCGAGGGCGGCAACGAGCGCCTTGCGGTGCAAGAAGGACATATTCAAAGTTTCGACTCCGGGGAGCGGCGCACGATGGGCGTCCGTCGGGTGGGCGTCCTGCCGGGGTGTCCAGGCCACCGATGGATCGATGGCCGCCGGATGTTACAGCCCAAACCCGTCCGTGTGGGTGTCGGCCGACCTCCTCCGGGAGGCGGCGCAGGACTTGCGCGACCGTTGCGCAGCCACCATCTGACGCACTCCCATGCATGGATCCTTCCGATGAGCCAGGCTGACGACGCCCTGCATCGCTTCCGACTCGAGCGCGCCGGCGTGCGCGGCGGCTTGGTGCGGCTGGAATCGGCCTGGTCCGAACTGTTGGGGCAAGCCGACTATCCGCCATCGATCGCCCGCCTGCTTGGCGAGACCTTGGCCGCCAGCGCCCTGTTGTCCGGCCTGATCAAGTTCGAGGGCAGCCTGTCGATCCAGTTGCGCAGCGGGGGCGTGCCGCGTCTGCTGTTCGCCGAATGCAGCGACGACGGCGGCCTGCGCGGCATCGTGCGCTGGGAAGGCGAGGTACCTGCCACCGCAATCGACATTCGCCAGCCGTCGGCGCAGTTGGCCATCACGATCGAGAATTCGCGCACCGCGACCCGCTACCAGGGTCTCGTGGCGGTTGAGACTTCCGGGCTCGCGGGCGCGCTGGAGGGCTATTTCGCCCAGTCCGAGCAGTTGCCGACCCGGATCGTGCTGGCCCAGCATGGCGGACGCTGTGCCGGCATGATCCTGCAGCCGTTGGCCGGTGAAGGCGGCAGCACGGCGCTGGGTGATGCCGATGCCTGGGATCGCGTCGGCCATCTGCTGGCCACGCTTGGTACGGACGAACTCCTTCATTTGCCAGTGGAGACCCTGTTGTTTCGCCTGTTCCACGAGGAGCAGGTGCGCCTCGAACCCGGCCGGCCGTTGCGATTCGCTTGCAGTTGTTCGACTGAGCGCGTGTCCGCCATGCTGCGTGCGCTCGGTCGCGTGGAATGTGAGGCGGCGCTCGACGCGGACGGTGCCATGGGCATCACCTGCGAATTCTGCAATCGTCAGTACAGGCTCGACCGTGTCGATCTCGGGCTGGTCTTCGCCGACTCCGTTGCCCCGGCTCCGGCCAGGCCTCAATAGGAGAGCCCCTTCAGCAAGGGGATCGATGAGGGGCGTCCCGAAACAGGCTGCGGGGGCGGCATGCGTGACAAGCCGGATCAGGTTCGCCGGGAATGTGAGCATTTCGTTGTCGGCCGCTCGCGGATGCGCGTATGATCCCGGCCCAGGTGTCTTTGCGATGGGGCGGGAACTCGCTCCGGCAACGCCAGTCACAGCACCGCTGCAGGATGGGAATCCAGATACCGTGTTCGTTCGCTTCGCCGCCACGCTCGCCTGCTTCAGCCCGCTGCTCGCCGCAGCGCAGGCGCCGTTGCCCGTGCTCGCGAACGAAGAGCATCCAGTTTCATTCGAGGGACTGATCGCACCGGGGACATCGAGCGCCCCCGGCAGTTCGTCCCAGGTCGTGCCGTTGTGGGCCAGCGATGACGGGCGCCTGCTGGCCATCGCCAGCCTCGCGCCGCATTCGGGTGCGCCGGCGTTGCCGCCGGCACCTGCATTCGGCGGCCTGTCGGATTTGCGCATCATCGACGCGACGGCCCTGTTCTCGACCGGATTGCGCTGGAATCCCGGCCATGGCCTGCGTACCGACCTCCTGATCGGCGTTACCCCTGTCCTGTCGTCGCCTCTGGCTCGACTGCTCGACTGCTCGGCTGCCGAATGTCTGTGGTCGTCGTCGCAGCCGTCCACGCAGGCGCTCGGGGCCTCGCTCGGTGCCGGCTGGACCTCTTCTGGTGCGAGCCCGGTCGATTTTTCCTTCGGCCTTTCGTGGCTGGAAACCGGTGAGCCGTCGGCCGTCATGGCTGCGACCGATCCGCTGGCTGCGAGGATGGCTTTGCTGACCCTGGATGGCGGCATGCCCTGGCGCCTCGATTCATCGCTGATGCTGTCGGCGCGCGGCAGTTGGCGTCTCGCGCAGGGCCCGCGCCTCGACCTCACCGCCGGAGTCGGTCGCGCCGACGCCGTGCCGCTTTGGTACGGCGTGCCGGGGGGCGGCATCGAGTTGAACCAGATGAGTCTCGGGCTGGGCGTTGCCGCGGGTTCGATCCGCGGCAGCATCGTCGGTCACGTCATCAGCGCCGATGATCCAGCCATTGCCGGCGCGCGTCGCTGGAGCGGCATCGATCTGGGCGTCTCCTGGCGCACACCGTGGCGTGCCGAACTCAGCGTCGGCGCACAGAACCTGTGGTCGTTGCCGCTCGATCACGGCAATGCACGCGAAGCCGATTCGAATCAGGCACGCATGCCTTACGTGCAATACCGCCAGGACTTGTAAGGCCTCCTGCTCCGTGTCGCACGGCCGTCACTGCAGCTTTTCTCCCGCTGTGTCGCCATGCCGTCTCGATCTGTTCGGCGCAGTCCGATGGCGCGTCGCTGCTGCTTGGGAGCAGGCCGCGATCGTAACGTCGCGTGTTGTGCAGCGGCACAAGCGCGCCCTGAGGATGTTCTGATGAATCCCATGACGCCATTGCGGGATTGATCACGGCACCCCCAAGGTTCGGTGCTCCCTCCGCTGTGAGAAAGTTGTTAGTATCGGCCGGACATTCGAAGACCCGTCAAGACTGAACAAGGATCAGCGAGAACGCAGGCAGTGATGCCGCCCCCCCCCCTTGGCCGCGCTGCGCGTGGTCCCCGAGAACCAAACTCGAACGTTGGAGAGCGTTGATGAGTATGAAGAACAATGAATTGCTGAAGGCCGTGAGGCTCTCGTTGTACGCCGGTGCCACGGCCGCCGTGGGTCTGACTTCCCTCCCGGTTTTTGCGCAGGGCGGGGAGTCAGGCACAGACAAGCTGGAGACCATTGTCGTCACTGGCTCGCGCATCCGTCGCGTGGACATCGAGAGCGCCAGCCCGGTGTTCAGTATCGAGAAGGCCGACATCGAAAAGAGCGGCAAGCTCACAGTTGGCGACCTCATCCAGGAATCCCCGTCGATCGCCGGCGCGGCGACCAACCCGTCGGTCAACAACGGTGGTGGTGACGGCGCTTCGACCATTTCCCTGCGCGGCCTTGGTTCGCAGCGCACCCTGCTCCTCGTCAACGGCCGTCGCCTGGCCTATGCCGATGTCAACTCGATTCCGCTCAATCTGATCGAACGCATCGACATCCTCAAGGATGGCGCTTCGGCGATCTACGGCTCCGATGCGGTTGGCGGTGTGGTCAACTTCGTCCTGCGCAAGGACTATCACGGCATCGAGGCCGCCGTCGACTACGGCATCTCCGATCGCGACGACGGCGAACGCAAGGGCTTCACGATGACCATCGGTCACACCACTGACCGTGGCGGCATCATCGTTGGTGCAAACTACAACAAGACCGAACCGGTCTGGGCGGGCGATCGCGATTTCTCATCGCCGCCGCTGTACAACTATTTCGGCACGATCTACGTGCTCGGCTCAGGCTCGATCCCGGGCGGCCGCTTCGTCATCCCGCGCGCAACGGCCGTCGCCAATGGCATCAACTGTCCGGGTACCAGCGCCACCGTCAGCGTGGTGCCGATCAACGGCTCCTACGGCGCATCGGCGTCGGATTACCGCTGCTACGTCGGTGGTGGTGCGAACAACGACACCTACGACTACTCGCCGTACAACCTTGAGCTGACCCCGCAGGAACGCGGCGGCCTGTTCGTGACCGGCAACTACCGCATCACCGACAACGTCGAGGCCTATGTCGAGGCGTTCTCGAACAAGACGCGCTCGCGCTACATCATCGCGCCGCTGCCGCTGATCCTCTCCCAGCTTGGCGGTCCGATTTCTGGCCAGAGCGTGTACAACCCCTTCGGTGTCGACATCACCAGCGGCGGCCTGCGCGACGTTACCGGCGGCAACCGCGAAGGCATGTTCGAAACCCAGGCCGACCAGATCAATGCCGGCTTGCGCGGTGGTTTCGGCGACACCTGGCAGTGGGATGCGGGCATTACATGGGCACGCACCTCGCAGGATACGGCGAATACCGGCTACTACTATCTGCCGGGTCTCGCTCCGGCCCTCGGCCCGTCGTTCATCCAGGACGGCGTCGCCTACTGCGGCACCCCGGGCAATATCATTGCCAACTGCACGCCGATCAATATCTTCAACCTCGACCCGTCGACGCCGGCCGGTGCAATCGGTCGCGCGGCACTCGATCAGCTTGCAGTCACCGTGCGCGGACATTCGTACACGTCGCTGAAAACCGCACAGTTCAACCTGACCGGCGACCTGTTCGAGCTTCCCGCCGGTGCGGTCGGCGTTGCCGTTGGCGGCGAGTACCGCAAGCTCTATGCCTACGACCAGCCGGACTTCGTTTCGACGATCACCAATCCGGAAGAGGGTACCTGCCTGACCTTCACTGACGCCTGCGCCTCGCCGGCCAAGGGTGAGCTCAGCGTGCGAGAGTTCTATGCCGAGTTGCTCGTCCCGGTTCTGCGTGATTTGCCGTTCGCCAAGTCCCTCAATGTGACGCTCGGATCGCGCTACTCCGATTATTCCGCCTTCGGCAGCACGACGAACTCGAAGATCGGCATCGAGTGGCGTCCGATGGACGACCTGATGCTGCGCGGCACGATCGCAGAGGTGTTCCGCTCGCCGACGCTGGGCGACCTGTATGGCGGCACCACCCCGAGCGCGGATACGTATGTCGATCCTTGCCGCAACCTGACCGCCAACGATCCGCGTCTGTCCAACCCGGCTTGCGCCGGCCTGAGCCCGGGCTTCACGCAGACCACGCAGCAGACGCAGGCGCTGTATGGCTCGAACCCGCTGGTCAAGCCGGAAGTCGGCAAGACCTTCACTTGGGGTGTGGTCTACGACCCGAGCTGGCTGCCGGGCCTGTCGACCTCGGTCGATGTCTGGAAGGTCGCGCTGAAGGATACGATCGGCGAGATCGGCACCCAAGTCATCATCGACCAGTGCTTCCAGTTCGGCCGTTTCTGCAACCTGTTCACTCGTGATACGCAGACCGGCGGCACCGGCGACATCAACTTCGTGAACAACCTGACCCAGAACATCGGTCGCGTCGACACGAGGGGCGTCGACTTCAGCGTCAAGTACCGTCTGCCGGATACTCCGATCGGCAATTTCCGCGTCTCGCTCGATACGACCTACGTGGCGCAGTATGACGTCGAAGTGCTGGCCGGCGACATCACCACGCGCTACCACCGTGCGGGTACGTACACGTCTTCCGCCACGGGTGGCGACGGCAATTACTCGCGTTGGCGTGCCCTTGGTGCGTTGAGCTGGAGCCTTGGCGACTTCGACGCAAGCTGGCGTGCACGTTTCGTCGGTCCCGCCCGCTTCGGTGACTACGCCGTTGCCGGTGATGGCTCCAACGTGGTGGCCCCGAGCGGTGATCCGGCCGACAACTCGTACCGCATCGGTTCGTCAACCGTCCACAGCCTGACGTTCGGCTACAACGCGGATGTGATCAATACGCGCTTCGATATTGGTGTGGACAACGTGTTCGACAAGCAGCCACCGATGCTGTGGAACTACGGCTTCAACGGCAACACGGACGAGCGCACCTACGACGTCGTGGGTCGCTACTACTGGGCGCGCGTGGGCGTGAAGTTCTAAGCCGACGCTGTATCGCTCCATCCAAGGCCGCGCGGCGCAAGCCGCGCGGTTTTTTTTGCCCGCATCATTGCGATTTGCGAACTCCCGTGCAGTGGCTCATGGTGCTTGTGGCCGATGGTGGGGCGCGTGATACTCGTGCTCCCTCACGCTCCACGGATATCCGATGTTCGAAGCGGCGTACCAGGCATTGCAAAGTGGTCGAGCCGCCGATGCGGAATCGATCAGCCGCCAGTGGCTGAAAAGCGATCCCGGTGGGGAGACACCGCTCCTGTTGCTGGCGCTGAGCATCGAGGCTCAGGGGCGTCCGCGCGAGGCATTGCCGATATTCGAGCAACTCGCCATGCGTCATCCCGGGACGACGGCTCACTGGATCAATCTCGGCAGCGTGCGTCGAGCCCTTGCCGACTCCAAAGGGGCACGCGAGGCATACGAACGTGCTCTGGAGATCGACCCGCATGAGGCCAACGCCTTGCTCAACCTCGGGCTGCTTGCGCTCGACGCTGGTCAATTCCAGGCCGCGCGCGAAGCACTGCGGAGGGCGGTGCAGGCGGCACCGCTCGACGCGTCGATCCGATCAGAGGCCGCCAATGCCGAGTTCGCCAATGGCAATGCGAGCGCGGCGGAATCCCTGCTTGAGGGGTGGGAGCAATGGGCGGCCTCCGATCCATTGTCGCTCGGAAACATCGGCTGGCAGTTCGCCAAGCTGGGACAGGCCGATGATGCGCAGCGCGCCATCGACCTTGCCGCCCGCATGCTTCCGGGACATCCCAAGATTCAGGTGCGCAGGGCTGCATTTCTTGAGCGTGCCAACCGTGTCGACGAAGCTCGTGAGCAACTGGCGCGGATCGATCCTTCGGCAGCCTCACGCGAGGCTGTCACCGAGGACGTGAGAATCGTTCGCGCCCACATCGCCGCGCGCGGAAGCGACCTCGATCTCGCCCTGCGTCTGCATGAGGAGATCGTTTTCGATCCGGTCGCCGCGCGGCGAAATCCCGAACTGCTCACCGCAATCGGTCGCCTGCACGACAAGCGCGGAGACACTGCGGCAGCGATGGACTGGTTCCAGCGCGCCCATGCGACGCAGCTCGACGAGCTTCGCGAGCGTTCGCCGAAATGGCTCGAAGCGGGTGCTGATCCGCTAGACATTACGCGTTTCCGCATCAGTGCCGATGAGCGGGCGGCATGGACGGTCTTGCCCGAACCATCCGTCGAGGAATCACCCATCTTCGTCGTCGGCTTCCCGCGTTCGGGTACGACGATGCTGGAAACGATGCTCGATGCGCATCCGGCGCTGGCGGGCATGGATGAACGTGCCTTCCTCCAGGACGTCATTGACGATTTGCGTGCAATGCGCATGACCTATCCCGAGGACATCGCGCGACTCGACGCAGAGCAGGCTGAGCGGCTGCGCTCACGCTACTGGGACCTCGTACGCAGGCGCGCGCGAATACCACCAGGCAAGCGGCTCGTCGACAAGAATCCGCTCAATATCCTGCGCCTACCGCTGATTTCCCGTCTGTTTCCGCGAGCGAAAATCATTCTCGCCCTCCGACACCCCTGCGATGTCGTGCTCAGCAACTTCATGCAAACGTTCCGCACGCCTGCCTACGTCGCACTGACCTCGACTCTCGCGTCGACCGCCAGAGGATATGCTGACACATTCGATTTCTGGGTCGATCAGGCGGCCGTGCTGAAACCGGATGTTGTCGATCTCCGCTACGAAGACGTCGTCGACGATATCGAAGCACAGTCACGACGCATCACCGACTTCCTCGGGATGCCGTGGGACGAGCGCATGATCAACTTCCATGAGCGTGCCAAGGAGAGGGGCTACATCGCCACTCCGAGTTACCACCAGGTGATCGAGCCGGTGAACCGCAAGGGGGTCGCGCGCTGGGAGCGCTACCGGAACTATCTTGATCCGGTAATCCCGGTATTGCGGCCGCATATCGAGCGTTGGGGATACACCGTCTGACCTGGTCAGCGTGTATCGGCGTGGCCATCTGCGTCGTAGCCGAGCAACTCGAAATCGCGCGCATACATGCGCGCAACAAGCGAGCGCAACTCGTCGTCGTAGTATTCCATGTACGGACGATGGCGCGAAGCGTTGACCTGCTCGAGTTTCGTCGACGGGATGCCGATGTGGCCGCATATGCGGTCATAGTCGGCTTGCATGTTCTCGACCCTGCCGAGCATGTCCATCGCGACCCTGCCAGCTGCATCGACGAGCATTTCGTGTTGGGGGCGGAACAGCACGTGCTGCCACGGCGGTGCATCCCGGACGATGTGGCGCATGAACGCCTGCGGTGCCACCTCGAAACTCCCGGTCTGGCGGCTCATGAACGCGCAGTAGGAAACGAACCGATCGAAAGGGTTCCGCACGAAGGCGAATTTGAAGTAGTTGTCGAATGTTTCCGCGCCGAGCACAGGATGTACCTGGCGCACGCTGAGATGGCCATGCCCGATGGCGTTGAGCTCCGGGAATGGAAATCGCTTCTGAACGAACAGGCCAACCTGTTCGAGATCATCCTCGGCAAGGTGCGGACGCAAGGCGCGGCGTACCGAGTGCGTGCCTGTTTTGGGCACTGCGAAGAAGATGAAGCGACGGTGCCTGGAAATGATCATGGGCAGAAGCGTGGCGGGATCACGCCCGACATTGTCGCATTGCCACCCGCTGGAAGTCAGATCTTTGAGTCGGCCTCGTGTGGGCGGGCCAAACATGTGCTTGCTATGATGCGAGCCAAGTCAGAGCGTGGTTCGCCGACAGGCCATGAAACTCCAGGTTCCGTTCCTCCAACTGCCCGTGTCCTTCGATGCGCCTGCGCTTGCGGCCGAGATTGAGGCGCTCGGCGAATCGGCATGGCGCCCGCACCCGCAGGGGTTCCCCGGCAATTCGGCAATGCCGCTGATTGCCGAGAACGGAAACCCGCAGAGCGATTCCGTGCGCGGCAGGATGCGCCCGACGCCCCAGCTCGAACGCTGTCCGTACCTCAAGCAGGTTCTGGCGACGATCGGCGGCGTGTGGGGCCGCAGCCGGCTGATGCGCCTGTCGGGCCAGGCGGAAGTCACGGCCCATGTCGATATCGATTACTACTGGCGCGACCACATGCGCGTGCACGTGCCGATCATCACCCAACCGGATGTGAGCTTTCATTGCGGCGAGGATTCGGTGCACATGGGAGCGGGCGAGTGCTGGATCTTTGATACCTGGAATCTGCACCGTGTCGTCAACTCGACCGACGCGGCCCGCGTTCATCTCGTCGCTGATTCGGTGGGGGGGCCGGGACTGTGGAACCTCATCGCTTCTGGACGCCCCCATACGGTGAATCTCCCTGGTTGGCGACCGCAGCACGTTGCCCCTGGCGTCGTGCCGGCGGCGCTTCGTCTCGAATCCTTCAACGTGCCATCGGTGATGACGCCTTGGGAGATCCAGGACCAGTTGTCCTTCGTCCTCGGCGAAGTGTCGCAGCATCCAGCGTTGGCAGCGCTGCATCAGTTGGCGGGACATTTTCACCGCCATTGGCGCTCGCTGTGGGCAGCCTACGGCGATTCGGGCGACGGGCTGGCCGAGTATCGGGAAGCACTGCAGTTGTTCGCCACGGAAATGCGTCGTCTCGGCGCGGGTGTGCGATTGCGCAACGGTACGTTGCTGCTCCAGGCAATCAGCAGCCTGGTCATCGACGTCGCCCTGAGCGAAGCGGACAAGCCAATGCTCGCCGACGAGCGCTCGGCTTCGTTTGCGCAGGCGATGTAGGGCGGCGGGAGCCGCGCCGAAAACCGCCTGCGAACACGGGCATTCCGGGGGCGACCCGGCTGCCTCAGAAATGCGCGCTTTCGAACCCTTCGTCCAGCGGCGTCTCGCCGCCCTCGGCGAGACGGATCTTGAGTGCCAGGCCGTCGCGCGAATCGGCCTTCGAAAGTGCTTCCTCGAGTTCGATCTTGCCTTCCTTGTAGAGCGCGTATAGGGCCTGGTCGAAGGTCTGCATGCCTTCCTGCAGGCTGCGGTCCATGGCTTCCTTCATTTCATGGATCTGGCCGCGACGGATCATGTCGCGGATCAGCGGCGTGTTGAGCAGGACCTCGACCGCCGGCAGGCGGCGCCCGTCCTTGCCCATGACGAGGCGCTGCGAGATCACGGCACGCAGATTCAGCGCGAGGTTCATCAGGATGTTGCGATGGGCCGATTCGGGGAAGAAATTGAGGATGCGCTCCAGGGTCTGGTCGGCGTTGTTGGAGTGCAGCGTGGCGAGGCAGAGGTGGCCGGTTTCAGAGAACGAGATCGCCGCTTCCATCGTTTCGGCATCGCGGATCTCGCCGATCAGGATCACGTCGGGCGCCTCGCGCATCGCGTTCTTGAGCGCCTCGTGATAGCTGTGCGTGTCGAGACCGACCTCGCGCTGGTTCACCACCGACTTCTTGTGCCGGTACAGGTATTCAATCGGGTCCTCGACGGTCAGGATGTGCCCGGAGGTGTTGGCGTTGCGCTGGTCGATCATTGCCGCCAGTGTGGTCGACTTGCCCGAACCGGTCGCGCCGACCACCAGGATCAGCCCTCGCGGCTCCATGATGAGTTCCTTGAACAGCGGCGGCAGGCGCAACTGTTCGATCGTCGGAATCTCGCTCTTGATCGCGCGGATGACCATGCCGACTTCGCCGCGCTGCTTGAACACGTTGATGCGGAAACGCCCGGCATCCTTGACCGCGATTGCCATGTTCAGCTCGAGCGCGCGCTCGAACTGCGGCACCTGGCCTTCGTCCATCAGCGAATAGGCGATCTTCTTGACCATGCCGCCCGGCAGGCCCGTGTTGCCGAGTGGATAGAGCTTGCCCTCGACCTTGATGTTCACCGGGGCGCCGGTTGTAAGGAACATGTCCGACGCGCCTTTTTCGGTCATCAGCTTCAGGAAATAGCCGATATCCATCAGTACGATTCCCCCCGTGCGACGCGTGCGGCGGCTGCGTCGTTGCCAAAAGTGCCGTCGAGTTCGGACAATAGGCCGTACCCGTTCGTACAGAGCGCGTTTATGACACCAAGTCGCCCGAAAATCCATGCGGCGGTCGTGATTTTGCTTTTCGCCGTATCGACAGCCTGGGCCGCCAAGCGGCCACCACCGGATCTGCTTGGCCCGGCCCAGTCGCAGTTGCGCGCGGCACGCACCGAGGGTGCCTCGACCTATGCGCCGCTGGAACTGCGTTTTGCCGAGGAACGCCTCGATCAGGCCCAGGTTGCCGTCGATGAGCGCGACTATGCGCTCGCCAGCCGACTGGCCGCGGAATCGGCGGTCAACAGCGAACTCGCCACGCTCAAGGCGCGCCTCGGCAAACGCCGCGAAGCTGTGGAGGAACTGAAGCGGCGGAACGAGGAGGTCGCGCGCACGCTGCACATGACCGGGGAGGGGGAGCAATGAGATGCGGACTCGGTGCCCTGTTCGTGTGTCTCGCGCTCATCGTCCACAGCGCGCCGGCCGCGGCTCGTGATGTCGACCACGAGAGGCTCACACGCAGTCTGGTCCAACTCGAGGCTGATGCAAAGCTCGCCCCCCATGCCAGCAGCGAGATTGCCGCCGCGCGCGTGGCGCTGGCCGACCTGCTCCAGAACCGCCGCGGCAAGAAGCGCGTGCACGCTCTCTACATGGCTGAACACCGGGTCGACATCGCTTGGGCTGCAGCCCAGGTAGGCGATCTCGACCAGCAGCATCGGGAACTCCAGCGCGAACACGATCGCCTGCTTGTACTGGCCGCGCGCCAAGAGGCAGAGCAGGCGCGGCGCGAGCTCGAACACCAGCACTTGCGGGCGCAGATCCAGGCCGAGGAGGCGGAGCGCGCCGCGCGCGAGGCCGAGGAGGCACGCCAGCGCGAGGAAGAGGCCACTGCATCGGCGAAGCAGGAAGTCGAACAATCGCGGCGCCTGCTGGACGCGCAGGCGCACGAGGCGGAGCTGAGTCGCAAGGAGGCCGAGCTCGCGCGCGAGCTGGCCGATGCCGCGATGCGCACGCGGCTTGAGAACCAGTCGCCGCAGCCGGTCGCCGATGGCTTGCAGATGACGATCGATGACGAAGCGTTCGGCACTGGGCGGGCAACCCTGCGTCCGGCAGCACGCAAGGCGCTCGGCGGCATCGTCACCTTTGTCAATCGCGAGCCGGCGAAATCGATCCGCATCGAGGGGCATGCCGATGCGAGCGGAAGGGTCGAGGCGAATCGTGCCCTGTCGCTGAAGCGCGCGGAATCGGTGCGCGATGCCCTGGTCGCGGCCGGAGTCAATGCCGCGCGGATCAGCGTGGTCGGCCATGGTTCCGACCACCCCCTGGCTTCGAATGACAGCGCTGATGGTCGAGCCAAGAATCGCAGAGTGGTCGTTATTCTCCTTGAATAACAAGAGCTTACGAGTTAAATCCATATTCTGTTGCGAATCGCGGGGCAAAGGAGTAGCTTCACTCCCCCATGCGATCCGGGGTTTCTCTGGCCTGCATGGGACAAGCCCAGCCCATGAGCTCAGTACCTGCCGCCGTGGATCCGCCGTCACCTCCCGATGGGACGGGGTTTCATGGTCGGGTGCCTGGCAGTGGCGCCCCAGCCGTGTCGCCGACCTTCATGGTCCCCGCGTCGCACGCACTGTGCTTTGAGGCCGGGCTGGCCCGAATCCCGTCCGGGCCATTTCGCGTCATGTTCCATCGTCCCGCACCTTCACGGTGCGACGTCCCAGCGACGTCGCACCGTGGGGGCTGCGCTTTTTTCCACCGAGAGGAGGTCAGGTCGATGTTCGAGCAGCACGATCAGGAAGCCGTTGAATCCCTGATGCACCGCGATGTCGAGTTTCGCCAGTTGTTCCACAAGCACCGCGAGCTGGACAGCAAGGTGCGCAACGCCGAACTCGGCGTGCTGCCGCTGGACGATGTGACCCTGCACACCCTCAAGAAGGAAAAGCTGCGCGCCAAGGACCGCCTGACGCACATGTGGGAAACGCGTCGGCAGGCGTAGCCAGTCCCCGATTGCGTGCGGTTGCTTTCGTAGGAGCCCGTTTACGGGCGATTGGTACGCGCTCCGAATGCGAGGAAGCATCGCCCTTGAAGGGGCTCCTACAGCCGCTCCTACGGAAAATCGCTGGTTGCAGGCTGGGTTATCATCCGCGGGTTTCCCGCCGCGCGGAGTCCGCATGCCCGTCCACAACAGCGTGCTTGAACTGATCGGCAACACACCGATGGTTCGGGCGCAGCGTCTCGATACCGGCTGCTGCGAGCTTTTCCTCAAGCTCGAGTGCGCCAATCCCGGTGGTTCGATCAAGGACCGCATCGGCCTCAGCATGATCGAGGCCGCCGAGCGCGCCGGCCGCATCAAGCCTGGTGACACCCTCGTCGAGGGCACCGCCGGCAACACCGGCATCGGCCTCGCCTTGGTCGCCCAGCAGAAAGGCTATCGCCTCATCCTCGTCGTGCCCGACAAGATGAGCCGCGAGAAGATCTTCAATCTCAAGGCGATGGGTGCGGAAGTCGTGCTGACCCGCTCCGATGTCGCCAAGGGGCACCCGGAGTACTACCAGGATCTCGCCGCCCGCCTCGCCGAGGAAACGCCCGGCGCGTACTTCATCAACCAGTTCGGCAATCCGGACAACCCACTCGCACACGAACGCACCACTGGTCCCGAGATCCTCACGCAACTCGATGGCCGCGTCGATGCGGTCGTGTTCGGCTGCGGCTCGTCCGGCACGATGACCGGGCTCTCGCGTTTCTTCGCCGAGCATTCGCCGCAGACCGAATTCATCCTCGCCGATCCGGTCGGCTCGATCCTCGCCCAGTACATCAACGAGGGCGTGCTTTCCGACAAGTCGGCGAGTTGGATGGTCGAAGGCATCGGCGAGGACTTCTTGCCGTCGATCAGCGACTTCACGCGCGTGAAGAAGGCCTATGCCATCGGCGACAAGGAAAGCTTCCTCACCGCCCGTGAGCTTCTGGAGAAGGAAGGCGTGCTCGGTGGCTCCTCGACCGGCACCCTGCTCGCCGCCGCTCTGAAATACTGCCGCGAGCAGACCTCGCCGAAGCGTGTCGTCACGCTCGTCTGCGACACCGGCAACAAATACCTGTCGAAGATGTACAACGACTACTGGATGCTCGACAACGGCTTCATCGAACGCGAGCACCACGGCGACCTGCGTGACCTCATCCTGCGCCCCTACTCGCGCCGGGATACCGTGATCGTGTCGCCCAAGGATCTGCTCGTCACCGCTTACAACCGCATGAAGCTCTACGACGTCTCGCAGCTTCCGGTCATGGACGGCGATGCCATCGTCGGCATCCTCGACGAATCCGACGTGCTCATGCACGTCTACGGTGACGAAGCCAAGTTCCGCGATCCCGTCTCGACCGCCATGGTCAGCCGCCTCGAGAAACTAGACGTGAAATCCCCGATCGAAGCCCTGCTGCCGGTGTTCGACGCGGGGCATGTCGCCATCATCATGGATGGCGAGAGGTTTCTCGGGTTGATCACGCGAATTGATCTGCTGAATTATTTGCGGAGGAGGGTGCAGTGAGCGGTGTGATTGGTAGGCTTCTGCGTGCGCTACGATCACCTTCGCAGACCATGGATGCGTCCTGTTCTACGGGCCTGTTGGATCCACGCAGCTTCCAACCGGCCTTGGTTTACCCGGATGGATTCGGGCGTCACGCGCTGCTTGATGCACTCACCGCAGTATCGATTGGCAACAGTACCCGCGGCGAGCTGCGGGCGTACGCGGAGGGCGATTTCGAGCGATTCCTGCGAACTCTGGATCTGTTCCCGGCTGGTGTTTCTGGTCGTCTTCTCGAGGTCGGGGCCAACCCCTACTTCACCACGTTGCTGCTGCGCCGTTTCCGGCCGGGGCTTGAGCTTTCATTCGTCAACTATTTTGGGCCAGGAGCCTCGTCCGGAACGCAAACGCTCGTATTCCCCGGTTTCGACGGAACCGAAGAGACGATCGATCTGCCGTTCGAAAATGTCAACGTAGAGGCGGAACAGTTGCCCTACGAGGCAGCATCGTTCGATTACGTCATATTTTGCGAGGTGCTGGAGCACATGACGAATGAGCCGGTGGCGGCTCTGCTGGAACTGAAACGTGTATTGAAACCCGGCGGTACCATGGTGCTCACAACACCCAACGCGGCCAGACTCGAGAACGTGATTGCGTTCATCGAAGGTCGCAACATGTACGACCAGTACTCCGGCTACGGCCCATACGGTCGTCACAACCGGGAATATACGCGGCACGAACTCCACATGCTGATGGAGCACTGTGGGTTCGATGTCGAGATCAGCTACACCGCGAACGTCCATCCCGATCTCCCACCACAGGTCGTCGATCCGGGGATGATCGCTGCGGTTCTCCGGCAGGTTCCCAACCGGGAGCATGATCTCGGACAGTACCTTTTCACCCGGTGGGTCAATTCGCGTGCCGCGAAGCAGGGGTTGCCGCGTTGGTTGTACCGGAGTCATCCCGAGCATCGAATGGAAACCGTGCAATAACCCCTTCCAGGAATGATCCAGTGAGTTCGACATGAAGAAGAATGTGAGAACGGGGCTTGGCACCCGCGCGATCCACGCCGGTCAATCACCAGACCCCTCCACCGGCGCGATCATGGTGCCGATCTACGCGACCTCGACCTACGTGCAGGAAAGCCCGGGCGTGCACAAGGGGTACGAGTACTCGCGCACGCAGAATCCGACGCGCATGGCCTACGAGCGCTGCGTTGCCGATCTCGAAGGTGGTCGTCAGGGCTATGCCTTCGCCTCGGGACTGGCTGCGGCGGCCACCGTGCTCGACCTGCTCGACTCGGGCAGCCATGTCATCGCGATGGACGATCTCTACGGTGGTACCTATCGCCTGTTCGAGCGCGTTCGCCGCCGCTCGGCCGGGCTCGATTTCAGCTTCATCGACCTCAACGACAAGGATGCGCTGAAGGCGGCGCTGCGCCCGGACACGCGCATGATCTGGGCAGAGACGCCGACCAATCCGATGCTGAAGCTGGTCGATCTCGCCAGGATCGGTGCCTTCGCGCGCAAGCACGGCCTGATCCTCGTCGTCGACAACACCTTCTGCTCGCCGATGCTGCAGCGCCCGCTCGAACACGGCGCGCATCTGGTCCTGCATTCGGCGACCAAGTACCTCAACGGCCATTCCGACATGGTCGGTGGTGTTGTTGTTGCGGGCGACGATGCGGAACTCGCCGAGAAGATGGCCTTCCTGCAGAACTCGGTTGGCGCCGTCGCCGGCCCGTTTGATGCCTTCCTCGCCATGCGCGGCCTCAAGACCCTGCACCTGCGCATGCGCGCGCATTGCGAAGGCGCACTCGAGATCGCGCGTTGGTTGGAGAAGCATCCTGCAATCGAGCGAGTCATCTATCCGGGCCTTAAGTCGCACCCGCAACACGCCTTGGCCAAGCGCCAGATGGATGGTTTCGGCGGCATCATTTCCGTGGAAGTGAAGGGTGGCCTGCGCAAGGCGCGTCGCATGCTCGAACGCTGCCACCTGTTTGCGTTGGCGGAGTCGCTCGGCGGTGTGGAAAGCCTGATCGAGCATCCGGCGATCATGACGCATGCATCGGTACCGGCGGCGAATCGCAAGCGGCTAGGTATCAGTGACGGCCTGATTCGTCTCTCAGTGGGCGTCGAAGACGTGATTGATCTCCGCCGGGAACTTGCGGCTGCATTGGCATAGGTCGTGCTATCACTGTGAATCAGGATTCAATCCAATCCTCGGAAGGACGGCTGTCACCTCAGATATCGCGCAAGATCGCGTCGCCCCTGTCGACCATGGCCATGGTCGAGCGTGCGGCGACGTGGCTGGCGGCCGCATGTGCTTTCGTGGCACAGATCCTGTACGCCGTGCATTTCTACAAGCCGCATTTCCAGAGCGATGACGCGGTTCTGAACATGCTTGCTGAAGCCATGTGGGAGCAGGGCACCCTGCTGCCGCGTGGATGGATCACGAACAACGGCGACCTGATGGTGCCGTCTGGCGCCATCCTCCTGGCGCCACTGCTTTCGTGGATTCCGAACGGGTTCCATGCACACGCCATCGTGGGTGTCTTCGCCATCGTCGTGATGTTGTTGGCGTTCGTCTGGTTCCTCCAGCAGCGGATACACGATGTCTCGATCCTGGCGGCTGCCACGGCGGTCTGCCTGTCCGGATTGTCCTGGTACTGCGCGCACGCGATATATCAGCAGACGACCTACCTTTGGTGGCCGGCAGGCTTCTTCGTTGGGGCTGCTTTGATATGGAAATCATGGCGGGCCCGACCGGATAGAAATGCGTCCCGTTGGTGCGGCATCGCCCTGTTTCTGCTGGTCGCCATCATCTGTTTCGCCAACCCCGCGCGTACGGTCATCATGTTCGTCCTGCCCCTGTACGCGTTTGACCGGGCACTCGCTTTGTCGAATGGCACCAATCCAGGTGGTTTGGCAAAGCACTGGCTGCATCGTTTCGGCGTCGGGGATGGCTCTTCGTCCATTGCGCTCGGCCTGGGCTTTGTCACTTCCGCAGCAGGATACGCCTGGCTGACGTATTCGGGGCGTGTGGAGACATTGCACAGCGCGTCGGGACTGCACTGGGCGGGATGGGGTTCCGTTGCAATGCATGCCCGACTGTTCCTGGAAGGCTGGTTTCCCCTGCTTGGGTTTGGTCCGAATCGAGTCGGCCTGGAGTCCGGCTACTTCGCCGTGGTTATGGAATGGGGGCGCTTGTTGCTTGCCCTGTGGCTTACCTGGGTGGCCGTACACGAGACGCTGACCGTCCGTCGGCAGCAGGATCCATTCCGCCGCGCTTTGACGTACGCCTTTCTGGCGGCCTTCCTGCCGATTCTCGCGCTATACGTTTTCCTGGCACCGCTTGCGGTTGACGTGTCGACGATGCGGTACTTCATCGTGCCGCTGTTCATCCTGCTCGCACTGGCTGCGGTGCGCGTAGCATACGCGCCGTCTCGAAATGACCGGGCATTCCAGGTCGCGATAGTCATCGTCTGTCTGGTGGTGAGCCAGACATCGATGCAGCGTTTCGTCTTTCATGCAAACCAACCCATCTCCGATTTCTGGCACATCAATCCATCAGCACACATGCAACTCGCAGATACGCTCAAACTGGAAGGGCTCAAGTGGGGCTATGCGACATGGTGGAATGCGGGCGCCACGACCGTCGCGTCGGAAGGGGAGGTCAGGGTGAATCCCGTCATCTTGGCAGATGGGCAGGTTCGACCGTTCCCTTTTATGGTGCAGAAGGCATGGTACGACCCATCCAGTTGGCGTGGCGAGACTTTTCTTGTCCTTGATGCGACCGAAGGAAGCGAGGAAACCCTGCGTGGGATGCGGGCATCGCTGGGTGCACCGAGTCGCGTCGTCGAGGCTCCGTTTCACAAGATCTTCGTCTATGACCACAACATACTCGGCTGCGATCAGGGGCGGCCCATGTCACAAAGGACCGGTTCCGGCGCGGTAGGCTTCTGTACTGCACGGGACTGACGCGGACGGCGGTGTGCGTAGGGCTGATCAACCTCACCCACAACCTGCGGCGGTTGATGACGAAGCACCGGATAGCGGCAGGAATCGCATGAAAAGGCGGGAGAAACAGGCAGAAAACACCCGCCGGCATCAAGAATCAGGTGTCGCCCGCGTTCATGACTCCGTTCGCCGCCCTGTGCGGTGAGGCCGCTACGTGTGGAAACTCGAACTTCGATCGCATGGGTGGTGCTGGGTGAGTTCTTCAAACTGCTCTCTTGCTTCTTCTTCATGGCTCCATCCTCTCAAAGGAGAGAGCCTCCGGAAAAGGCGGGGCGGTTCACAAGAGAGGTTGGGGTCTATGCCGAACAATCGTCGCCTTCGCGATGGCGAACACGCTTCACCTTCGAGCAAAGGCAATCGCTGGGCCAGCGACGCCTACCCGGATCGTTACCGTGACGACGTCAATGCCTCGATCGGCTTCGCCGGAGTGGATATGGACATGTTCACGCGTGGCAAGGTCGAGGACCTGGTCAAGCTGATCGATCGCGTGGCGCGGATGCCGGCGTCTCGTGCCGAATGCCTCGATATCGGTTGTGGCGTGGGCGTCATGCATCCCATGCTGCACGGGAAGGTTGCCCGTCTTTCCGGTGTCGATGTGTCCGAGGATGCGGTCCGCGATGCATCGTCGGCACATCCGCAAGTCAACTACGAGGTGCAGCGCAACGACCGCTTGCCGTTTGCCGACGCGAGCTTTGATGTCTGCTCGACTGTCTGCGTCATGCACCACGTCCCGCCTGCACAATGGCGGCACTTCGTGGCCGAGGCGTATCGCGTCACGCGTCCCGGTGGCTTGTTTGCCGTCTACGAGCACAACCCGATCAATCCCCTGACGCGCGTGGCGGTCTGGCGTTGTCCGTTCGATCACGACGCGGTCCTGCTGCGTGCCGGTCAAACCAAGGCCCTGCTCCGCGAGGCGGGGTTCGAGATCGCCGAGACGCGTTACCTGTTCTTCACGCCGGTCGACGCGGCGTGGGCGCGACGGGTCGATGGTTTCCTTGGCTGGCTTCCGCTCGGGGCGCAGTACGTCGTCTGCGCGCGCAAGCCTGGTTGAGAGCTCAGCCCGCGCGCAGGATCCAGCGCGACAGCGCGAACGTGACCGGAATCGTCGCGACTACGGCGAAGCCGAGGGCGACCCATTCGGGCAGGCCGATCCATTCGACTGCAATCCGCAGCAGGACGAAGCTGACCAGGAATTGTGCGATGTAGACGAACGGGAAGCGGAGCGCTGAGCGGCGCTTGAACGGTTGGCGGAACACGAACGTCGAACTCAGCACGTAGGCCATGGCGATGCCGACTGCATAGCCGATCGTGTAGGCGAGTTCGTAGCGCATCCAGTTGAGCAGCAACAGGTAGATCGCATAGGCGACGATCGTGTTTGCGCCACCCATGACGAGAAAGCGCAGGAACTCGCTGACGATGCGGTGCAGTGGGCGTGACTGCGGCGAGGGTGAATCGGCCCGTTCGTGATCCGGATTCATGCCGGTGGCAGCGAGCGAGCCGCAGTCTGCCGCGTGCGGCTTTCGACGAGGTAGACCGGCTTGCGATAGGCGGCGCCCATGAGCCGGCCCACGTACTCGCCGACCACGCCGAGGATCAGCAACTGGACGCCGCAGGCGAACAGGATCACCGACATCAGCGACGTGTAGCCGGGGTTCGTAATGGACCCGGTGAACCAGGCGTGCACGACATACATCAGGTAGCCGAAGCTGGCCAGTGCGAGCGCCGCACCGCCGTAGCTGGCGAGGCGCAAGGGCAGCAGAGAGAATGTCACGAAGATGTTGACCGCGTGCGAGACGAGCTTGCGCAGGGTGTAGGTGCTTTCGCCATGCTCGCGCGTGCCGTGCGCAACCTCGACCGTGTGCACCGATGACGTCAGCCAAGACAGCATCCCGTCGACATAGGGCTTGCTCAGGCGGAAGCGCGGCAATTCGCGCGCCAGCGGGGCGTGGATCGCGCGGAACGAGGAGTAGTCCTCGTTGAGGTCAGGGAATGCGCGCTTGAGCGTGCGGCGCATCAGCTCCGAACTGAGGTTGCGATAGCCAGCATGGGTGCGCTTCGCGAACACGCCGTAAACGAGCGGTATCTCCTCGCTGCCGGCGGCGAGCAAGTCGGCAATCGCTTCGGGCGGATGTTCCAGATCGTCGTCCATCGTCACGATCCAGGCGCCGCGCGCCTGCTCGATGCCGCAGATCGTCGCCGCATGCTGGCCGAAGTTGCGGGACAAGCGGACGCCGACCACTTCGGGAAACTCGTCGGCTAGCGCGCGGATGGCCGGCCAGGCTTCGACCTGGCCGCGGTCGTCGACGAGGATCAACTCGAAGGTTTTTCCGGCGGCAACCATCGCCGCCGCGACGCGTTGGCGCAACTCGGGCAGCGCGCATGTCCCGCCGTAGACAGGAACGACAATGGATGCGTCCAAGGCGTTGGACTCTGACGGATTCTTCATGGGGACTCGGTATGGAAAACGGTGAGGCTCGATCAGAGTGGCAGGAATGACGCTACTCGAATCGGATGCTGTACAGCATGATGCCAAGTTGCCTTGCATCGATACTGAGACCCAACGCCTCCGGGCTTTTCGCATCAGGTGTCGAGATGCTCTACGTAAGCACAGTATCGCCGGAGTCGGGGACGTCCAGCACGGTCATGTGCCGAGGATTCTCCATCGAATAGTGGACAACTGTCGATGCACGGGGCGGTTCACAGCCTTTGCTCTCCAGCATTTCGGAGTATCCAGTCCCAAGTCTGCGTCAGTCCATCGCGTAGCGAAATGCGCGGGGTCCAACCAGTTGCGGACGTGAGCGCCGCATGTGTAGGAGAGACATGCGGAACATCGATTCCGCGAGGTGGAAGGTACTCGGTCTGGATGCCCCGCCTACTGACAAGTTTACACATTTCGACCAGTTCGTTGATGGACAAGACTTCTCCGCTGGAAACATTGAAGACGTCGTGCACGCCGCGACGGGGGGCGGCGAAAACGGCGGCAACGGCGGATGCCAGGTCGTCTATGTAAAGGAAATCGCGCACGCTCGATCCATCGCCCCAAATCTGGAAGGTACTTGCGTCAAGCGCGCGCTGGAAGAGGGTGGGGACGATCGCAAAGCCCTTGGTCTTGTTTTGACCGGGTCCATAAGGATTGGTTGGCCGGAGAATGGTGGTCGTCCAGCTTGTCGTGCGTGAGCACGCATGCAACAGCGCCTCTGCCGCGACTTTTCCTGCGCCGTAGTACGATCTGGGACGCAGCGGCGTCGATTCGTTCGCGCCTCGTGCGCCATCGCCGTATACAGTTCCGCCAGAGGAAAGATAGACCAGGTGCCGAGCCGGGAACTCGGTTGCACACTCCAGGAGTCTGGATAGCGGAAGCAGATTCCCGAGTATCTCGAGCGACGGTTCGTTCGCGGATGTCCCGGGTGTCGTGATGCTTGCCGAGTACACAATATGCCTGCATTCGCGCAGGACTTCGCGAAGAAGGCCGGAATCCTCTATCGAACCTCTTATGCGGACCACGCCATTCTCGCGCGATTCGTTCTCAGAGCGCCCGAGTGCGAAGATGGTCGCCCCATTCCTGCAAAGATGACGGGTGATCGCGGAGCCGATGAACCCGGCTGATCCCAGGACCAAGGTATTCTCGGTCGGTTTCATGGGGAGGAGGCTTCGCTGGTCGAGGTCATGCATGCCCGGTACGACACAGGAATGAGCAAATCGCAGCGCTATGCGGGCCGTGCACTCGTGTTCTGTCACGTCCCCACCATCTGCGCGAGGCGTGCGCGGTGCACGAGAGCAGTTCGAATCAGTGGGGAGTCTGCGCCCGGGGGAAGGCCCCGACATCGCATGCAGGCCCCCTGTACACAATCGAAAGATGCTGCACTGCCCTGATCGCATGCCGGAAGCCGTGACGGACAGGGGCCGGCACGACTTCCCTGCGGTTGCCGATCAACCGATCAAAAGATCCTTTTCCTTCTTCCCCGCCGCGAGGGCGGCGGAGAACCAGCGTGGGCGCTTGCCGCGGCCGGTCCAGGTTTCGGTCTTGTTGGCCGGGTTGCGATATTTCGGCTTGACCTTGGAGCGCGGCTTGCGCGACTTGCCGAATACTTCATCGAAGGTGAAACCTTCCGCCTTGAGAAGGGCGTGGACCTTGTTGCGGACCTTGACGAGCCGCTCTCCGGCGAGGTCGGTTTGGCGCTGTTTGGCGCGCTGAATGAGGTCGTTGAGCTGGTTGTGGTTCAGGGTCTTGATATCGATTGCCATGGATTATTCCTGTCATTGCGTGCGGACGGATATTGTCCGGCCGGCGCATTCTGTCATTCCGGGCTGTGGAAATAAACCCGGATAATCCGGTTCAGGTTCGCCGCCCTTCATCGAATGCACATTTAGCTCGTCGAATGTCGGCGCATGGTGGATGGGAATGACGACACCCGGCGATGCTGGTGGTCGGAGCTGCGGGCATGCCGTGCCGCCTTGCCCCGGTTCCTCGAATCGCGGCTGGTTTTCAACGGCCGAAGCGCTTTTCAAAAGCCGAACAGCTGGTCAGCCGCTCCCACAAAAGTCGCGATCGCAGTCCAACTGGAGGATTGCTTGCGCGGTTTCGCATCCCCGTACTATCGTTTCGCAGTTGCATCTCGTGCAGTTGGCCCGGGCGCGGCGTTTCAGGGGGATACACCATGGGTTTGCTCGACGATCTCGAGAACGAGGCGCAGAAGCGGCGCAACGACGATGAGGAAGCGGCGGCGCGCAAGGCCGAGCGCGAGGCGGCTTATCGCACCGTGGTCGAGCCGGCGATGGTGGCGTTGTTCGCGTGGTTGCGCGAGTTCACCGCGAAGTTGAAGGAACTGCGGCCGAAAATCGGCATGCGCCACACGCTGGCGGGTTATGGCGATGTCGTCGGCTATGTCGACCACGAATTCGACTTGCGCGAAGATCGCCAGCCCTCGTCACGCGAG
Organism: Dokdonella sp.; assembly: GCF_019634775.1. NCBI lineage: Bacteria > Pseudomonadati > Pseudomonadota > Gammaproteobacteria > Lysobacterales > Rhodanobacteraceae > Dokdonella > Dokdonella sp. The sequence continues at coordinate 2,006,107 of NZ_JAHCAS010000001.1, forward strand.
ATCGTGCTGTCGTTCGGTTGCGTGGTGGCGCCGTCTGAGTGCCCCAGCGTGCAGGTCGAAGGCACTACGCGCGTGCGGGCGGTGGCGGCCCTGTTCCAGCGTCATCGCCTCGGTGGGCCGCTCGCGGCGCAGAAGGATGGTTCCGGCGAGATGACATCGGCCACGTTCAAGGCCAAGGGGCGCATTCCGCTCGAGGCACGCTTCCAATCCGACACGTCCAGCGGACAGTTGCGAATCACCTTCACCAACTTCGAGGATCTCGGCTCGGCAGTGAAGCTGTTTCCGCCGGAGCGGCTCGACGAGGCGTTCTACGATGAGATCGGCCGCTATCTCCTGCGCGAGCCGAATACGCTGATGCGCGAGGCTTTGCCGGATGACTTCCGCAATGCGCTGAAGGCGCGCGTGCAGGAGCAGCAGGTGCGGCGGCACTGGGAATCTCAGATCGCCGCGCGTCAAGCCGAAGAAATCGCCATGCTCAAGCGCGAATACAGCGTGACCGGAAAGTTCAGCAGGCTCGGTGATGCGATGGGCAAGTTGCGTGGGCTGGTCGGGCGCAAGGGGTGATGCCAAAGCATCGCCCGTGAACGGGCTCCTGCCTTCGTAGGAACCCGTTCACGGGCGATCCGAGACGGCGTCAATCGAACAGCGCGAGCACCTCATCGCGCGTCAGCGAACGGTTCTCGGTTTCGCCGCGGCGGCGGTACTCGTATGTGCCGGTGGCCAGGCCGCGTTCGCCAATGACGACGCGGTGCGGGATGCCGATCAATTCGGCGTCGGCAAACATCGGGCCTGGGCGCAGGCCGCGGTCATCAAGGGCGACGTCGATACCCCGCGCGGAGAGATCTTCGAGCAGGCGTTCCGCTTCCTCGCGCACACGTTCGCTGGCGGCCATGTTGATCGGGCAGATGATGACCCGCCAGGGCGCCATTGGCTCTGGCCAGAGGATGCCGGCTTCGTCATGGTTCTGCTCGATCGCAGCGGCGACGATCCGGCTGACACCGATGCCGTAGCAACCCATGTGCATGACGCGGGCCTTGCCTTGGTCGTCGAGCACGGTTGCGCCGAGCGCTTCGGCGTATTTCTGCCCTAGCTGGAACACGTGGCCGACTTCGATGCCGCGCGCAAGCGACAGCGTGCCCTTGCCATCGGGCGAGGGGTCGCCGGCGACGACCTTGCGCAGGTCGGCAACACGGGTCATGCGCGCATCGCGTTCCCAGTTCGCGCCACGCAGATGCTTGTCTTCGGCATTCGCACCGCAGACGAAGTCGGCGACGACGGCGGCCGAGCGGTCGACGATGACCGGGATCGATTCAGGCAGGCCGGCTGGACCGATGAAGCCCGGCTTGCAGCCGGTCATGCGCACGATCTCGGCTTCGTCGGCGAGCACGAACTCGCCGGGCAGCTCATCGAGGCGCGCAGCCTTTACCTCGTTGACCTCGTGGTCGCCGCGCAGGCAAAGGGCAACCAGGCCTTCGGTACCGCGCACGAGGATGGTCTTGATGCAGCGCTCCGCGGGCACGCCGAGGAAGGCGCTGATTTCGTCGATCGTGCGCTGGTTCGGTGTGTCGACGCTCTCGAGCGTCGCTGCCGGGGCAGGGCGCGCAATGGCCGGCGCGAGCGCCTCGGCCTTCTCGATGTTGGCCGCGTAGTCCGAGGCATCGGAGAACGCGATCGCGTCCTCACCGGAATCGGCCAGCACCTGGAACTCGTGCGAGGCGCTGCCGCCGATCGCGCCTGTATCGGCGTCGACAGCGCGGAAACGCAGGCCCAGGCGCGTGAAGATGCGCGCATAGGTGTCGTACATGTTGCGGTACTCGCGCTGCAGGCAGTCGAGGCCAACATGAAACGAGTAGGCGTCCTTCATCAGGAACTCGCGTGCACGCATGACGCCGAAACGCGGGCGGATCTCGTCGCGGAACTTGGTCTGGATCTGGTAGAAATTGACCGGGAGTTGCTTGTACGACTTGAGTTCCTGGCGCGCGAAGTCGGTGATGACTTCCTCGTGGGTCGGGCCATAGCAGTACTCGGCTTCCTTGCGGTCGCTGATCTTGAGCAGCTGGCCGCCGAACTTCTCCCAGCGTCCTGTTTCTTCCCACAGCTCGCGCGGCTGGATCGACGGCATCAGCAGTTCGAGCGCACCGGCGCGGTTCATTTCCTCGCGCACGACGTTCTCGACCCGCTGCAGCACGCGCAGGCCGAGCGGCGACCAGGTGTAGATGCCGGCGGCGAGCTTGCGGATCATGCCGGCGCGCAGCATCAGCTGGTGGCTGGCGATCTCGGCGTCGGCGGGGACTTCCTTGACGGTGGCGAGGTGGAAGCGAGACAGGCGCATTCGGGGGCGATCCTTTCAATGGACCGCGGATTCTAGGGATGTTTCGATCATTCCCACAACGGCGTAACCGTCCTGTGCGGACGCAGATCAAGGCGCGACGGCGAAGGCAGACTGGCCGTCTGTCGAGCCGGCGCAAGGCTGAGCTGCGCCCGCACAGGACGGCCCCAACCTCCTGATTCCCAATGACGGGGTGACATGCGCAAGGCCCGCAGCGCGCCGTGCGCGACTCGCCCAGGCAACCCGCCTGCACTTCGCCACGCCCACCCCGCTGCGAACCTTGCGGATGTCACGAGGCCATTGCGGGATTGATCAAAGCATCCCTCGTGCACACCTTCGAGATCGCGTCGATTTCAGGGGGGCGCGTTTCGGGGCAGCCGTCCCGGCAGAGTCTTCATGGGGATGGCCTCGCTTGCAGCGCTTGGGAACCACTCCTCCAACGACCGCCCGACACGAAGCACTCCAGACCGGACGGCCCTCAACCGCAGAACAGCGCGATCTGCTGTTGTGCCTTGCCGATGCGTTCCTGGTGCTCCACCTGGACCTCGACCTCGGCATCGGCACCCGGCTTGCTTTGCTGCAGGACATCGAGGTTGCGCCGCGCCGTCGCGCAGTTGCGCTTGATGTCCTCGGGCGAGTAGCCGGCGGCAGCGGCCATGCTCGGCCCCTTGCCCGTGGTTTCCTTCTCGGCAACCTTGTTGGCGTCCTCGGTGCTGGTCACGCCGCCACGCACGACGACCTTCTTGGTGTCCTTCACGTTCGGCGGCGGCGGTTCGTCGGAGAAATGCTTGACGCCATTGGCGTCGGTCCAGGTATAGACCTGCTGGGCGGCCAGCGGGCCGGCGACGGCCAGCAACAGAACCAGGACGGAAATCGAAGGCTTCATGACAGGGCTCCAGAGGGCGGCGCAAGCCGGGGGCGGTTCGCACCCGATTCTGGGCGCACTGGATAACACTAGCGGCCTTTCCTGACAAGCAATTGCGTGGCAAATCGCAGTCATCGGCTAAACTCGGGGCACCCTCTCGGAAGGTATCCAGCGTGGAAGACGCCCCATCCAGCGAGCGCAAGCGGCCGCGAGGCATCTACCTGTTGCCGAACCTGTTCACGACCGGGGCGATGTTCGCCGGTTTCTACGCGATCATCGCCTCCATCGGTGGGCGCTACAGCGAGGCCGCGCTGGCGGTGTTCGTCGCCGGAATACTCGACGGCCTCGATGGCCGCGTGGCGCGCCTGACCGGCACGCAGAGCGATTTCGGCGTGCAGTACGACTCGTTGTCCGACCTGGTCAGCTTCGGTGTTGCCCCGGCTCTGGTCATGTACACCTGGTCGCTGTCGTCGCTGGCGGCCTATGGCTCGTTGTGGGGCAAGGTCGGCTGGGCAGCGGCCTTCATCTACGCGGCCTGCGCGGCGTTGCGCCTGGCCCGCTTCAACACCCAGGTCGGTGTGGTCGACAAACGCTACTTCCAGGGCCTGGCCAGCCCGGCCGCGGCGGTGCTGTGCATGTCGTTCGTGTGGACGGTCGAGAAGTTCGAGCGCTGGTCCGGTATCGACGTGCAGTTCGTCACGCCGGTCATCGCCATCAGCGCCGGTCTGCTGATGGTCAGCAACGTGCGCTACTTCAGCTTCAAGGCCTGGCCGCGCTCGGATCGCGTGCCGTTCATCGTCGGCCCGATCGCACTGCTGGTCATCGTCGCCCTGGCGGTCGATCCGCCACGTGTGCTGTTTGGCATTGCGGTACTGTACGTGCTGTCCGGCCCGGTGATGACGCTGTGGGGCCTGCGCCGCACGCGTGTCCAGCGCGCCCAACGTGGCGAGCGTGGTGCCGAATGAACGCCTTGTCGGCCCCGTCCGACCACGCGGCCTGTGTCACTGAGGCGCGTGCGTTCGCCTTCCTCGCCGATCTTTCCCAGGCGCTGGCGGTTTCGCTGGACCTGCGCCAGACCATCGATGAGGCAGTGACGCGCATCGCCGCCTTCATGGAGGCCGAGGCGGCGTCGTTGTTCCTGCTGGATGACGACGGCATCACCCTCGAATGTCGGGTTTGCTACGGGCCGGTCGACTTGACCGGCATGCGCATCGCCGTCGGGCAGGGCGTGGTCGGGCGCTCGGTTGCCGACAACACCACCCTGATCTCGACCAACGCGCAACAGGACGCACGCCTCGATCGCGCCAGCGACGAAGCCACCGGTTTCGTCACACGCAGCCTGGTTTGCGTGCCGTTGGCAACGGCGAAGGGGCCGATCGGCGCGCTTGAGGTCCTCAACAAGCGTGACGGCAGCGCTTTCGTTGCAGGCGATGCCGAGATCCTGCGCCTCGTCGCCGCGCCGACCGCACTGGCAATCAACAACGCGCGCATGGCCCATGCGCTGGTCGAGCAGACACGCCTCAAGCGCGAGTTCGACCTGGCCCGTCGGCTGCAGAAATCGCTGCTGCCGAAGCGGCGGCGCGATGCCTTCCCGGTGCTCGGCGTCAACCTGCCGGCACACGAGATCTCGGGTGACTTCTACGACTACTTCGACCTGCCTGACGGCCGCGTCGGCTTCGTCATCGGCGATGTATCCGGCAAGGGACTCGACGCCGCCCTGCTGATGGTGCGTGCGGCCTCGCTGTTGCGCTGGATCGGCCAGGACGGCACTCCGCCGGCCGAATGGCTGGCGCGCGCCAACGACGACCTCTGCCGCACCGCGCTCGATGGCCGCTTCGTCTGCGCCCTGGTCGGCCAGTGCGGGCGCGACGGCGGTGCAGTGCATTTCTGCGCAGCCGGTTTTCCGCCGGCCTTGCTGCACCGCGACGGCGGTTTCACCGAGTATGCCTCGGGTGGTCCGCCGCTAGGCATCCTGCCCGGCGTCGACTTCGAGTCACACGCGCTCGACCTCGGCGACGGCGCCCTGTATTGCTTCTCCGATGGTGTCACCGACGTGCGCGACGCCGAGCGCCGCACGATCGGTGCGGAAGGCGTGCGTGCGCTGATCACGCGCCACGCCGGTTCGTCGGGCGGCCCGCGCCTGCGCGCCATGCTTGGTGAACTCAAGCGCATGCACCTGGTCGACGACACTACCCTGCTGGTGGTCGAGCATCCCTCGACGCGTGGTCACGAGGTGTTGCTCGCGCGCCGCTTCCCGGCACAGCCCGAGGCGATGCGCGAACTGCGTGCGGCACTGCGCGCCGCACTCGATGGCGCCGGCGTGGAATCCGGACTGCGCGATCGTCTCGTCCTCGCTGTCGACGAAGCCTGCTGCAATATCATCCGCCACGCCTACGCCGGTTGCGGCGCCGGCGAGATCGACCTGCGCGTGCGCAGCGATGGCAGTCAGCTCGAGTTCCGCCTGCTCGATTCGGCGCCGGTGGTCGATCCCTGCTGCGTGAAACCCAAGCCGCTTGGCGAGATGCGCACCGGTGGATTCGGCGTCGCCCTGATCGACTCGGTGATGGATGAGTGGCAGCTTTGCTCGCGCCCCGGCGGCTGCGGCAACCGCCTCGTCATGCGCAAGCGCATCGAGTTGGCTCCAGCCACGGAGGAAGACCACGAATGAACGCGATCGAGCAGGAGAGTGCAGACGGAACCACGCTGATTCGCCTGCGCGGTGAGGTTGACCTGTCGTGGTCGCAGCAGGTGCGCAAGGCCGTGCTCGATGCGCTCACCTCGAGTTCGCGTGTCGGCGTCGATCTCGCTGAGGTCGGCTACATCGATTCCTCGGGCATCGCCGCCCTGGTCGAAGGCTTTCAGCAGGCGCGCACGCAGGGCCGCGGTTTCGCCCTCGTCGCGGTCAGCGATGCGGTGCGCTCGGTGCTCGAACTGGCACGCCTGGATCGCGTGTTCCCGCTGGTCGATGAAGTTGGCGCGATCCCTGCCGTGACCGCTGCGCCGGCATGGAAACCCTGACCGGCGCCCTCGCCCAGGTCGGTCGCGCCACCCTTGGCGCGCTCGCCGGCATGGGTTATGCGGCGAGCCTGCTGTTCGAGTCGCTGTGGTTCACCGTGGCTGGCTGGCGCATCGGCCAGCCGGTGCGCTGGCGGGCGGTGCTGGAACAGATGCGCCAGATCGGCGTCGACGCCTTGGCGATCGTCAGCCTGCTGGCCTTCACGGTCGGCATCATGCTCGGCATCCAGTTCATCGCCGCGCTCGGCGAGTTCGGCGCGCAGTCGCAGGTGGTCATTGCCGTGGCCAAGTCGGTCACACGCGAGTTCGGAGCGTTGATCACGGCGATTCTCGTGGCCGGCCGCTCCGGCTCGGCACTGGCGGCACGCATCGGCTCGATGAACGTGTCGCAGGAAATCGACGCGCTCGCCGTGATCGGCATCGAGCCGGTGCGCTACCTGGTCGCTCCCGCCCTGATCGCGATGCTGGTCATGTTGCCGGTGCTGACCGTGTTCGCCGATGCCGTGGCGATCTTCGGTGCCGCACTGTACAGCGCGCCTGCGCTCGACATCACCCCGACGGCCTACCTGCTGCAGACGATGAACCTGCTCGATCCGGGCGACGTCGGCCAGGGGCTGGCCAAGAGCCTCGTTTTCGCCATCCTGATCACCTTGATCGGCGTCGGCACGGGTTTCTCGGTCACCGGCGGTGCCGAAGGCGTCGGTCGCGCGACAACGCGCGCCGTGGTCCTCGCGATCTGCTGGATCATCGTCGCCGACATGATCTTCAGCTTTTTCCTCAATCGATGAACGCCGCGACGCCGCTGATCGAGGTCGAGGGGCTCGAGGCCTGGTACGGTCGGCGCCGCATCCTCAATGGTGTGGATTTTCGCGTCGAGCCCGGCGAGATCCGCGTGATCATGGGCGGGTCCGGCTCCGGCAAGAGCACCCTGCTGCGTCACATGCTCGGCCTGAATCGGCCGGTATCCGGCACCGTCAAGCTGTTCGGCAAGGACATCGCACACGCCAGCGAGCGCGAAAAGCTCGACGTGCGCAAGCGCATCGGCGTGTCGTTCCAGGGTGGTGCGTTGCTGACTTCGCTCACGGTCGGCGAGAACGTCGCCCTGCCGCTGCGCGAGCACACGGACCTCGATGAATCGACGATCCGCATCATGAGCCGACTCAAGCTCGAGGTGGTCAATCTCGGCGGCTTCCAGGACCTGATGCCGGCGCAGCTTTCCGGCGGCATGATCAAGCGTGCTGCACTCGCGCGGGCAATCGTCATGGATCCACGCCTGCTATTCTTCGATGAGCCGTCCGCTGGCCTCGACCCGGTGGTTTCGGCAGAACTCGACGAGCTGATCCTGCGCCTGCGCGACGCGCTGCGCATGACCATCGTCGTGGTCACCCACGAACTCGAAAGCGCCTTCAAGATCGCCGATACGATCACCGTGCTCGATCACGGCAATGTGCTGATGACCGGCAGCGTGGGTGACGTGCGCGCCGCTGACAACGAGCGCATCCAGGACCTGCTCAACCGGCGCCCGCGCGAAGTGCAGGTCGACGCCGACGAGTACCTGCGGCGGTTGACCCGCGAGGATGGGTAGAATGATGCGACGCACCGGGGGAGGCGCACGGTGAAACGCGATACGGTCAATTACGTGCTGGTTGGCGCGGTCGTCGTGGCCGGACTTGTCCTGCTGCTGGTCGGCCTGGCCCTGATCACCGGCCGGGGTGGGGCGAGCAGCGACTACGTCGTTCGCTATCGCAACGTGACCGGCCTGCGCTACGGCGCGCCGGTGTTCTACCAGGGCTTCCGCATAGGGCAGGTGACCGAAGTCGTGCCCGAGCGCAATGCCGAAGGCACGCGCTACCGTGTCATCCTCGCCGTGCGCAGGGACTGGGCAATCCCGAAGGACAGCGTCGCCCACCTGACATCCAGCGGCTTGCTCGCCGACATGTCGATCGGCATTCGAGAAGGCGGCAGTCGCGAGATGCTGGCCGCCGGCGGTGAACTGACCGGAGCCGAAAATGCAGACGTGTTCGCCGCGGTCGGTGAGTTGGCCGGTCAGATCAACATGCTGACGCGTGACAAGCTGAACCCGCTGGTGACCCTGCTTTCGCAGCGGGTCGACTCGATCACTGGCACGCTCGACAGCGCCGCGCCAGACATCCTGGCCCAGGCCAATACCCTGCTCGCCCGTCTCAACGATGCCTCTGGTGCGCTTGATGACCTGCTCAAGCCGCAAAACCGGGCCGCCGTCGCCGGCATCCTCGGCAATGCACAGGGCTTGACCGCCGAGTTGCGCGAAACGCGCAAGCTGCTCGACGCGACGGTCGGCACGCTTGCCGACATCGCCGCCGAGAATCGCGGCAGCATGCGCAACGCGACCACCGATCTCGCCACCGTCATGGCCAGCCTGTCCAGCCGCATGGAAGTGATCACCCATCATCTCGAATCGGCGACGCGCAACCTCGACGAGTTCAGCCGCGAGATCAGGCGCAATCCCGGCCAGTTGCTGCGTTCGCCCAAACCCGACGACCTCGACGGGGAGGGGCGATGAAACGCGTGATCCTGCTTGCTTCGTTGGCCTTCGGCGTGGCCGCTTGCGGTCATGTCGCCGAGGTGCCCGACCACAGTTTCTTCCGCATGCCGGCGCCGGCTGTGCTGCCGGTCAGCGCCGAGCAGGTGTTCGACATACCGATCGTCGTCGGCTTGTTCGCCGCCGATGGCCTGTATGCCGATCGCGCACTGATCCATGCCGTCGATGCGGAGGCGCGTGAATTGCGCCAGTACCACTACCAGTTGTGGACCGATCCGCCGACCCGCATGCTGCAACGGCGCCTGCTGGTGGAACTGCGCGAGGCGGCGATTGCGCCGATGGTGATCGACCAGCTTGCCGCCAGCCAGGACGCCCTGCGCATCAGTGGCGTGATCCTGCGTTTCGAGCGCGTGCCGCGACCGGGGGGCGGTTGGCTGGCCGCCGTCGCCCTGAAGCTGCGCGCCGACCGCGCGGACGGCACGCCATTCATCGACGAGGTCTACCGCGCCGACGTCGTCGCCGACGGGGCGCATCTCGTCGCCACCACCGATGCGCTGGCGACAGCGGTCGATGCCGTTTTCGCAGAGTTCCATGCCGACCTCATCGCCCATCCGGAGGCTGGCCGTGCTCGATGACTACAGCCTGCGCCTGCTGGCGGAAATGGGCGTCGAGGTGTACCTGCCGCGCGCGTCGTCCGCCGCGACGATCGTCGATGCCGCACCGCCTTCGGGCGCGCCAACGGCGAACACGGCCGGCGTGGTTTTCGTCTGTCCGCGCGATGCAGGCGGGCGCCTGCGTAGCCATGTGCTGCTCGCCCTGCGCGCGGCCGGCTTGCGCGTGCTCGACGGCGAGGACGTCGATCTTGTCGGTGATCGCAGCGTGGCCGCTGTCGTCGTGCTCGGCGAGGCGTGCGCGCGTGCGCTCGGTGCCGGCCTGCCGGCGCCGCGCCATGCCGAACTGGAATGGGTCATCAGTGGCGAGCCGGCCGCATTGGCTCGCGGCGCCGCGCCGAAGCGTGCACTGTGGGGCGAGATCAAGCGCCTTGCGCGGACCTTGGTTGCTCGCAGGTGATGGCATGGCCGCGAACCTCAAGGAACCTGCCGCAATCCTCCGCGTGATGCGCGCCGACGACCTGGACGACGTCGCGCGCATCGAGCGTTCGGCCTATCCGTTTCCGTGGACCATCGGCATCTTCCGCGACTGCCTTGCTGCTGGCTATGACTGCTGGGTGCTCGCCCAAGGGCAGCGCCTCATCGGATATGGCGTGCTTTCGGTCGCTGCCGGCGAGGCGCATCTGTTGAACCTTTGCGTGGCGCCGACCGAACAGCGACATGGCCATGGCCGACGCATCCTTGCGCGCATGCTCGACCTGGCGCGTTGGCACCATGCCGAACGTGTCTTCCTAGAAGTACGTCCGAGCAACCCGACTGCGATCGCACTCTACGAACGCGCCGGGTTCAACGAGATCGGCCGTCGCCCGAACTACTACCCCGCGCGCGGTGGTCGAGAGGATGCGATCGTGATGGCGATGGAGTTGCTGGGGGTGGGGTAGGAGCCCGTCTGCGCGCGATGGGGCGTTGCGACGAAACGCAAAAGCATCGCCCCTGAAGGGACTCCTGCAGGAATGGATGGAGCCGGATTCGAGGGTATTCCCCCGGCCCTGCATGGCAGGGCCGGGGGAGGGTGGATCAACGCAGCGCTGCGGCGCGCTCGCGGCGTTCGACGAGGCTCATGTCGGCCTGATTGATCAGGCGCAGGTCGCGCAGTTCGTACGGCGCGCGCAGACCGCTCGCCGCAAGCGTGTTCGCGTCAAAGCCGAGCTCGATCGTACCGACGCCGGCATCGAGCCATGCTGCGGCGTGTGCGATCGCGGCCGGCTTCAGGCGGCCGCCGGCATCGGTCGCGTAGAGCACGCCGGCGATCTGGTAGCGGCTTGCATCGGCGACTTCCACGCCAAGGCGCAGGGTGAGGCCGTTGTTCGTGCGTGCGCTCCTCCTCACCTGTTCGATGCTGCCGTCGAAGCGAGCCGAGGCGACGGCGACGCCGAAGGCGGTGCGTGCGTCACGCTGCACGTCGAGGCTGTCCTTGCGTGCCTGGCCGAACACGTGCAGTTCCCACAGGCCTTGCTGGCCGGCGAAGGCAGCGTCGGGTTTGGCAAGGGCGACGAAACTGCCGTCGGCCTGCCGCGTGAAGCTCACGTCCATCGCCTCGCCGCCGGGTGCGCGCACGCTGCCGGCGAGCTGGTCGATCGAGCCCCCGCCCTGCATATGGGCACGGAAGCGGATCGTTTCGCCGGCCAGCACGTTGTCGCGCTCGGCGGACAGGGCGAGGACGACCTCGCTGTTTGGCTCGAACACGTGCACGAGAAAGGCGCTGCGCGCGTTCGCGGCGACGAGTTCGATGCGACCGGCGCCAACCTCGTCGGCCAGCTTGAACACGAGCGTACCGCCCGGCGCATCCATGCCGGCCGCGGCGAGTTCGTCGGCATTGGCGACGCTGCGCAGCGCGTCCTTGCCGGCATGGAGCTGGCCGTTCGCGCGCACGCTGATGTCGGCCGGGGCGATCGCCATGGTGGCGTCGCCGCCATGCGGACTCAGGCGCACCAACGCACCCTTGGCCGTGGTCGACAGCACGAGGCCGCGCTTGAGGTCATCGGCGCTGGCATCGATCCAGTATTCGCGGCTCTCGGCAATGTGCACCTGCGGTCGCGCATCGAGCGCAGCATCGGGTGCGAGCGCCCAGGCCATCGCGGCCGGTGCGCGGTCGAGCGTGGCGGCGACGCTTCGTGCGCTGGTCATCGCCTGAAGACGGGTCGGCACCTGGTCGTCCGGGCTGGCCGGCAGCAGGCGGTTCTGCGCGGCGGCGGCAAGTGGCATGGCGAGCAGGAGGGCAGCGATCACGGTGATCTTTCGGTTGTTCATCGGGGCTCTCCTCACAGGTCCGCGCGCAGGATGTTATGCAGGCCGAAGCAGTCGCGCCGGCTCTGGTTGTGGTTGAGCACCTTGCCGCCGGTGCGCGTGGTATCGCGGAACCACAGCGAACCCGCGGCCTGCTGGCTGCTGCAGTTGAGGAAGCCGTCCGAGCAGCTGGCCAGCCAGTTCTGCGTGATCTCCAGGCCGACGCTCTGTGTGTAGCCACCGCAATAGGCGTTGGAGCTGAACACTCCGGAAGCGACGTCAGTGCCGACCACGCTCCAGAAGCCCTTCGGCAGACTCGGGCGACCACTGGTGCCGTAGAGATTGTTCTGGTTGTACTGCGCCATCCAGCTCACCTGCTGCATGCGCACGGCATCGTTCTTGTAGCCGAGCAGCCAGCCGAGAGCGGACTCGAAGACGTTGCCGGCGATCACTGCATCGGCGAGCGGCGTGCCGGCACTCGAAGGTGCCAACGCGTTGACCCAGCGGATCTTGCTGATGATGTTCGGATAGCGGCTGTCGTAGGTCGGGTTCGACATGATCCAGCGCATCACGTTGCCGCCGTTGGAATGCGTAATGACGACGAGGTCGGTGATGCCGCGGCTGTTGATGAAGCTGGTCAGTTGCGTGGCCAGGCAGCCGGCGGCGCGGCTGTCCCACATGTACTTCGTGAAATCGCAATTGATGACGGTGTAGTTGGCCTGGTTGGTCAGGCCCTGGCGCACCGTGTTGATGATGGTCGGCTGCCAGTAGTCGTTGTAGGCATTGGTCTGCGAACCGGTGCCGTGGACGAAGGCGACGCCGGTGCCGCTGTGGGCGGCGTGTGCACTGGACAGGCCCAGCGCGAACAGCAAGGCGAAGACGTAGCGGAACATGCTTCCCTCCCGGTGCGGTCCGCGTGCGAGCGCGACCGCGGTTGGGCTGCCCACGCGCGTTCGTCGGCATCCGGGCCGGCGGAGCAGGTGGCACAGCGGAGATTCCCCGTTGCGGCACGGCGGACGATCCCCTCCCCGGAATCACCATGCGCGCGGCGAAACTAGTCCCAAAGTGGACTCGGGTCAAACGTTTGTTTCAGTCTCGTGTTCGAGCGGGATGTGGCGGTGCGGCATGTAGATGGGCATGCCCGCGGAGCCGCATGGGAAAAGCCGGCGGAAAGTGCACGCCGGACGGGTCGTGCGGTGCGGCATGGCGGGTGGATCGCCCGTGAACGGGCTCCTACGCAAAAGATGTGCGTCGCAGGAGCTCCCGCAGGAGCCCTATCAGGGGCGATGCTCTTCCCGGACGCACTCAGCGCAAGCCGAGGAAATCCACGCTGCAGATGAATCGCAGTGCGTCGAGCCGCGGCGTGGCGTGCGGGATGGCGGTGCGCAGTGCATCGAGTTCGGTATCGAGCGCCTCGATCTCCTCGGCACGTACGGCCGGGTTGACCCGGGCGAGGGCGATGAGCCGTTCGCGTTCGGCACCGAGGGTGCGCTCGGCATTGCCCAGCGCAGTGCCGATCTCGATCTGGGTGCGCTCGCGCGCCAGCGTTTCGGCATGCGCAAGCATCGGCTTGACCAGTTTGGCCAGTACCGGGCGGTATTTCGCCACGTCGACTTCGCGCTCGGCGGCACGTTGCACGACGTCGCTGGCCGGCGCGTAGTCGTGGCGCGGCAGCAGGCGCGTGTCGACGACCAGGCGGATCGGCAGCGGCGGCAGCCAGCGCTCGACGCCGAGGGCGCGGTCGGCCACGCAGGCCAGCACGAACACGCATTCGAGCAGGGCACTGCGTGGTGGCAGGCTGTCGTCGACGAGGAACGAGGCGTTGCCATGCTCGCCTTCCAGCAGCAGGTCGAGCGCGCCGCTGACCATCGGGTGATCGAGGCGCAGAAGTGGCAGATCCTCGCGCGAAAGTGCGACCGCACGATCGAAGGTGACCTGCTGGGGACCATCCTTGAGGCCGGGAAACCCGTCGGTGCTCAGGTACTCGGGATCGAGCACGACGCTGCGCGCGCCGGTTTCCTCGTTGTCGATGCCGAACTGCTCGAACAGGCGCAGGATGAAATCGTCGCCAGCGACGAAGGCGTCGGCTTCGACCAGCGCGCGGCGCAGCGCGCCGGCATCGGCCTGGCGCGTTCCGGCGAGTTCGAGCAGGCGGTCGCGGCCGCGATCCACCAGGGTCGAGAGTTCCTCGTGGGTGGCGCGCGTCTCGCCGATCAGGGCGTCGAGTTCGGCATCCGCCGCTTCGCCGCCGTGGGCGTGCTGCTCGGCCAGTTCGATCACCCGCATGCCGTAGCGCTTGACCAGTTCGCGGCCGTCGGACGGGCTGGCGCGGAAGGCGTCGAGACCCTGTGCGTACCAGCGCTGCAAGGCGTGCTGGGCTGTGCCCGAGAACGCGCAGGCGTGGATCAGGATGTCGTGTTTCTGGCCGATGCGGTCGAGGCGGCCGATGCGTTGTTCGAGCAGGTCGGGATCGAGTGGCAGATCCCATAGCACGAGGTGGCGCGCGAACTGGAAATTGCGGCCCTCGGAGCCGATCTCCGAGCACAACAGCAGGCGCGCGCCATCGGCCTCGGCGAACCAGGCCGCGTTGCGGTCGCGCTGAACGAGGTTCATGCCCTCGTGGAAGCGCGCGACCTTGGCCCCGCTGCGCGTGCGCAGCGCATCTTCGAGGGCGAGCACCTTGGCCTGGGTGCGGCAGATCAGCAGCAGCTTGTCCTGGCCGGTGCGTTCCATCAGCGCGAGCAGCCACGGCAGGCGCGGATCGTCGGCGTAGCTCGCCTCGATATCGGTCGGCCGCGGCTGCACATCGGCATGGAACTCGGCGAGCAAGCGTTGGCGCTGCGCGTCGTCGAGCTCGTTGCCGTCGAGGGTGGTCAGTTGCGGCACACGCTTCGGGAACCCACCGACCTGGGCGCGGCGGTTGCGGAACATCACGCGGCCGGTACCGTGGCGGTCGATCAGCGCATCGAGCAGGCGCCCGCGTGCGGCTGGCGACGCATCGTCGAGCAGGGTGGCGAGGCCAGGATCGTCGCCGAGGCGCGCAGCGAGCACGGCGCGGTCATCGGCATCGAGCGCGCTGCCTTCGTGCAGGCGGCTGGCGACGTCCGACAGTGCGGCAAAGCCTTCGGCCTCGGCGACGTAGGCGTCGAGGTCGTGGTAACGCGCCGGATCGAGCAGGCGCAGGCGTGCGAAGTGACCACTGCGGCCGAGCTGCTCGGGCGTGGCGGTCAGCAGGACAAGGTTCGGTGTGCGCGCGGCGAGCGCCTCGACGATGCGGTATTCGGGGCTCGCCGCTTCCGGTGTCCACGCCAGGTGATGCGCCTCGTCGGCGATGACCAGATCCCAGCCTGCCTCGATCGCCTGCGTCGCACGCTTCGCCTGCGTACCGAGGAAGCCGACGCTGGCGATCACAAGTTGCTCGTCCTGGAACGGGTTGCGGCCCGGGTCGCTGGTCTCGATCGCCTCGCAGCGCTCCTCGTCGAACAGCGCAAAGGCGAGGTTGAAGCGACGCAGCAGTTCGACGAACCACTGGTGCACGAGGCTTTCCGGCAGCAGCACGAGCACGCGACCGACACGGCCGGTGGCAATCAGGCGGGCCAGGATCATGCCGGCTTCGATGGTCTTGCCGAGGCCGACTTCGTCGGCCAGCAGCACGCGCAACGGACGCCGTGCCGACGCCGTGCCGGCGACGCACAGCTGATGGTCGACGAGGTCGATGCGTGCCGATTCGAGTCCCCAGGCCGGCGAACGCAGTGCTTGCGCGCGGCGCAGCAGCGCTTCGAGGCGGAAGTCGAAACGATCGGCGCGGTCGACGCGGCCGGCGATCAGGCGCTCATCGGCGCGCGACATGGCCTGGTTGTCGTCGAGTTCGGCTTCGCTGAGCGTCTTGCCGTCACCGTGGTAGACGAGCAGGCCATCGCACTCGCCGACGCGCTCGACGACGAAGCTCATCCCTTTGCCGGTGATCTTTTGGCCCGGCCGGAACTCGGCGCGCGCGATCGGCGCACTGTGTGCGGCGTATCGGCGCAGCACGCCGGCGGTGGCGAACAACACCTGCACGCTGCGGCCCTCGATGCGCACCAGCGTACCGAGCCCGAGCTCGGGTTCGGCATTGGAAAGAAAGCGTTGTCCGGGGACGGGGGTCATTGCACGAGCGTCGCATCGCAGGGCCGCGGATTATCCCTCGTTGCTGCCGTGCGGCATAGCGGCGGTGCGGAGCGATCGCCTCGATCACCCCTCGGGGTTCCGTGAAGTGGTTTCGGCCACCACCTGACACCTGTCATGCACGATGCCTGATCGCCGCGACTGCCGGAGCGGTGCGTGTGCGTCGACGATGGCGTCGTCGAAAGGAGGTTGTCGATGACGATTCCATCCGCCCCGCTGTTGGCCGAGCTCGCCGGTGTGCGCAAGCGCTACGCTGCGCAGGTCGCGCTCGACGGCATCGATCTCGCCGTGCATGCCGGCGAACTACTGGCCCTGCTCGGACCGAACGGCGCCGGCAAGACCACCGCGATCGGCCTGCTGCTCGGTCTGCTCGATGCCGACGCCGGCAGCGTGCGCCTGTTCGGGGCATCTCCGCATGAGCTGGCTGCGCGCCGTGGTGTCGGCCTGATGCTGCAGTCGGCCGGCCTGGCCGAGACGTTGAAGGTCGGAGAACTGCTCGACCTGACGCGCAGCTACTACCCGCAGCCGCGCAGCGTTGCCGACTGCGTCGCCCTGGCCGGTCTCGACGGCCTGCTCGGACGTCGCTACGGCAAGCTTTCCGGCGGCCAGCAGCGGCGTGTGCAGTTTGCCTTGGCGCTGTGCGGCCGGCCGCGCCTGCTCTTCCTCGACGAGCCGACCACCGGCCTCGACATCGAGGCGCGCCAGGGCCTGTGGAAAGCGATCCGCGAGCTGGTCGCCGACGGCTGCGGAGTACTGCTGACCACACATTACCTCGAGGAAGCCGAGGCGTTGGCCGATCGCGTGGTTGTGCTCAACCGCGGTCAGGTCGTCGCCAGCGGCAGCGTCACCGAAGTGCGCGCACACGTCGCCCAACGCCGCATCCGCTGTCAGTCGACGCTCGCGGTCGCCGACGTCTCGCGCTGGCCCGGCGTACGCAGCGTCAGCGTGGAGGGTGGTCGACTCGATATCGTCGCCGACGGCGCCGAAGGCGTCGTGCGTCGCCTGCTCGCCGAGGATGCCGCGCTCGCCGAACTCGAAGTGCAACGTGCCGGCCTCGCCGAGGCCTTCATCGAACTGACCCGCGAGGCCGCCTGATGGACATCGCCACGTTCCCCGCGCACTCGAGTGCGCGCAGCTACCTGCTCGAAGCGAAGTACGAATTCATCCGCCTTTGGCGCACGCCCTCGTTCGCCCTGCCGAGCCTGTTGTTTCCGCTGATCTTCTACGTGCTGTTCGGCGTGTTGCTGGCCGGTGGCCGCAGCGGCGGCGAAATCGCGCGCTACCTGCTGGCCACGTACGGCGTGTTCGGCATCATGGGCTCGGCGCTGTTCGGTTTCGGCGTGACCATCGCGATCGAGCGCGAGAATGGCCAGCTCGAGTACCGGCGCGCGTTGCCGATGCCGCCGGGTGCCATGCTGCTGGCGAAAATGGCGATGGCCATGCTGTTTGCCGCGATCACCTCGGTGCTGCTCGCCCTGATCGGTGGATTCGCCGCCGGCGTCAACCTGGCGGCCTGGCAGTGGCTGACCCTGTTCGGAGTCAACGTGCTCGGCGGGCTGCCGTTTTGCGCGATCGGCCTGCTGATCGGCACCTGCGTCGGCGGTTCGGCGGCGCCGGCCGTGGTCAATCTCATCTACCTGCCGATGGCCTTTCTGTCCGGCTTGTGGATTCCGTTGGCGATGCTGCCGGGGTTCATCGGCAGTTTCGCTCCAGCCTTGCCGTCATACCACCTTGCGCAGATCGCCTTGAAGGTGGTCGAGCGCGATGCCGGCGTAGCACTGTGGCTGCACCTCGGCGTGCTCGTCGTGGTCACCGTCACCTGCTTCATGCTCGCCCGCCGACGCCTCGCTGCGGCACGCTGATTTTTTGTGGATTCCTTGCGGGGAAAGCCCTGGAGAACACGATGAAGAAGCACTTCCCCGACCTCGTCCTCGTCGCCGTGCTGGTCGGCACGCTCGCCGCGGCCGCGATCCTGACACCACCGGTGCGCAAGCCGGGCGCGGCGCCAGCACCGACGCCGGCGACGACCGGCGAGCGTGCCGAGCCGAGCGGCCATTTCGCGATCCGCGACGTGCGCGTGTTCGACGGCGAGCAGATGATCGAGCGCGCCAGCGTGGTCGTGCGTGACGGCCTGATCGCACATGTCGGGCCCGATGTGCCGATCGCCGACGGCATCGCCGTGGTCGACGGTCGTGGGCGCACCCTGCTGCCGGGGCTGATCGATGCGCATGTGCATGCCTGGGGCGAGGCACAACGCGATGCCCTGCGTTTCGGTGTGGGTACCGAGATCGACATGCATGGCGACGCCTCGCGCTTGCCGGCGCTGAAGGCGCAGCGTGCGTCGCTGCGCGAGGGTGCCGCTGCCGACCTGTGGGCAGCCGGCACGGCGGTCACCGCGCCGGGTGGCCACGGTACCCAGTACGGCTTCACCATCCCGACGCTCGCACCCGGCGACGACGTGCGTGCCTTTGTCGATGCGCGTGTCGATGAGGGCGCCGATTTCATCAAGCTGATCGTCGAGGATCTCGGTGTCTACAGCGGCGCACCGAAGTGGCCGACACTTGCGGCCACGCAGGTCGCCACCGCGATCGAGGCCGCACACGCGCGCGGGCGCATCGCCGTCGTGCACGTTTCCAGGCAGGTCGATGCGCTGGTGGCGATCCGGAGCGGCGCCGACGGCCTCGCGCATGTCTTCGTCGACGAGACCGTCGGCGCCGAACTCGTCGCGGAGATGAAAGCGCGTGATGCATTCGTCGTTCCGACCCTGTCGGTGACGGCGCAGGGCAGTGGTGACGGCGACGGCAGCAGCCTGGTCGCCGATGCGCGGCTGAAGCCGTTTCTGTCGTCGGCGCAGGCCAACAGCCTCGGTGCGCGCATCGAGGTGATCGCGCGCGACGCGGGCTTTCGCGACAGGGCCTTCGCCAGCGTGCGAGCGCTCAACGCTGCCGGCGTGACCATTCTGGCCGGCACCGACGCCGGCAACCCAGGCACGGCACATGGCGCCAGCCTGCATGGCGAACTCGAACTGCTGGTGCGCGCCGGCCTGTCGCCGGCCGAGGCGCTGGCTGCGGCCACGGCCCTGCCGGCACGGCGTTTCGGCATGACTGATCGTGGTCGCATCGCACCTGGCCTGCGTGCCGATCTCGTGCTCGTCGACGGCAATCCGCTCGACGACATCACCGCCACGCGTGCGATCGCCATGGCGTGGAAAAGCGGTCATGCCGTCACGCGCGCGGCCATCGCCGCGACCGATGTCGACGCGCCGGTGGCACATGCGGCCACCCGCATCAGCGATTTCGACGGCGACAGCATCGACATGGCCAGCGGTGGTTTCTGGCTCGACACCAGCGACACCATGATGGGCGGGGCCTCCGTGGCAAGTCATCGGCTCGTCAGCGGTGGCGCCGCAGGCAGTCCAGGGGCGCTCGAGATCACCGGCGAGATCCGACCCGGCTTCATCGAACCATGGGCTGGCGCGATGTTCTTCGTCGACGCCACGCCCATGCAGCCGCACGACTATTCGGCACGCAAGGAACTCGTGTTCCATATCCAGGGTGACGGTCGCGAGGTGCGTGTGATGCTGCTGTCCGGCCCGACGCAGGAGGCCATGCCGGCGGTCCGCTCAGTGCCCACCGGGCCGGAATGGACCGAGGTACGCCTACCGCTGGCCAGCTTCGTCGGCGCCGACATGGCGCTGCTGCGCGGAATTGCGTTCAGCGCCGGCAATCCGCCGGGTGCGTTCCGTTTCCGCATCGATGGCGTAGAGTTGCGCTGAACCCTGGTGGATGAGGTGAGCCGACCCATGGACACCCTGCGTCACTGGCGCGACCGCCTGATCCCCGCGGCCTATGGCCAGGGCTGGATGCCGTTCTACATGCTCGGCTACCTCGTGTTCCTGTTCATGCCGCTGCTGTTCGACTACACCGGCAACCCGCGCGCTCGCGGCATCGCGGCGCTGCTGTTGCCGACCCTGGCCACGCTCGTCGCGTTCCTGCCGTTGTACTTCGCCACCTATCGCACCCGCGGACGTCGGCAACTGGCTTGCACGCTGGCCATCGCCGCGCTCGGCTACGCACTGACGCCAATCAACCCGTTCGCGAACACCTATGTCATCTATGCCGTCTCGTTTGCCGCATTGCTCGACCGCGATCTGTCCGCCCGCTCGATCGTGCTCGTCGGCGTGCTCGGCCTGTTCCTGGTCGAAATCCTGCTGCTGGGTTTTCCGCTGTTCGTGTTCGCGATCACGGCGGTGATCGGCATCGCGGCGTTCTTCGGCAACCACTACTACGCCGAGAACGCGCGCAAGGGGGCCGCCCTCAAGCTCTCGCACGACGAGGTGCGCCGCCTCGCCGCACTGGCCGAGCGTGAGCGCATCGGCCGCGACCTGCATGACCTGCTCGGCCACACGCTGTCGCTGGTGGCGCTGAAATCGGAACTTGCCGGCAAGCTGTTCGAGCGCGATGCGCACGCCGCGCGCCGCGAGATCGATGAGGTTGCGAGCGTTGCTCGGGACGCGCTCAGCCAGGTACGCCGCGCAGTGACCGGCATCCGTGCGGCCGGCCTCGCCGCCGAACTCGCCTCGGCCCGATTGCTGCTCGAATCGAGTGACGTCGCATTCCGCTACGAGCTGGCGGACGCCGGCCTTGCGCCCGAGGTCGAGACCGCGTTCGCCCTGGCAGTGCGCGAGGCCGTCACCAATATCCAGCGTCACGCGCAGGCGCGGCAGGCCTCGGTCTCGTTGGTGGTGCAAGACGGCATGGCCGTGCTGTGCATCGACGACAACGGTCGCGGTGGTGCGCTCACACCCGGCAACGGACTCGATGGCATGCGTGAACGCATCGAGGCGGTCGGCGGCAGTCTGCGCGTCGATTCGATGCCGGGTCGAGGCACGCACATCGAAGCGCGGGTCGCGCTGTCGCCGGAGGCACGGACCGTGCGTGCGGATGGCATCGTGGGTGCGACGTAGGAACCCGTTCGCGGGCGCTGCTTCTGCGGACCCTTGTCGAAGAGCATCGCCCGTGAACGGGCTCCTACGGGTGATTTTGATTTGTTACCGTGCATGGCATGAACACGCCACAGGCAACCCGCCGATGATCCGCATCCTTCTGGCCGAGGACCAGGCGATGGTGCGTGGTGCGCTGTCGGCGCTGCTGGGTCTCGAACCCGACATCGAAGTCCTCGCTGCGGTTGCCGACGGCGAAAGCGCGTGGCGGGAACTGCAACGGCTGAAACCCGATGTGCTCGTCACCGACATCGAGATGCCGGGTTTGACCGGCCTCGACCTCGCCCAGCGCATCCAGCGCCACGAATTGCCGGTCAAGGTCGTCATCGTGACGACGTTTGCGCGCGCCGGCTTCCTGCGTCGCGCGCTCGACAGTGGCGTGTCCGGTTACCTGCTCAAGGACGCGCCAGCCGAGAACCTGGCCGAGGCCTTGCGCAAGGTCCAGCGTGGCGGCCGCGCGATCGATCCCGAGCTTGCCGTCGAGGCCTGGTCCGAGGCCGATCCGCTCAATGACCGTGAACGTCAGGTGTTGCGCCTCGCCGGTGAGGGCCAGTCGGCGGGCGACATCGCCGCACGACTCAATCTTTCGCACGGCACCGTGCGCAACTACCTGTCCGAGGCGATCAGCAAGCTCGGCGTGGGCAATCGCATCGAGGCCTACCGCATGGCGCGGCAGAAGGGGTGGCTTTGAGGCGATCGTTGCGCTCCGTCGTGCAGGAGCGCGTTCACGGGCGAGCATTTCGACGCATTGGCAAGGAGCATCGCCCCTGAAGGGGCTCCTGCAGCAAGGTGTGATGGCGTCAATCGCCTGTCCACGCCACGCGCAACGGCGCGATCACCGCATCGGCGCCTGCGGATGCGGCGGAGGCGAGCCTGGCGATGCGTTCGGCATCGGCCGGATGTGTCGACAGCAGGGTCGGTGGCGTGGCGGTCGCTGCCGCCTCGCGCGCATCGGCCAGCGCGCGGATTGCCGCATCGGCATCCGCCGCATGGCCGTAGACTGCTTTGAGCGCCGCCAGGGCGAGGCCGTCGGCGCGGGTCTCCACGGCGCGCGAGTAGCCGAGGGTGACCAGGTGCGCGACCTGCGGCAGCAGGCGGCTGGCGTCGCCGCCGAGCAGGGCGAAGGCGAGGGCGATGCTGGCGCCGCCGCCGACTGCGGCGATCGGGTCGCGTTCGCGCACGTGGGCGATCTCGTGGGCGATGACGAAGGCCAGTGCGTTCTCGCTCGGCATGCGCGAATACAGTTCGCGCGTGATGACGATGTGCCCGCCGAGCGTGGCGAAGGCGTTGGCGACGCCGCTGTCGACCACGTGCATGCGCACCTGCATGCCGTCCGGCAGGTCCATGGCGGCGGCGAGGCGTGTGGTCAGGTCGTCGACGTAGGCCACGATCGCAGCCGGCACGGCGGTGCCTTCATCGGCGGCGACGAGTTCCAGGCCCGGCACGCTCTCGCCGACCAGGGCGGCCTCGCTGGCGAATGGCAGATGGCGTGCGAGCCAGCCGCCACCGGCCCAGAGCGTGGCGGCGGCGAACGCCGTGACCAGGCCGAGGCCGATGAGCAGGCGCAGGAACTCGCCAAGCGGGTTCTCGCGGGTGACGTTGACCTCGTGCGGGACCGGTGGATTCTCGTAGCTCATGGTGGCGAACGGCGCCCCCCTGGGAAAGGACTCGCGGCCGCGAGCGGTCGGTCGTGTTGCCTCCGCCGCTCAATGCGCAAGCCGCATCTCGCTGGTATCCGCCGCAGGGGCCTCGGTGCGCGGCGGGATCAGGGCCGTGCCGTAGGCGTGGAATTCTGCCGAGAACAGCGCCTGCGGCCGCGTCGGGTCGCTCATCGAGGTCGTTTCGAAGCGGACGTTGAAGACCATCGTCGCGCCGAGCCGCGCAGCCTGTTCCTTGAGGCGCACGATCGCCTCGCGGCGACCGCGGTCCATGATCGACTCGTACACGGTCAAGCGCCCGCCGACCAGGCTCTTGAGCGCAGCGGCGATGCGCTTGAAATAGTCCTCGCCGAGCACCACGGCACCACCGACCAGGGTGCTGCGCATGCGCGCCGCATCGGGCGGTGGCGTGCGCTCGCTGAACACGAGGATGCGCGCGAGGCGCTTCTCGGCCTGTTCGAGGCGGCGGAAATGCCCGCGTTCGGCCACGCGCCCGAACACGTAGCCGATCACGAGCAGGGCGACGAAGACGCCGACCTGGAGCACGAATTCCATGGCTACTGCACCACGACCGCCGTGCCGTAGGCCATGACCTCGGCGGCGCCGGAGGTGATGTTCGCCGTCGAGAAGCGCACATTGACGACCGCGTTCCCACCGATCGCCCGGGCTTGCTGGAGCATGCGGTCGATCGCTTCCTGGCGCGATTCGTTGAGCAGGTCGGTATAGCCCTTGAGTTCGCCGCCGACGATATTCTTGAGGCCGGCCATGAAGTCGCGGCCGGCGTGCTTGGCACGCACGGTCGAGCCCTGCACCAGACCGAGGTGGCGCACGATGGTGCGGCCGGGGATCGATTCCAGGTTGCTGATGTCCATGATGTCCTTGCGTTGACCTGACCGGTCGGCGTGCCGGCGTGCACAGGGTAGCGGGCTTGTCCGCTGCGGCACAGGGGCGCGACGGCGCAGCGCCTGGCGCCTACAATGCGCGCCCGCATGAAGCCGCTTGCCGTGTGAAGAAGTCCGACTTCCGTTTCGACCTGCCGGTCGAACTGATTGCCCAGGAACCGCTGGCCGAGCGCTCGGCGAGTCGCTTGCTCGTGCTCGACGCGCAGGCACGGACGCGTGCCGACCGTCGCCTGAACGAGCTTCCCGATCTGCTCGCGCCGGGCGACCTGCTCGTGTTCAACGACACGCGCGTGCTGCCGGCACGCCTGCACGGGCGCAAGGCCAGCGGCGGGATGGTCGAGATCCTGCTCGAGCGCGTGACCGGCGCCCACGAGGCGATCGCGCAGATGCGCGCGAGCAAGAAGCCGAAGCAAGGCGCCACGATCGAACTGGCCGACGGTTCGACGATCGAGGTGCTCGGTCGCGAGGGCGAGTTCTTCCGCCTGCGTTTCGCCGCCGACGAGCCGCTCGAGAAGCGCTTGCTGCAGCTCGGCCGCATGCCGTTGCCGCCTTACATCGAACGCGAGGCCGGTCCTGCCGACGAGGCGCGCTACCAGACCGTGTTTGCGCGCGAGCCGGGTGCCGTGGCCGCACCGACCGCGGGCCTGCATTTCGATGCGCCGCTGCTCGACCGCCTCGTCGCGCACGGCATCGAGGTTGGCCATATCACCTTGCATGTCGGTGCCGGCACCTTCCAGCCGATGCGCGCCGAACGCCTCGACCAGCATGTCATGCACCGCGAATGGCTCAACGTGGGCGCCGAGCTGGTCGAAAAGGTCCGGCGCACCCGCGCACGCGGCGGTCGCGTCATTGCGGTCGGCACGACCGTGGTGCGCGCACTGGAAAGTGCCACGCGCAACGGTGCGCTCGAACCGTTCGCGGGTGAGACGCAGATCTTCATCTTCCCCGGCTACCGCTTCTCCAGCGTCGACGGCCTGCTCACCAACTTCCATCTGTCGGAGTCGACCCTGCTCATGCTTGTCTGCGCCTTCGCTGGCCGGGAGTTCGTCCTGGCTGCCTATCGCCACGCGGTCGAACAGCGCTACCGCTTTTTCTCCTACGGCGATGCCATGCTCGTCCTGCCGCGGGTGACATCGCCGTGAGTGCGTTCGAGTTTGCCGTGTCCGCACGCGACGGCCGCGCCCGACGTGGCCGTTTGACGTTCGCGCGCGGCACGATCGAGACGCCGGCGTTCATGCCGGTCGGCACCTATGGCTCGGTCAAGGCGATGACGCCGCGCGATCTCGTGGAGACCGGGGCCGAAATCATCCTTGGCAACACCTTCCACCTGTTCCTGCGTCCGGGCCTCGACGTCGTCGGCGACTTCGGCGGCCTGCACCGCTTCATCGGCTGGGACAGGCCGATCCTGACCGACTCGGGTGGCTTCCAGGTGTTCTCGCTCGCGCACAAGCGCAAGATCACCGAGGACGGGGTGACCTTCGCCTCGCCGGTCGATGGCTCGAAGGTGTTCCTCAGCCCGGAGGAGTCGATGCGCATCCAGCGCACGCTCGATTCCGACATCGCCATGATCTTCGACGAATGCACGCCGTATCCGGCCACGGACAAGGTCGCGCGCGAGTCGATGGAACTGAGCCTGCGCTGGGCACTGCGTTCGCGCCGGGCTTTCGACGCGCTCGAGAACCCGAATGCGCTGTTCGGCATCGTGCAGGGATCGGTGTTTCCCGACCTGCGCCAGCGCTCGGCGGATGCGCTGATCGGGATCGGCTTCGACGGTTACGCCATTGGCGGCCTTGCCGTTGGCGAGACCGAGGAAGAGCGCAACGCGATGCTCGACATCGTTGGACCGATGCTGCCCGACGCGCGCCCGCGTTATCTGATGGGAGTCGGCCGGCCCGAGGACATCGTCGAAGCCGTGCGCCGTGGCGTCGACATGTTCGACTGCGTGATGCCGACGCGCAACGCGCGCAACGGATTTCTGTTCACGCGCAACGGCACGCTGCGCATCCGCAACGCGAAGTACGCGCGCGACACGCGGGTGATCGAGGAAGGCTGCACCTGCTACACCTGCCGCTCGGGCTTCAGCCGTGCCTACTTGCGGCATCTGGACCGCTGCGGCGAGATTCTCGCCAGTCAGCTCGCGACGATGCACAACCTGCACCACTACCAGCAGCTCATGCACGGCCTGCGCGCCGCGATCGCCGAAGGCCGGCTCGACGCCTTCGTCGCCGCGTTCTACGCCGATCGCGACTGAAGTGCTCCCACGGGGTTCTGTTCCGTGTCGCCCGACGCTCGTGGGAGCGGCTCCAGCCGCGATGTTTTACCATCGCCACTCCGCGGCGCGCGTTCCGCACGCCGCATCGATTGCGGACCGTCAGGCCCATGAAAACCCTGCTCGTCACCGGCGGCGCCGGTTTCATCGGCGGCAACTTCGTGCTCGATGTGCTCGCCCTCGGTGGCTACCACATCATCAATCTCGATGCGCTGACCTACGCCGGCAACCTCCATACCCTGGCTTCGCTGCGTGACGACGGGCGCCATCGCTTCGTGCACGGTGATATCGGTGACCGCGCATGCGTGCGTGCCCTGCTCGACGAGCACGCGCCGACGGCCATCATCAATTTCGCTGCCGAGTCGCACGTCGATCGCTCGATCGACGGCCCGGCTGCATTCGTGCAGACCAACGTGGTCGGCACCCTGAACCTGCTCGAATGTGCGCTGGCCTACTGGCGCGCGCTGCCGCTCGACCGCCAGGACGCGTTCCGCTTCCTGCATGTGTCCACCGACGAGGTGTACGGTTCGCTCGGTCCGGTCGGGCGCTTCACCGAGGAATCGCCGTACCAGCCGAACTCCCCGTACTCGGCCTCGAAGGCGGCTTCGGACCATCTCGTGCGCGCGTTCCACCATACCTATGGCATGCCGGTGCTGACCACCAATTGCTCGAACAACTACGGGCCGTTCCAGTTCCCGGAAAAGCTGATCCCGCTGATGATCCAGAAGGCGCTGGCCGGCGAGCCGCTGCCGGTATACGGCGACGGCCGCAACATCCGCGACTGGCTGTACGTGAAGGATCATTGTGCGGCGATCCTGCGCGTGCTCGAGATCGGCCGCGTCGGCGAGGTCTACAACGTCGGTGGCGACGCCGAGCGCGAGAACATCCACGTCGTCAAGACGATCTGCGCGTTGCTGGACGAACGCCGCCCGCTCGCGGATGGGCGGCGCCGGGAAACGCTGATCACCCACGTCAGGGATCGCCCCGGACACGACCGCCGCTACGCGATCGACGCTTCAAAGCTCAAGCGTGAACTCGGCTGGCGCCAGACCGAAAGCTTTGAATCCGGCATCGCGCGCACGCTCGACTGGTACCTCGACAACCAGGCTTGGGTGCAACGCGTGCTCGACGGCAGCTACCGCATGGAACGCCTCGGCGATGTGCAGGCCGGCGCACAGGATCACCCGTAGAAGCCCGTTCGCAGGCGATGCTCTTCGTCACCCCGATTGCCCGTAAACCGGCTCCCACAAAGAATCGGTCGTCGCGGGAGCCCGGCAGGAGCCCCGGAGTCCCTTCAGCGGCGATGCATTGACGTCGTTCCATTTCCAGTAGAGGCGGACCAAACCATCGACACGGTCCATGCGCGGCGTCCCGTGCGAGCATGCGCGCTTCGCCGCATGGGGAGCGTCCATGAACCGTCTGTCCGTCGCCGTAGTCCTTGCCGCCATCGCCGTTGCCGCCCGGGCGGCAGAACCTGCGCCATACCTGACCCAGCCGGCACCGTCGCCGGACGGGCGCGAGATCGCCTTCGTCTCGGGCGGCGACATCTGGGTCGTGCCGGCGAAGGGGGGTGACGCCCACCTGCTCGTACCCGGTCCCGCGGTCGAGTCGCGGCCGTTGTATTCGCCGGACGGCAGGCATCTCGCCTTCATCTCGACACGCAGCGGCAACGGCGACATCTACACGCTCGAGTTCGCCAGCGGCCGCGTCGAGCGCATCACTTTCGACGACGCCTACGACAACCTGAGCGCGTGGTCGCGCGACGGCGAGTGGCTGTATTTCAGTTCGCCGCGTGACAACGTCGGCAACATGGCCGGTGTGTTCCGCGTGCGCGTCGACGGTGGCACACCGATGCCGGTCTCGCGCGAGGACTACCGCAACCACGAGGGCGCGGCCCCATCGCCGGATGGCCGCGATCTCGTGCTGACCGGCAACGGCACGGGGGAGCGCCAGTGGTGGCGGAACGGCCACAGCAACCTCGAAACCGGCGCGCTGTGGCTGTTCAACGACGACGGGCATGGGCGCTACCGGCGCATCACGCCGGACGATGCGCGCGCGTTGTGGCCTATGTGGAGCGTCGATGGTTCGTCGATCTTCTATATGAGCGATCGCGGCGGCGCCGAAAACCTGTGGCGCACGAACCGAGACGGCCGCGCCGAGGCGATGACGCGCTTCAGCAATGGCCGCGTGCTGTGGCCGGCGATCTCGGCGGACGGCCGCATGATCGCCTTCGCGCGCGACTTCGGCCTGTGGACCTTCGACGTCGCCAGCGGCGCGGTCGCGCCGGTGCCGGTCACCCTGCGCGGTGCGGCCAGCGCACCGGCGACCGAGCGGCAATCATTCAACGGCGACTTTGCCGAACTTGCCGTATCACCGGACGGAAAGAAGCTCGCCTTCATCGTGCGTGGCGAGGTCTTTGCCGCCTCCAGCGAGAAGGGCGGCCGGGCCGAGCGCGTCACGCGCTCGCGCGAGGCAGAGTTCCATCTCGCCTGGGCGCCCGACAGTCGTCGTCTCGTCTACGCCTCCGAGCGGGATGGTGGTGGTCGGCTCTATCTGTTCGACTTCGCCGATGGCAGCGAACGCGCGCTGACCACCGGCGCAGGCATCGACATGCGACCGCAGTTCTCGCCGGACGGCAAGCGCATCGCCTTCGTGCGCGACGCGAAGGAATTGCGCGTGCTCGATCTCGCCGGCGGCAATGAAAGCCGCGTTGCTGCCGGCCGCATCGACCTCATGCGACCGCTCGAATCCGACCGCCCGTTCGCGTGGTCGCCGGACGGCCGCTGGATCGCCTGGCAGGGTTATGCTGAACGCATGTTCCGCCATGCCTTCGTTTCGCCGGTCGATGGCGGCAACGCGGTGCAGGCCAGTTTCC
Organism: Dokdonella sp.; assembly: GCF_019634775.1. Taxonomy (NCBI): domain Bacteria; kingdom Pseudomonadati; phylum Pseudomonadota; class Gammaproteobacteria; order Lysobacterales; family Rhodanobacteraceae; genus Dokdonella; species Dokdonella sp. Next base: position 2,034,604 of record NZ_JAHCAS010000001.1, read on the forward strand.
TCGCCAACGTCGGCGCCGATTCGATCGCCTGGTCGGCGGACGGCAAGGCGCTGTATTTCTCGACCGGCCAGCGCACCGAGCAGGCCCAGGTTGCACGCGTGGACCTCGTGCCGCGCGTGCCGCGCGTCCGCGAGGCCGAGTTCCGTTCGCTGTTCGAGCAGGAATCGCCGCCGGGCGTGGCGAAGTCGGACAAGCCCGGCGTCAAGAGCACGGCAGCGGCCACTGCGACGGCGAAGCCGGAAAAACGCGACGAGCCTGTGCGTATCGAGCCTGCGGGCATGCGCGATCGCCTGAGCCTGCTGCCGATCGGCCTCGATGTCGCTGCGCTTGCCATCAGTCCTGACGGCAAGTCGCTGTTGCTGACAGCCGAAGCGGCCGGGCGCACGAACCTGTACCTTTTTTCGATCGATGAGCTCGCCGACGAAGCACCGGTGGCGCGCCAGCTCACTTCCAGCGCGGCACCGAAATCGCATGCGCAATTCGGTGCCGACGGCAAGAGCGTGTACTACCTCGAAGGCGGCCGCATCGCGGCGCTCGGTGTCGACGACGGCAAGGCGCGTGCACTCACCGTCAGCGCCGACCTCGATGTCGATTTCCACGCCGACAAGCTGACCCTGTTCGAGCAGGGCTGGTGCTGGCTGCGCGATGCCTTCCACGACCCGGCCATGAACGGCGTGGACTGGAGCGCACTGCGCGCGACCTATGCGCCGCGCATCGCCGCGGCATCGTCGCCCGATGTGTTGCGCGAATTGCTCAACCTGATGATCGGCGAACTCGATGCCTCGCATCTCGGCGTGCGCGCGCCGGGCCAGCCGAAGTGGACCAGTGGACGCACCGGCCTGCGTTTCGAGCGCACGACCGCCGAGCGCGAAGGCCGCCTGCGCGTCGCCACGATCCTGCCGCGCTCGCCAGCCGACGTGGCGGCGACGATCGCCGTCGGCGATGTCCTCGTCGCCGTCGACGGCCGCACGCTCGGGCCGCGCGACAACCTCGATCGCCTGCTCGACAACACGGTCGGCCGCGAAACCGCGTTGCGCTTCAGCCGCGACGGCAAGGTCTTCGACGTGCGCCTCAAGCCGGTCGACACGCGCGCCGACGGTGAGCTGGCCTATCGCGCCTGGGTTGCGGCGAATCGGGCCTACGTCGAAAGCGCGAGCAAGGGCCGGCTCGGCTACGTGCACATGGTCGACATGTCGATGCGCTCGCTGCAGCAGCTCTACCTCGACCTCGACGCCGGCAATGCCACGCGCGAAGGCGTCGTTGTCGACGTACGCAACAACTTCGGCGGATTCGTCAACGCCTACGCGCTCGACGTGCTCGCGCGTCGGCCCTACCTCGGCATGGCCTTCCGCGGCCAGCCGACCGCGTCAGCGCGCGCGGTACTCGGCCAACGCTCGCTCGAACGCCCGACCGTGCTCCTCACCAACCGTACGACCCTGTCCGACGGCGAGGACTTCAGCGAGGGTTACCGCCGCCTCGGCCTGGGAAAAATCGTCGGCGAACCGACCGCCGGTTGGATCATCTACACCTCGAATGCACGCATGCTCGATGGTTCGGCCGTACGCCTGCCGTTCATCACCGTCACCACCGTCGACGGTCAACCGATGGAAATGGCCCCACGCCCGGTCGACGTGCCGGTCGATCGTCCGCTCGGCGAAGCGCAACGCGGCATCGACAGCGAACTCGACGCGGCGGTGAGGGTGTTGCTGGGTGGGTGAACGTTCCAGGGATCGATCGGAGTATCCCCAGGTGTCCGGGGAGGCGCATTCCTGCTCATGCTTGCCAGCCCGCACAATGAGATATGTCTTTGGCATATCTCATTGCAGCGGGCGCCACCATGCCTTGCGCCAGGATCTTCCGGTCCGGTCGTTCGCAGGCCGTGCGGCTGCCCAAGGAGTTTCGTTTCGACGTGGACGAGGTGCGCATCCGCCGCGAGGGCGGGGCGCTGGTGCTCGAACCCATCGGCACGGACCGGGACTGGCTGGATGCGCTGCCGGGTGGCGTCGATGCGGGCATGGCTGATGTTGTGAATGAGCGCGCGCCGCCACAAATGCGCAAGCGCCGCATCGCATTCCCACAGGAGCCCCTTCAGGGGCGATGCTCCTTGTGTGCAACCTCCAAAGCGGAAGCATCGCCCGTGAACGGACTCCTGCGGTCGCGTCGCTCCGTGCATTGCCTTTTGCTGCGTCGCATCGAAGAATGCGGGGCCGTCTCTTGAGCCTTCCCGCGCCGATGAACAGCCCCGCGCCCGCGCCCGCGACCTTGCCGCCCGATGCGCCGTGGGTGGTGGTCAAGTTCGGCGGTACCAGCGTGTCGACGCGGGCGCGCTGGGACAGCATCGCGCGCATCGCCGAGGCGCATCGCGCGCGCGGGCGGCGCGTGCTGATTGTCGTCTCCGCGCTGTCGGGCATCACCGATCAGCTCAAGGCGATCACCGAGGCGCATGCCGTCGACGCGCGCTGTCGCGAGATCCTGGCCGGCATCGCTGCGCGACATGATGCGCTCTATGCCGACATGCAGTTGCCGTTGCGCAATGCGCTCGACGGCTGGCTCGCGCGCCTGGCCCAACTCGTCGCCGATCCCCGCCGCGCGCAGGCGCCCTACGCCTGGCAGGCCGAAGTGCTGGCCTGTGGTGAACTGCTGTCGAGCACGCTCGGTGCACTCCATCTCAATGCGAGCGGCCTGGTCACGCGCTGGCTCGACGCGCGCGAGCATCTCGTTGCCATGGCCCTGCCGAACCAGACCGACTGGGCGCGCTGGCTGTCGGCCTCGGTGCCGACACAACGTGATCCGGCGCTGTCGTCGGCGCTTGCCGCACGCGGTGACGTGTTCATCTCGCAGGGTTTCATCGCGCGCGATGCGGATGGCGCGACGGCGATCCTCGGCCGCGGCGGCTCGGATACCTCGGCCGCGTACTTCGGCGTGTTGCTCGGTGCCGAGGTCGTCGAGATCTGGACCGACGTGCCCGGCATGTTCAGCGCCAATCCGCGCCAGGTGCCCGAGGCCCGGCTGCTGTCCTCGCTCGACTACGCCGAGGCACAGGAAATCGCCACCACCGGCGCCAAGGTGCTGCATCCGCGCTGCATCCATCCGCTGCGCGAGGCGCGCGTGCCGCTGGTCATCAAGGACACCCACCGACCGCAACTGCCGGGCACCTCGATCGCGTGGTCGACCGCACAGACCGCTCCCAGCGTGAAAGCGATCAGCTCGCGCAAGGGCATCACCCTGGTGTCGATGGAATCGATCAGCATGTGGCAGCAGGTCGGCTTCCTCGCCGACGTGTTCGATGCGTTCAGGCGCCATGGCCTTTCGGTCGACCTGATCGGCTCGGCCGAGACCAACGTCACCGTCTCGCTCGATCCGTCCGACAACCTGCTGACTTCGGACGTGCTGTCACGCCTGTGCGCCGACCTCGAACCGTTCTGTCGCGTCAAGGTGATCGCGCCTTGCGCGGCGATCACCCTGGTCGGCCGTGGCATGCGCGCGATGCTGCACCGGCTCTCGGCCGTGCTTGCCGAGTTCGGCGCGCTCGACGTGCACCTGATCTCGCAGTCGTCGAACAACCTCAACCTGACCTTCGTCGTCGACGAGGCGCTGGTCGATGCGCTGGTGCCACGCCTGCATGCGCTGCTGATCCGCGCCGGCGCGATGCGCGTCGAGGATGCGCAGGTGTTCGGCCCGAGCTGGCGCGAGATCGAGCGTGGCGGCTCGGCGCCGCCGCGTCCGGCCTGGTGGCGCGCGGCACGTGCCGACCTGCTCGCGCTGGCCGCCGAAGGAACGCCACGCTACGTATATGACCTCGCCACCGTGCGCGCGCAGGCGCGTGGCTTGAAGACGATCGCCGCGGTCGACCGCTGGCACTACGCGCTGAAGGCCAATCCGCATGCCGATATCCTGCGCGCGCTCGACGGCGAGGGCTTTGCCTTCGAGTGCGTGTCGTGGAACGAAGTCGAGGCGGTGCGCAAGGCGCTGCCCACGCTCGCGCCGGGCCGCATCCTGTTCACGCCCAACTTCGCCCCGCGCGGCGAATACCGCGCCGCGCTTGCCGCCGGCGTGCGCGTCACTCTCGACGCCCTGCATCCGATTGCCGAATGGGGCGAGGATTTCGCCGGTCACGACATTTTCCTGCGTGTCGACCTTGGCGCCGGACGTGGCCATCACGACAAGGTCAAGACGGGTGGCGCACAGTCGAAGTTCGGCGTCGCGCTCGATGCAATCGAGACCTTCCGCGCGCATGCGCGCGAGCACGGCGTGCGCATCACCGGCCTGCACGCACACCTCGGCTCGGGCATCCTCGATGCGCAGCACTGGCGCGGCGTGTATGCGCAGCTCGCCAGCCTCGCTGAGCGATTCAACAAGGTCGAGGTGCTCGATCTCGGCGGCGGCCTCGGCGTGCCGTCGCGACCCGACGACGAAACGCTCGACCTCGCCGCGCTCGGCGCCGCGCTGGCCGAGGTCAAGCAGGCCTATCCGCAGTTCCGCCTGTGGATGGAACCGGGGCGCTATCTCGTCGCTGAAGCCGGCGTGCTGCTCGCCCGTGTCACCCAGCGCAAGCGCAAAGGTGAGGTGCGCTACGTCGGCATCGACGCCGGCATGAACTCGCTGATCCGTCCCGCGCTGTACGAGGCCTGGCACGAGATCGTCAATCTCAGCCATCTCGACGAACCGGCGACGGAACTGGTGCAGGTGGTCGGCCCGATCTGCGAGAGCGGCGACATCCTCGGCAGCCACCGGCGGCTGCCCGAATGCGCCGAAGGCGACGTGCTGCTGGTCGCCGAAGCCGGCGCCTACGGCGCGGTCATGGCCTCGCGCTACAACCTGCGCGAGCCGGCGGTGGAGGTGGTGCTCCCATGACCCTGCCTGACCCACGCCAGGCGCAGTGCTTCCGCTTCGTCCGCCGCGGCTACGTGGACGGTGTGGTCGAGCTGGTCTATGCCTTCGACGACGGTCCCGAACTGATCGAGACGATCACGTTTCCGGATGCGCCGGTGCTCGCACCGGAACGCGCGGCGGCGTTCGCGGCCGCGCTGGACCTGCTGCATTTCATCGCCGGTGTCAGCTACTACAAGGCCGGCGTGCCCGCGTCGATCGTAGTCGAGACGCGCAGGCCGGATGCGACGCTCGCGGCCTTCCTCGACGAGCTGTACCTGCATGGCCTCGGCGAGTTTGCCTGGCAGAACGGCCTCGATCTCGACGGCCGCATCCGTTTTCCAATCGCCGAGTCAGCAGCGGCACCGGCGCCCGCACTCGGCCTGCCGCGACGCACCCTGGTGCCGATCGGCGGCGGCAAGGATTCGCTGGTCAGCATCGAGCTGCTGAAGGCGGCCGGCGAGCCGGCGACGACGGTGTGGGTCGGCAATTCGCCGCTGATCGAAGCCTGCGCGGCGCGCACCGGCCTGCCGACACTGAACATCGCGCGCTCGATCTCACCGGTGCTGTTCGACTACAACCGCCTCGGCGCGTGGAACGGCCATATCCCGGTCACCGCGATCAACTCGGCGATCCTCGTCGTCGCCGCCCTGCTGTACGGCTTCGACGCGATCGCGTTTTCCAACGAGCGCTCGGCCTCGAGCGCGACTCTCGAAGCCGGCGGTCGCGAAGTCAATCATCAATGGAGCAAGGGCTGGCGCTTCGAGGACGGCTTCCGCGCGCTGCTGCATGCGCAGGTCGCGCGCGATCTCGACTACTGCTCGTTGCTGCGGCCTTGGTCCGAACTGGCCGTGGCCGCGCGCTTCGCCCGCGAAACGCGCTACGACGACGTGTTCTCGAGCTGCAACCGCAACTTCCGCATCCTCGGGCCGAAACCGGCCGACCGCTGGTGTGGGCAGTGCCCGAAATGCCATTTCGTGTTCCTCGCACTCGCGCCGTTCATGCCGAAGCCACGCCTGCTGGCGATCTTCGGGCGCAACCTGCTCGATGACGAGGCGCTCGCGCCGGGCTTCGATGCGCTGGTCGAGTACCGCGACCACAAGCCGTTCGAATGCGTCGGCGAGGGGCAGGAATCGCGCGCCGCATTCGGTGCACTTGCCCGCCTGGCCGAGTGGCGCGAGGATGTGCTGGTCGAACGCTATGCGCGCGAGATCGCGCCACAACTGGCAGAGGCGCCGACGCTGGATGCGTTGCTCGAAGCGCAAGGGCCGCACCACGTTCCGTCGGCACTGCGCGCCGTGCTCGGGCTGGCCTGACATGCGCCTGGCCGAACTTGCCGGACTGCGCGTGGCCATCTGGGGCTTGGGTCGCGAAGGCCGTGCCGCACTTGCTGCTTTGCGCGCGCGTGTGCCGACGCTGGTGCCGAGTGTGTTCTGCACGGCGCAGGAAGCCGCCGCGGCTGCACACGACGGCGCAGTGCGTGTCATCGGCGCGCCGCCGAGCGTCGCCGATCTGTCCGCCTTCGATGTCGTCATCAAGTCGCCCGGCATCAGCGCCTACCGGCCCGAACTGATCGAGGCGCGGCGCAACGGCACCCGCTTCACCTCGGGCACGGCGCTGTGGTTCGCCGAGCACCCGCAGGCACGCGTGATCGCCGTGACCGGTACCAAGGGCAAGAGCACGACCAGCGCACTGATCGCCCACCTGCTGCGCGCGCGCGGCCGGCGCGTGGCCCTGGCCGGCAACATCGGCCTGCCCTTGCTCGACCTGCTCGATCCGGCGCAAGTGCCCGACTGGTGGGTCATCGAACTGTCGAGTTTCCAGACCCGCGAGGTACCGCACGTCGAGCTTGCCGTTGTCACCAGCCTCGTCGAGGAGCACCTCGACTGGCATGGCGACCGTGACCGCTACGTCGACGACAAGCTCGCGCTGGTCGGCGTGGCCGGATGCCTCGTTGTCAACGCCTGCGTCGACGAACTCGTGCGACGCACCGCCACACATCCGGCCCGCCGGTTGTTCGGTGCTGCCGCTGGCTGGCATGTCGGCGCCGACGCGCTGATGTGCGGCACGCAGACGGTGTTCGCGCGTGCCGGACTGGCCGTGCCCGGTGCGCACAACGCGCTCAATGCCTGTGCCGCGCTGACGGTGCTCGACGCCGTTGGCGAGGATGCCGTCGCCGCGGCCCCGGCGCTGGCCACGTTCCGCCCGTTGCCGCATCGCCTCCAGCACCTCGGCGCGCGCGATGGCGTGGACTGGATCGATGACAGCATCGCGACCACGCCGGCGGCCACCCTCGAAGCCTTGCGCAGCCTGACCGGAAAGGCCGTCGTCCTGCTCGTCGGCGGCTACGACCGCGGCCTCGACTGGTCGGCCTTTGCCACCGCCTTGCGCGACCATGCGCCGCAGGCCGTCATTGCCAACGGCGCCAACCGCGCGCGCATCGTCCACGAACTGCATCGCGCCGGCGTGCCGAACGTGCACGGGGAAGCGACGCTGGCCGCAGCGATCGTGCGCGCGCGCGAGCTCGCCCGGCCCGGTGCGGCCATCCTGCTCTCGCCCGGTGCACCGAGCTTCGACCAGTTCGGCGACTACGCCGAACGCGGGGCCGCCTTCGCCGTGGCTGGCGGTTTCGACCCGCGATGGATCGGGCAGATCGAGGGGCTGGGCATCCACTGAACGCGTCGGTCCGCCGCGCGGAAGTCGTGGCCGGCGCCCCTCGTCGGGCAGGGGAGGCGCACCTGGCCAGTTCCTCGCACGGCCAGACCGCGGAGCTGAACCGCATCAGCCTCATCGCGAGTGAAGCCGGGCGGCGCGGGGGCTTCCGGGAGGGGGCGGTTCGCCTCGCCGCGTGGAGACAACCCCCGGCCGACGTGCGCCGGAAATTGCCTTGGGATGCTCTGGTCAATCCCGTCCGGGATTGACCAGAGCATCCTTAACGCATTGTTCACATCGTCGGGATTTGTTGGTACGATCCCGGTACCTCTGCTTTTTTGGGTTGACTGTTCGAGTGTGGTTGCTCCGGGTAGCAGCAATGACATGTCGAGGTAGCGAAACTGTCAGGGCGCTGTGACACAACATCAACGTGGGAGACTCTTCAAATGAGTTTGATCAACAACGACCTTACCAAGGCAGTGCGTTTCGCGTTGTACGCGGGTGCCGCCGTCGCCGTGGGCCTGCCCGCTGCACCGGTCTTCGCGCAAGGCGAGGATGGTTCCAGCGAGAAGCTCGAAACCATCGTGGTCACGGGTTCGCGCATTCGTCGCGCCGATATCGAGACCGCCCAGCCGGTGATGGTCATCGATCGCGCCCAGATCGAGAACCAGGGCTTCACCTCGGTTGCCGACATCCTGCAGAACCTGCCGTCGGCCGGTTCGCCCGCCATCAGCCGCTCCCAGGTCCTCGCCTCGGGTGAGAACGTCGGCGGCTACTACATCGACATCCGCAACCTCGGCCCGAACCGTACGCTCGTCCTCGTCGACGGCAAGCGCCTCGGCCGCACCACCGACGGCCTGCAGGACCTTGGCCAGATTCCGACTTCGGTGATCGAGCGCATCGAAATCCTGACCGACGGCGCCTCGTCGGTGTACGGCTCCGACGCGATCGCGGCCGTCGTCAACGTCATCACGCGTTCACGTTTCGAAGGTGCCGAAGCGAACTTCTACGTCGGCCAGTACGACCAGGACGACGGCGACCGCCAGGTCTATGACTTCACCATCGGCAGCACGAGCGAGCGCGGCTCGGTGACGATGAGCGTGCAGTACCTGAAGGAAGAGCCGGTCTGGGCGAAGGACCGTGAGTTCAGCGCCTACGGCAACGCCGGTCCGGATTTCCCGGGATCGGGCTGGAGCCCGGTCAGCATGAACGGTTCGTGGTTCGGTCCCTGCGGTGCGAATGGCGCCAACACCTGGTGTACGCTGATTCGTGGCCAGGATCCGCTGCTCGTGTCGAGCTATCGCCCGCACGTCGCCACCGACAACGCCAACAGCAACCTGCAGATGATGAACCAGACCGGCATCGAGCGCCGCTCGGTCTTCGTCTCCGGCCAGTACGACGTGTTCGACAACGTCAAGTTCCGCGCCGACGTCATGTACAACGAGCGCACCACGCTGCAGCAGGTCGCGGGCTATCCGTACCAGTCGCTCGCGTTCGGTACGCCGCTGTCGGCCGACAGCGTGTTCAACCCGACCGCGGGCAACGTCCAGTTCCGCCGCCGCCTGTGGGAAGTGCCGCGCACGACCGCCAGCGATCTCGACACCTACCGTGTCACCACGGGCTTCGAAGGCTACTTCGAGCTGTTCGGCAAGGAATGGTCGTGGGATGCCGGCGCCACGCTCAACCGCAACAAGGTTCTGAAGCGCGGCTTCGGCGACGCCAGTGTTTCCGCCATGGAACTGGCGCTCGGCCCGTCGTTCATCAACGCGCTCGGCCAGGCCCAGTGCGGCACGCCGAGCAATCCGCTCCCGCTCGGCTCGAACCCGGCCAGTGGCGAGTGCGTGCCCTGGAACCCGCTGCTGCCGTTCGGTGAGCCGGGTCTTGGCTCGCTGTCCGACCCGCTCCTGCAGGCGTTCCTGTTCCCGGAGACGCATGACACGGGCCGCGTGAACTACACGAGCTATGCGGCGAACCTCGCCGGCTCGCTGTTCTCGCTGCCCGCCGGCGAACTCGGCATTGCTGTGGGCGTCGAGCACAGCCGTGAACACGGCACCTTCATCCCGGATCCGCTCGCCGTCAACGGCGACTACACCGGCCTGCCGGCCACGCCGACGCGTGGTGGTTTCGACCTCGACGAAGCCTATGTCGAAATCGAAGTGCCGCTGCTCAAGGAAGTGCCGTTCGCACACGAGCTGACCATCAACGTCGCCAGCCGCTACTCGGACTACAGCAACTTCGGCGACACGGTCAACAACAAGTTCGGCCTGAAGTGGCGTCCGTTCGAGGAGCTGATGATCCGTGGCACCTATGCCGACGGCTTCCGCGCGCCGACGGTCGGTGACCTCTATGCCGGCGTCAACGGCACGTTCGCCTACTACATCGATCCCTGCGGCTCGCAGGGCCCGGGCAACGTTGCGGGTTCCGCACCGTGTACGGCGGCGGGCGTTCCGGCAACCTACGTGCAGCTCGGCCAGGGTCTCGTGCCGTGTACGGCGTATCCGTGCCAGACGCCGTTCCAGTTCCTCTCGGCCAGCTCGAACCCGGATCTGACCCCGGAGAAGGCGAAGACCAAGACGCTCGGTTTCGTCTACAGCCCGAGCTACCTCGAAGGCTTCGACATCGCTCTCGACTGGTGGAAGGTGCGCATCGACAACGTCATCGCCAGCGACTCCTTCGGCGATGTGCTCACCGATTGCTATGTCTACAACATCGCGTCGCGTTGCTCGTCGATCGTGCGTGATCCGGTCCTGCACGTCATCACCTCGATGCGTTCGGGCCTGACCAACAAGGGCTTCGCCGAGACGGAAGGCTACGACCTGAGCGTCAACTACCGCCTGCCGGAGTTCTCGTTCGGCCGTTTCCAGATCAGCTGGAACACGACCTACACGAGCAAGTACGACGCCAAGGCGGACAACGATCCCGAGACCTTCGTCTATGGTTATGTTGGCCAGACCGGCGTGTACCGCACGCGCTCGAACCTCAACATCGACTGGTCGCTGGGTTCGTTCGGTGCTTCGTGGACGACCCGCTACTACTCGCGCTCGTGGGAGACGTGCGTGCGTGACGTCAACGGCGGCGCTGGTGGCCCGCTGTGCGATGAGCCGGGTCATGTCAACGTCGATGGCTCGATCACGAACCGTCGCAACGTTGGTGCGAACACCTTCCACGACGTCCAGTTCCGCTGGCGTGCACCGTGGGATGGCACGTTCGCGATCGGTGCGAACAACGTCGGTGAGCACTATGGCCCGATCATGTTCACCAGCCCGAGCAGCCAGTTCCCGTACTACGGCGGCTTCGACATCGGTCGCTTCTACTACGCGAAGTACACCCAGCGCTTCTGATCGGCACAACCCGCCGTCCCCGCCCATCCGGGCAGGGGACGGTTCCCGCATCAAGCTTTGGAGGCCCCTCGCGGGGCCTCTTTTTTTGCGCTCGGACGAAGGCGGGAACGACGGTTTGCTGCGCCACGCTCTGCAACCCATGACTCGCTCCAAGGCAGGGAGGCATTCCCATGGCGGCCGCGGTGACGGAGTGGATTCGCGGATGCGGGTGTCGGCAGACCCATCGTCCTGTGGTGAGATTCTCCGCTTCCCCAGGTCCTACGATCTCGTCAGGATTGCCCTGTCCGATCCCCGACGTGGCTTCATCCGTGCCGACGATGCCCTGATTCCGCGAGAGCGGTTTCGGTGGCGATCCGACCGGACGGAGCGCGCCTGCCGACCCGTGGACGACATGCACATTCGCGTTCGGAGCAAGGTTCCCGTGCGAGGCGCGTCAGGGTATATGTAGGATTTGTCCCACCTGAGACGCTCGTCGCGCCCAGCGCTGCTCTGGAACCCCGGCATGCATACGAACCCTTCCTCGACCCGCCGCAGCTTCTATCCCGAGATCGAACCGTTCGATAGCGGCCATCTCCAGGTGTCGCCCCTGCACCGCATCTACTACGAGCAATGCGGCAATCCGCGCGGCAAGCCGGTGGTGTTCCTGCATGGCGGTCCGGGCGCGGGCTGCAACGCGAAGGCGCGGCGCTTTTTCGATCCGGCGCACTACCGCATCGTGCTGTTCGATCAGCGCGGCTGCGGGCGCTCGACGCCCCATGCGGAACTCGCCGACAACACGACCTGGCACCTGGTCGCCGACATCGAAACCCTGCGTGTACACCTCGGCATCGAGCGCTGGCAGGTGTTCGGCGGTTCCTGGGGCTCGACGCTCGCGCTGGCCTATGCCGAACGCCACCCGCAGCGCGTCAGCGAACTCGTCCTGCGTGGCATCTTCATGCTGCGACGCTGGGAACTGGAATGGTTCTACCAGCGTGGCTGCGACGCGCTCTACCCCGATGCCTGGGAGGCCTATCTCGCGGCAATTCCCGAGGCGGAGCGAGGCGACCTCATGAGCGCCTACCATCGCCGCCTGACCAGCACCGATCCGGCTGTACGCCTCGCCGCGGCCCGCGCGTGGTCGGTGTGGGAAGGTTCGACGAGTTTCCTGTTTCCCGACACCACGCACATCGCCGGCGCTGCCGAGGATGCGTTCGCGCTCGCCTTCGCGCGCATCGAATGTCACTACTTCGTCAACGCCGGCTTCTTCGAGTGCGACGGTCAGTTGTTGCGTGACGTTGGCCGCATCCGCGACATTCCCGCGGTCATCGTGCAGGGGCGCTACGACGTGGTCTGCCCGATGCGCAGCGCCTGGGACCTGCATCGCGCCTGGCCGGAGGCGGATCTGCGCATCGTCACCGATGCCGGCCATTCAGCCTTCGAGGCCGGCATCACGCACGAGTTGATCGAGGCGACCGACCGGTTTCGTTGAGCTTCCCGGCCATGCTTCCGTACGCGCCCGTTTACGGGCGATTCTGTGTGGCCTGATGCGTGGTGGGAAATGCATCGCCCCCGAAGGGGCTCCTGCAAGGGGCTCGACAGCCCTACCGCGTCGCCGGCTTCGGCGTCGGCGCGGCCAGCGAGGCGACCGGCGAGAGAGTGATGCGGAAGCAGGCACCGCCGCCTGCGACGGGTACGTATTCGAGGGAGGCCTGGCTCGACTCGCACATCTGCTTGGCGAGGTAGAGGCCGAGACCGGTGCCGTATTCGCTGGTGGTGAAGAACGGATCGAATATCTGCGCGGCAACCTTCTGCGGGATGCCGGGGCCTCGGTCGACGACTTCGAGCATTGGCGGCCCCTTGTCGGTGGCGAGGCGGGCGACGACAACGACGCGTGCGGCAGCGCCGGGCTCGCGGCCATAGCGGATCGCGTTCTGCACGAGGTTCCACACGACCTGGTGCAGGTGTTGCGGATCGACCATCGCCTCGACGCGGCGGTTCTGCGTGATCGCGCGCAAATGATCCTGGCCGAGATCGTTGGCCTGCTTGTATTCCTCGACGAAGGCCAGTGCCCAGGCGTTGACGTCGATGCTCTCCGGCCGCGAGCGCTCGCGTCGTGACAACTGCAGGATGTTCTCGACGACCTCGTTGGCGCGCGTGCAGTGGTTGTTGACGATGTCGACCAGGCGGCGGTCTTCCTCGTGCAGGTTCTCCGACTCGGCGAGCAGTTGCGCCGAGTAGCGGATCGCCGCCAGCGGGTTGCGGATCTCGTGGGCGATCGAGGCCGACAGGCGACCAAGCGAGCTCAGGGTCATTTCCTCGGCACGCCGCGACAGCAGCGAGGTGTCGTCCAGGAAGATCAATACGTGGGCGTCATCGTTGGCGGTCATGCGCGAGAAGCGCGGGATGACTTCGGGCACGTCGATGGCCAGCGCGATCGGCGTCTGGTCGATGCGACCGGAATGGCGCCAATGGTAGAGGCGACGCGACAGTTCGGGTGCGACGGCGCCGAGGTCGCGCTGGTTCGGCGACGGGTTGCCGATCAGGTGCCAGGCCGATTCGTTGATGGTCAGGATGTTGTTGGCATCGTCGACGAGGATGACGCCGGTCTTCATGCGCCGGATGATGAGGTCGTTGACCTGTTCGAGGTTGAACAGGTCAACACCGCGTTTTTCGGCCAGCGCTTCGGTTTCGCGCATCTGCCGGCCGAGGTGGGCACACAGACCGGCAACGGCGAGGTAGGCGACGCCGAACAGCAAGGCTTCGAGGATGCTGCGCTCGCTGGCAACGCCGAGCGGGAACAATGCCGGCGCGATGATGCCGATCGCGGCGAGCACGGCGAGCAGGATCGACTGGCGGAACGGCAGGAGCAGGGCGCCGACGCCGACGTTGACCAACAGCATGACCGGAATGGCAGCATGCCCGCCGGTCAGCGCCATCAACACGGCCGATGCGGCGACGATGTCGATGGTCAGGGCGAAGCCGATGCTCGCGCCGATGCGACGGCGCATGCGGTCGGTCGAGATCAGCAGGACCAGGGCGAGGGCGAGATAGGCCACCGCAACACCGCGGCCGAGCAGGGGGTGGCTGACCTTGATCCAGTCGAAGGCCAGCGAACTGAACACGAGGCCGCCATAGACCACCGCCTCGAGCACGCGATAGAGGTTGAAGAAATACAGTTCGCGCCGGGTCAGATCGCCGGAATCACTGGGTGGGCGGAGTAGTTGCTTGTCAGCCAAGGTGTTCTCCCCAGGGAATCACGAACTGGTCCCGGCCGTTGCTTGGGCGGCTCGCACAGGCCATGCACTGCGGAGCGATCCAGGTCGCGATACGGATCCAGTCGGAACAGTCCCCCGTTGCGCGAGTATAGGTCGGTCGGTGCAATCGCCAAAGCCACGCCGACGGGATGCGATATGCTCCAATCTTGTCGTCAGGGGGAGGGCGCCATGAGAACAATGATGTTGCGCAAGGCGGTGCTCGCCGGTGCGCTCGCTACCGGCCCGGCCTGGGCGGTACCCGCCCATTACGTCGTATTCGGCTTCGATGCGCAGGGTCGCATCGAGCCGCGCTTCCATGCCACGGTGGAACTGGCGGACGATGCCTCGACCGCGGTCGCGCTGTCGCTGCCTGATCACCTCGGCAACCGCTTGAATTGGCACGCACTCAAGGATGGTCAGCGCGGCGCGCGGCGTGAGGTCGAGGTGTCGCGCGTGTTGCGCGCCGAGTTTGCGCATGACATCGACAGTGGCCACGGCGAGATCGATGGCCAGCTGTCGCCCGATCCGGATCCGGCCTTCGTGCTGCGCGTGCCGGTGGCCGAGGCCGAGGTCGTCGAGTTCGAGACCACCGCGGGCATGCAGCGATTCGACCTGGCCGCATTGGCCGCGGATGCCGCGCGCCTGCCGCTGGCCGGCGGCGCACAGGCACGGATCGAGGCACCGTCGTCGCTGGCCGGTGCCGGCGGCAGCCCGGCCAATCGTGTCGACATCCTCGTGCTCGGCGATGGCTACACCAGCGGCCAGGAGGCGCTGTTCAACACGCATGTGGCTGCGCTGGAAGCGTCGATGTTCAACGTGACGCCGTACAAGGAATACGCGAACTTCGTGAACTGGCGCAGCGGTTTCATCGCCTCGGCGCAGTCCGGCGCCGACCACCCGCTGTATCTGGCCGGCTGCGTGACGACTTCGTGTTGCGCCGATAGTGCCGCACAGGGCGATCCGCTGGCCGGCCAGTTCGTCGATACCGCGCTCGACGGTCGTTTCTGCACGAACCAGATCCATCGCCTGCTGACGGTGAGCAGCGCCAAGGTGTTCGCCGCCGCCGCCGCGTATCCGAACTGGGACAAGCTCCTCGTCACCGTCAACGACCCGGTGTATGGCGGCTCAGGCGGCAGCTACGCGACCGTATCGGCGCACGCTCAGGCACCGCTGGTTGCCATCCATGAGTACGGCCACAGCTTCCACAAGCTCGCCGACGAGTACACGACGCCGTATCCGGGTTTCCCGGCCTGCAGCGACCTCGGTACGCCGCAGACCTGCGAGGCGAACGTGACCAACCAGAACGATGCAACGCTGGTCAAATGGCGCAGCTGGTTCACCCCGGGCATCGCCATCCCGACGCCGGCCGGCACGCCGGGCACCGGCCTGTTCGAAGGCGCGCGCTATCTCGTCGGCGGCATGTACCGGCCGACCAGCAACAGTTGCCTGATGCGCGTGCTCGGCTCGACCTTCTGCAACGTCTGCCGGCAGGAATACGTGAAGTTCCTCTATCGCGGCGGCTTCGGCACGCCGGCTGCCGGCATCGATCTGATCGAACCCGGCACCGAGTCGCCGTCGCCGGCCACGCCGGTGATCGTTCCCACCGGCACGCCACGCACATTCTCGGCGACGATCCTGCGTCCTGTGATCGGCACGGTCAGCCTGCAGTGGTACCTCGACGGCGTGCCGATCGCCGGTGCGACCGGCGAATCGCACGTGTTCAGCCAGGCCGTGCCGACTCCGGCCGTGCGCACGCTCGAACTGCGCGCGATCGACACCACGCCGTTCGTCAACGCTGAGATGGCCGATGGCCTGACCACGCATGTGCGTACCTGGACGATCCAGATCAGCAACGACCTGTTGTTCAAGCACGGGTTTGAATAGAGGCCGGCAGGGGAGGCTCTGATCAATTCCACAAAGGCGGACCGTCTTGCGCGAACGCAGATGGGCCGTGCCCCAGTTCGTCACCCGGCGCGACCGCACGCAGCGCGAGTTTCTTGTGCGAGGCAGCAATCAAGGCTGCCTCATCCGCCCGTTGGCGTGTCAGCCGGTTCTGACGAGCCGATGACCGTGGCCTGCCGTACCGGTATCCGGCCGCGCTGGCCAGGTTCAGGCGGCGAACCTCGCGGCCGCGACGCGGCCCGTTCGGCCTGCCTCGCCCCCTTTTTGCATTCGCAGCACGGATTGCTGAAAATAGCCGTCGATTTTTCTGCGGACCGCCCCTTTCGGCAGTCCCCCGCCCCCTGTCCCGTCCACGCCGCTGTCGCGTGGATGGCCTGCGCAACCTCAGCCAAGGTGCATGCATGAACTTCCACGAATATCAGGCCAAGGAGCTGTTCGCCGAGTACGGCATCCCGGTGCCGCCCGGCAAGGTCGCCAGTACCGCTGACGAGGCCGTCGCCGTCGCCCAGTCGCTCGGCAACGGACCGTGGATGGTCAAGGCGCAGATCCACGCGGGCGGGCGCGGCAAGGCCGGCGGCGTCAAGTTCTGCAAGACGATCGACGAGGTGCGCACGGCCGCGGCCGGCATGCTTGGCAAGAACATGGAGACCTACCAGTCGGCCGGGCGCGCCCTGCCGGTGAATCTGGTGCTGGTCACCGACGCCACCGACATCGTCAGCGAGCTGTACATGTCGGTGCTGGTCGACCGCGGCAGCAAGACCGTCTCGTTCATCGCCTCTGCCGCCGGCGGCGTCGACATCGAGCAGGTCGCCAACGAAACGCCCGAGAAGATCCACACCCTCGAGGTCGATTTCGTCGAAGGCGTGCAGCCGTACCACGCGCGTCGCCTCGCCTTCGACATGGGCCTCAACGCGAAGCAGGCCGGCCAGCTGACCAAGATCATGCTGGGCCTGTACAAGCTGTTCAACGACAAGGATCTCGCCCTGGTCGAACTGAACCCGCTCGCCGTCGTCGCCGGCGGCGACCTGATGGCGCTCGACGGCAAGATCAATTCCGACGACAACGCCGAGTTCCGCCATCCGAAGCTCGCCGCCATGCGCGACGAGTCGCAGGAAGACCCGGCCGAAGCGGCCGCGGTGAAGAACAACCTCAACTACGTGACCATGGACGGCAACATCGGCTGCATGGTCAACGGCGCCGGCCTCGCCATGGCGACGATGGACGTGATCAAGCTGCACGGCGCCGAGCCGGCAAACTTCCTCGATGTCGGCGGTGGCGCCACCAAGGAGCGCGTGACCGAGGCTTTCAAGCTGATCCTGTCCTCGGACAAGGTCGAGGCGATCCTGGTCAACATCTTCGGTGGCATCGTGCGCTGCGACCTCATCGCCGAAGGCATCATCGCCGCGGTCAAGGAAGTCGGCCTGACGATTCCGGTGATCGCGCGCCTCGAAGGCACCAACGTCGAGAAGGGCCGCGAACTTCTCGCCAATTCCGGCCTCAAGATCACCCCCGCCGTCGACCTCAACGACGCCGCGCAGAAGGCGGTTGCCGCCGTCAAAGCCGCCTGAGCGAAGGAACCCACATGAGCGTTTTGATCAACAAGAACACCAAGGTCATCACCCAGGGCTTCACCGGCCAGCAGGGCACCTTCCACTCGACCCAGGCACTCGACTACGGCACGAAACTGGTCGGCGGCGTGACGCCCGGCAAGGGCGGCACCACGCATATCGAACTGCCGGTGTTCGACACCGTCGCCGATGCGGTCGCCGAAACCGGTGCCGATGCCTCGATGATCTTCGTGCCACCGCCGTTCGCTGCCGACGCGATCCTCGAAGCGGCCGACGCCGGCATCAAGGTCATCGTCGCGATCACCGAAGGCATCCCGGTGCTCGACATGCTGCGCGTGAAGAACGTGCTGAAGTCGCATCCCGACGTCGTCCTCGTCGGCCCGAACTGCCCGGGCGTGATCACGCCGGGCGAGTGCAAGATCGGCATCATGCCGGGCCACATCCACCGGCCCGGCAAGGTCGGCATCGTCTCGCGCTCCGGCACGCTGACCTACGAGGCGGTGTTCCAGACCACCAACGAGGGCCTCGGTCAGTCGACCTGCATCGGCATCGGCGGCGATCCGATCAATGGCCTCAACTTCATCGACTGCCTCAAGCTGTTCCAGGACGATCCGCAGACCGAAGGCATCATCATGGTCGGCGAGATCGGCGGCAGCGCCGAGGAGGAAGCCGCCGAGTTCATCGCCGAACACGTGACCAAGCCGGTCGTCGCCTTCATCGCCGGCGCTTCGGCCCCGGCCGGCAAGCGCATGGGCCATGCCGGCGCGATCATCTCCGGCGGCAAGGGCACCGCCGCGGCCAAGTTTGCGGCACTGGAGAAGGCCGGTGTCACCACGGTCAAGTCCCCGGCGGACCTCGGCAAGACGTTGGCGAAGAAGATGAAATAACGGGGCAAAAAGCGCCCCCTCAATCCACCCCATTCGCAAACAACTGGTCGTTCTCCCACGCACCGGCTTCGCAGGTGCCCCACAGGTTCAGGCCGCCGCTGCTCGCCGCGGTGTTGGCGTGGATGTGCGTGTCGGGATTGAGCGTGAGGGCGAAGCCGGCCGCTTTTCCGCTGCCGCGCGCCGCGTGGTTGCCGCCGCCGGCAAGGCCTGGTTCGCATGGGTGGCATTGTTGGCGACCATCACGTAGTCGAGCCCCGGCCCGTTGGCCAGGGCCGCCTGCAGGGCCTGGGCGATCGTCGCGAACTGGCAGCGCGGGTCGTCGAGGTCGCCGACGATGAAATACTTTGGCACCGCCATCGCCGTCGGGGCGGCAAGGCAGGCGAGGGCGAAAAGGCCGATCTTCAAGCTGCGGAACATGCGGGACCTCGCGAGGACATCGCAGGAAAATCTCCTGGCCGAGCCAATACGCGGTACGGGGACGAAAACCCCGATCCGCCGCGCGCGGCCACGCCCGGCGCATGGCAGACTCGAGCCTTCGACGTTCAGCAGGCATTCGCGCGGTCGCATGCAGGTCGCCACCTTCATCCACGGCAATCGGCTCGAGGTTCTCGCCGATCGCCTCATCGACGACGAGCTCGAGCGCCTCGACGCCGATCCGCTGCGTGCGCAGGTCATCGTCGTCGCCCATCCGGCGCTGGGTCGCTGGCTGCAGGAGCGCATCGCGCGACGCCTCGGCATCGCCGCCAACATCGAGTTCCCGCTGCCGTCGTCGTTCGCCTGGAACATCCTGCGCGACACGCTCGGCGACCTGCCGAAGGAGTCGGCGTTCTCGCGCGAAGCGCTGGTCTGGCGCATCCACGCGGCCCTGCCGCAGTTGGCGCGGCAGCCGCGCTTCGGCGCGGTGCGCCGCTATCTCGGCGATGGCGGCGACGCACGCCGGCGCCACGACCTCGCCGTGCAGCTTGCGCGCAGCTACGACGAATACATGGTTGCGCGACCGGAATGGCTGGCGGCGTGGTCACGCGGAGACAGCATCGTCGACGACGAACACGAAGCCTGGCAGGCTGAGTTGTGGCGTCATCTCGTCGCAACCACCGAGGAGCCCGATCGCGCGACGCTGATGGCGCGGGCGGTCGCACGCCTGCACGATCCGGCACCGCTGCCGGACACGCTGCCGCGCCATGCCGCCGTGTTCGGCGCGGCTTTCCTGCCGCCGCTGCTGCTCGAGTTCTTCCTCGCCCTGTCGACGCGCTTGCCGCTGCGCTTCTACCAGCCGAATCCCTGCCTCGACTACTGGGGCGACATCGTCTCCGACCGTGAGCGCCTGCAAGGTCTGTGGAAGACACACCGTCGTCGCGAAAGCCTCGCCCATGCCGAGGCCGGCCATCCGCTGCTCGCCTCGTGGGGCGTGCTCGGGCGCGAATACCTGAAGGAGATCCATGCGCCTGAACTGGTCGTCCACGACGACGATGCCTTCGTCCCGCCAGACTCGTCACACCTTCTCGGTTGGCTGCAGAAGGGCATCCTGCTGCTCGATCCGGAGCATGATCCGCCGCCGTCAGAAGCGCTGCTGTCGATCGAATTGCACGGCTGCCCGGATCGCCGGCGCGAGGTCGAGGTGCTGCGCGATCGCCTGCTGGCGATGATCGAACAGCGTTCCGACCTGTTGCCGCATGACATCCTGGTCATGTCGCCGCAGATCGATGCCTACGTGCCCTATATCGACGCCGTGTTCGGCAGCGCCGACGAGGTGCTGGCACTGCCGTACCGCATCAGCGATGTCGCGCTGAGCCGCGTGCATCCACTGATCGATGCCTTCCTGCGCGTGCTTGCGCTTGGCGACAGCCGTTTTGCCGTGAGTGATGTGCTCGGCCTGCTTGCCGAGCCGGCGATCGCGCGGCGTTGTCGCATCGACGCGAATGGCCTGTCTTGGATTGCGACCTGGCTCGAACAGGCGGCGGTGCGCTGGGGACTCGACGCAGCGTTCCGCGAGTCGGTCGGTGCGGCGGCGATCGACGAGAACACCTGGCGCTTCGGTTTCGATCGCCTGCTGCTCGGCCATGCGCTCGGCGACGCAGGCGCGCTGGTCGCCGGTATCGCGCCGGTGGCCAATGTCGAGGGTGCCGATGCGCAGGCGCTCGGCGAACTCGCGCGCTTCGTCGATGCGCTCGTGCAGACGCGCGAAGGTTTCGCCACGCCGCGCACGGCCGATGACTGGAAGACCTGGCTCGGCGCGCGCCTGGATACCCTGTTTGACACCGAGCCGGTCGATGCGGCCGAACTCTGGGCGGTGCGTGCCCTGCGCGAGGCGATCAGCGACTTCGCCGCCGCGGCCGAACCCTGGCTCGATGGCGAGCGCCTGCCGTTCGAAGTGGTGCGTGCAGTACTCGAGGCGACCCTCACCGAACCGGGGGCGACGCGTGCCGGCCGCTTCGGCATCACCTTCTGCGGCATGGTGCCGATGCGCAACGTGCCGCATCGCGTGGTTTGCGTGCTCGGCCTCGACGCCGGCGTATTCCCGCGTCGGCAGCCGGCGCCGGGTTTCCATCTGATGCGACGGCATCCGCGCCGCGGCGACCGCAGCGTGCGTGAGGACGACCGTTTCCTGTTCCTCGAAGCCCTGGTCGCCGCGCGCGACGTGTTCTATCTCAGCCATGTCGATCGCGACGCGAAGAGCGGAGATGCCAACCCACCATCGCCGCTGGTCGAGGAACTGTTTGGCTTCCTGCGCGACGCACACGGCGACGCCTGGAAGGAGGTCGAACCGCGCCTGCGCTTCCGTCATCGCCTGCACCCTTTCGATCCGGCGTACTTCGGTGGCGACACGAAGCTGCGCAGTTACGACGCCGCATGGTGTGCCGCCGCCGAGGCACTGCTGAAGCCATTGCAGGCACCGCGCGCATTCGCGGCCGATGCACGGGCACTTGCGCCGCCCGTCGACGACCCGGCGACGATCGAACTCGACGACCTGCTGGCTTGGTTGCGCGCGCCGGTCGGCGCGTGGTTCGGTCGCGCATTGCCGCTGCGCATCGACGTCGACGAAGCGCTTGATGACAGCGAACCCTTCGACCTCGATGGCCTCGAGCGCTATGCACTCGGCACGCGCCTGCTCGATGCGGGCGATAGCCGCCCCGACCTGCAACGCGCGCGGCGCGAAGGCCGTTTCCCGCTTGGCCCGGTCGGCGATGCGCGATGGCAGGCGCTGGCCGAGAGCGCGGCGACGATCGATGCGGTGACGCGCGACTGGCTTGGCGACGGCGTGCGGCCGCTCGATGCCGGACGCCGCAACGTCGCCATCGCCGGCACTTCGCGGCATCTTGCCGGCACGCCGCGCCTGCTCGTCGAGGGTGATATGCGGCGCGCGCTGTTGCTGCGTCGCGCCGGGCGCATCCGTGGCCTCGATCTCGCCCGGCTGGCGCTCGAACGCATCCTGCTCGGTGCCGAAGCAGCCGACCTGCCGGCGCGCGCGATCGGTCTCGACAAGCATGCGCTTGAACACGTCGAACTCGGCGCACTTGCCGACGAAGCAGCCTGGCTTGCCGCCGTGGTCGGGGCTTTCCTCGATGGCCGGCGCTGGCCGGTGCCGGTGTTCCGCAATGCGGCTGATGCCTGGGCGAAGGCCGTGGTGCGCGCCGGCCAGGCCGTACCACAGACGCAGGCGCTGAAGGCCTGGGAGGGGAACGAGTACCACCGTGGCGACAGCGACGAACCGCTCAACGCGCTGTTCACGCGCGACGGTGAAGCGCCGCTCGGCGACGATTTCGAGGCGCGCGCGAGTGCGATCTACGTGCCGCTGCACGCCGCCTGCCGCGAGGTGAAGCCGTGAGCACGCCGCTCGACGCCGCCAGCCTGCCGTTGCGCGGCCTGCACCTGATCGAAGCCAGTGCCGGCACCGGCAAGACCTTCACGATCGCCTTGCTCTACCTGCGCCTGCTGCTCGAACGCATCACCGGCCTGCGCGGCATCGCCGTCGTCACCTTCACCGACGCAGCCACACGCGAACTGCGCCGACGCCTGCGCGAGCGCATCGACGATGCCCTGCACAGCCTGCGCACCGGCAAATCGGACGATGCCGCGCTCGAAAGCGTGCTCGCCGCGCACCGCGACGGTGGCGAGCGCGAGCGAATCGCAGTCGAGCGCCTGGAAGCCGCGCTGACCGGCTTCGACGAGGCCTTCGTCGCCACGATCCACGGCTTCTGCCGGCAACTGCTGGCCGAGAACGCGTTCGAGAGCGGCCTGCCGTTCATCGAACTCGATGCCGACACGAACGGCGAAGCCGTGCAGGAACTGGTGCGCGACTACTGGCGCCTCAACGTCATCGCCGCCGATGGCGAAGCCGCGCGTGAGGCTGCCGAACGGTGGTGTGATCCCGATAAGCTGGCCGCGGCACTGGCGAGTTCGGGCGCGCTCGCGCTCGAAGCCGCTGCGATCGATCCCGTCGATGCGCGTGGCTGGCTCGACCAGGCAACACATGCCGGCGAGGCGGCGTTGGTGCAATGGCTGGCCTGCGTCGCCGATGGCCGGGCCGCGGGCGCCATCGCCGAACTGCGCGATGCGGCGAAGGACAAGCGCGTGTCGATCCGCCGTGGCGGCCTCTACCACGCCGAGGCCTTGGCCGCCTGCGCGGAAGCCATCAGTGCGGTCCCGGTGGATGTCAAGTCCCTGCGTCCGCTGCACCTCGAACTCATCCGTGCCGCCGCGCTCAGCGCAACCTGCAAGGGATGGGAGCCCGACGGTGTTCTCGCCGAAGTGGCCGCAATCGTCCAAAGCCTGCTCGACGCCGCCGACCAGGCGCGCCTCGCGCGCCGTGCGCTGTTCATCACCGACGCGCTGGCCTTCGTGCGTGGCGGTCTTGCCGCACGCCGTGAACGCCTGCGTCGCTACGGTTTCGACGACCTCATCGGCGTGCTGCACGAGCGCCTGCGCGGTGCGCATGGCGATGCCCTCGCACGGGTCATCGCAAAACGCCTGCCGGCGCTGCTGGTCGACGAGTTCCAGGACACCGATGCCACGCAGTACGCGATCCTGCGCTGCATCCATCGCGCGAGCGACGACGGCGCGATGTTCCTGATCGGCGATCCCAAGCAGGCGATCTACCGCTTCCGCGGCGGCGATGTGTTCAGCTATCGCCATGCCGCGCAGAATGCCTGCGCGCACACGCTCGTCGACAACTGGCGTTCCGATGCGCGCCTCGTCGATGCGGTCAATGCCGTATTCGGGCACACCGGGGATGCCTTCCTGCACGACTTCATCGGTTTCGAGCCGGCCCGTTATCCGCCGACCCGACAGCGCGCGGCCAAGCCAACCGAAGCTGCAACGCCACTGGTCGTATGGCGCCTGCCCGATGTCGTCGATCCCAAGGCTGGCGCGAAGCCATGGAACTCCGACGACTTCACCACCCGCGTGCTCGCCGAGACCGCACGCGAGATCAAGCGCCGCCTGGCCGAAGCCAGCGCGGACGGCATGAAGCCGTCGATCGCCGTGCTGGTCAACACCAACAGGCAGGCGGCCGAAACCGCGGCGACGCTCGCCCAATGGAACATCGCCTGCGACTACCTGAGTGACCGCAGTGTCTATCGAAGCGACGAGGCCGAGGACGTGGCGCGCGTGCTGGCGGCATTGGCCGCGCCGGGCGATGCCGGCGCCGCGCGCGCGGCGCTGGCCACCGAACTGCTCGGCGAAAACCTCGCTGGCCTGCTCGCCGCGCGCAGCGACCTTGATGCCTGGGAGCGCCAGCTCGCGCGTATCGGCAGCCTGCGCCAGCGCTGGAATGAGGCCGGGCCGTTCGCCGCGCTCGCCGACGCGATCCAGCAGGCCGCTCCGCGCCTGTTGTCACGCTGGGACGGGCGCCGCCGCGTGACCAACTACCTGCATCTCGCCGAGGCCTTGCAGCACGCTTCTTCGCAACGCGAATCGCCCGGGGAGATGCAGCGCTGGCTGGCCCAGCGTCGTCGCGATGCCGGCGAGAATCGCGGCCAGGGTGCGGCCGAAGCCCTGCGTCCGGCCGACGACGCCGGCAGCGTGCAGGTGCTGACCATCCATCGCAGCAAGGGCTTGCAGTTCGACATCGTGTTCGCGCCGTTCCTTGCACACACGCGCTGGGTTGAGCCCGGCGACGTGCCCGGTGCGCCGGTGTCCTGGCACGACAACGACGGCCTGCGCGTCGACGTCGGTGGCCCCGAGTGGCGCAGGCACGCGCTCGCCCAGCGCGAGGAACAATTCGCCGAAAGCCTGCGCCTGGTCTATGTCGCGCTGACCCGCGCGCGCCATGCGGCGTACACGGCCTGGGCCTGGGTCAAGACGGGTACGTGCAAGTCGCAGTCCACCCTGGTCGGGCCGCTTGCCTGGCTGCTGCTGCGCGACGCGGCAATGACCGCGCCCCAGGATCTGGCCGACATTGATGTGGCGCACATCGACACCGCGCTGGCGGAACTCGCCGCAGACTCGGGTGACACGATCGCGATCATGCCGCTTGAGCCGGGCGCCCCCGTGATCGACGACGCGCCGTTGCCGGGAGAGGTCGTGCATCTCGAACGCCCGCTGTTCCACGGCAGGATCGAGCGCCGCTACGAAACCCTCAGCTACAGCCGCCTGTTCGGCGGCAGCGTGCATGCGCCGGTGGCCGACCACGACGAGGGCGAGCGCGTCGATGCACCGGCCATGGTTGCCGATACGCAGGTCGGCGATGCCGCGCCGATCCCGCTGTGGCCGCGCGGCGCCGCCTTCGGCGACTGCGTGCACGAGATCCTCGAGAAAGTGCCGTTTGCCGAACTGGCCGCATCTGGCGTGCACGCCGAGCTCGCGCGCATCGCGCGCGACCACGGCCACGATGCCGGCGAGGTGCGCACGATCGCGGCGATGACCCGTGCGACGGTGACGACACCGCTGCCGGGCGAGCCACCGTTCACCCTCGCCGAACTCGCCACGGGCGAGACGATCAGCGAACTCGAGTTCCTGTTCCCGCTGCCGGGCGCGCGCCTCGGTGCGCTCGACGTGATCCTCGCCGGCCATGCGCAGTATGCGCGCGCGCCGGGTGAACTGGCGCGCCGGCGCCACGAGGTCGCCGGACTGATGACCGGCTTCATCGACCTCGTGCTGCGCCGGAACGGCCGCTACTACGTGGTCGACTACAAGACCAACCTGCTCGGTGCGACCGCCGCCGACTACGCGCCGGCGCGACTGGCGACTGCCGTCCGCGCGCACGACTACGACCTGCAGTACCTGATCTATCTGGTCGCCCTGCAACGCTTCCTGCGCGCGCGCCTCGGCAGCGATTACGCGTACGACACCCATATCGGCGGTGCGATCTACCTGTTCGTGCGCGGACTCGGCAGCGGCGAGGGTCATGGCATCCATGTCGATCTGCCGCCGCGTGTACTGATCGACGCCATCGACGCCTGGTGCGTGGGAGGTGCGGCATGATCGGCTTCGACCGCTGCCGCGAAGGCGGCCTCACTGCCCTCGACGTCGCGCTGGCGCGTTCGCTGCATTCGGCCTGGCCCGAGGCCGCCGTCGATGCGCTGCTGCTCGGTGCGCTGGCGAGCTGGGCGGTCGGGCAGGGCCACAGTGGCCTCGACGCCGGCCTGCTGCGCGCGCAGGCCGACTTGCTCTTCGCCGATGCCGACGAAGCCGCACGCGTGATCGACCTGCTTGGCGACGATGCGCCGCGCGTCGCCTTCATCGGCACCGGCGCGGACACGCACACGCCGCTCGTTGTCGAGAATGGCCGCGCCTGGCTGCGCCGCTACTGGCGCTACGAGCGTGAGATCGAACGCGACCTGCGCGCACGCGCCGGAGTTGCGGCCGCGTTGCCCGACGCGGCGCGCGTGCGTGTCGAACTCGACCGTCTGCTGCCGCCGGGTGGCGACGAGGGCACGGACTGGCAGCGCGTCGCCGCTGTGCTGGCCTTGCGTTCGCCGCTCGGCGTGATCTGCGGCGGTCCGGGGACCGGCAAGACCTTCACCGTGCTGCGCGTGCTCGTGCTGCTGCAACGCTTCGCCGCGTCGCCGCTGCGCATCGCCCTGGCCGCACCGACCGGCAAGGCCGCGCAGCGCCTCGGCGAATCGGTGCGCGCCGGCCTCGACGCGCTGCCGCTAGACGAAGCCGAGCGCAAAAACCTGCCGACCGAAGCCTCGACCCTGCATCGCCTGCTCGGCTTCCATCCGCAGGCGGTCGATCCTCGGCGTGGGCGCGATCACCCGCTCGACCTCGACGTGCTCGTGGTCGACGAAGGCTCGATGGTCGATCTGCCGCTGATGGCCAAACTGCTGCGCGCGCTGCCGCAGACGGCGCGCCTGATCCTCATCGGCGACCCCGACCAGTTGCCGGCGGTCGAGAACGGCGCCGTGCTGGCGACCCTCGCCGCGTGCAATCGCGACAACGGGTTCTCGCCGCAGACCGCCGCATGGATCGCGCAGGCGAGTGGCGAACACGTCGCCGTCGACACGGCGCGCACGTCACTCGCCGACGGCATCGTGCGCCTCGAACGGCCGCGTCGTTTCGGCGGCGATTCCGGCATCGCGCGCCTCGTGCGCGCAATCCGCCTCGGCGACACCGAACAGGTATTCGCCGCGCTCGAAGGCAGCGACGACATCGTCTGGCATGCCGCGCCGCGCCGCTTCGATACCCCGGCCGGCATCGCCGCGCTGCGCGCCGCGCATGCCGAGCTGACCGCCGCGCGTTCGCCGGCCGAGGCGCTGGCCGCGCTCGGTCGCTTCCGCCTGCTGTGCGCGCTGCGCGAAGGCCCGGCCGGCGTGGCCGGCCTCAACCTCGCCGTCGAGACTGCCATGCACGGACCGCAGGCACGAGGCGCGCTGTACGCCGGGCGACCGATCCTCGTCACCAGCAACGATCCCGCGCTCGGCCTCCACAACGGCGACGTCGGCATCGTGCTCGGCGAAACCCCAGACGCCCCGCTGCGCGCATGGTTCGACCACGGCGACGGCGCTCCACGCGCCTGCCTGCCGGCGCAGTTGCCGGCCTTCGAGAGTGCGTACGCGATGACCGTGCACAAGGCGCAGGGCTCGGAGTTCGACACCGTCGACCTCGTGCTTCCGTCCAAACCACACCCGCTGCTCACGCGCGAGTGGCTGTACACCGCCGCCAGCCGCGCGAAGCGTCGCCTCGTCGTCGAAGGCACGCGCGAGGTGATCGCCGCCGCGCTGGCGCGGCAGGTCGAGAGGTTCAATGGATTGGCGTTTGATGAGCCGGGCATCGCGCCTGAAGGCGTTCCTACAACAGCAGCCCTGTAGGAGCGCCTTCAGGCGCGATGCTTTTCGTCACGGGTCGAAGCCGTCCTCGAAGATGAGGTCGCTCGCGGTACAGGCCGAGTAGAGGCCAGGCGTGCCAAGCTCGCCGCTGGTCGCCACCCACGAGCCGTAGCTGTCGCCGGCGGCGGAGAGTTGCCACTGCGTCACTTCGTTCGCGCCGACCGCCGTGCAGGGCGGCTGGCCGCTCCTGTTCTGCGTGCGGATGCTGCCGGGGTAGGTTTCGTCGCCGTAGTCGAGCTTGTCCTGCAGTGCGCCGGTGGCGTCGTAGAGGTGAATCTGGTCGTTGCGGCCGAGGTTGCTCCCGCTGGTCACGCCGAGGTCGCCGATGATCTTGACGCTGGCCGACAGGTTCCACGCACTGCGGAACGTGGCTTCCGTGGCTTCGGTGAGGATCACCGATTCGCCGGGCTGCACCGTTCCGAACGCGCCGAGGCCGAACGCGCCTGGGGTGGCGCCGTTGTCGTCGAAGCTCCAGCCTGTCAGGTCGATCGCCGAGTCGGAGAGGTTGGTGAATTCGACGAACTCGCCGCTGGTACCGGCGTACATCCATTCGGTGATGCGCACGCCGCTGTTGCCAAACGCGTAGACGATCGAGTTGGGTGCGCGCTCGGTCAGTTCCGGCAGGAACTCGACTGACGAGTACGCGTTCGACGCAGTGGCGGCGACATACCAGTCGATGCGCTGGCCCGGCGAGCCGGTGGTCGGCAGGATCACGCCATACACGCCGTCACCCGCGGCACCATCGCCCGATGCGCCGTTGTCGAGCATCGTGAGGCGCTGGTATGGCGCGCTGCGGACCGGACGATAGAACAGTTCGACCTTCGAGATGCCGCTGCCCGACGAGACGACGTTCGCGGTGATCGTTACCGCCGTGCCCGGGTTGGGGGTTTCGTCGGAAGCCTGTGCGGCGCTGATGATCGGGCCGGCCGCGTTCAGTTCGGCATTGCCGGCGTTGTTGAGGAACGTGCGGCGGTCATTGACGAACTGCTGCAGGCCGACCACGGTGCCACCGGCCGGGCCCGTGTAAGGCAGGGTCACCGTGCTGGTGAAATTGGTGTTGAACAGGGCGTAGCTGTAGAGCCTCTTCGGATCGGCCTGCACGGCGGCGTCGATCAGGTTGCGGTGCGCGGTGATGATTGGTTCGAAATGACTCCAGTCGAGGTCGCGTTTGGCGACACGGTAGTGCGAAAGGTAGCGTTGGCGCAGTTCCGGTACCGACAGCACGCGGCTCAGCACCGGCTTGTTGCTTGCGCCGAAGTTGCGGTTGATCGCCCAGGTGCTGGCGAGGAAGGTTTCGTTGGCGTCGCGCTGGATCAGGTGCAGGCGGTTGTCCAGCGGGTCACGATAGGTCATGAAATCGCAACCCTTGTTGACGTAGCTGTCGTCGTCGGTCAGCAGGTTCTCGAACACGATCGACCAGATCGACGGATCGATCGCGAACAGGCTGTCGATGCTGGTCGGCCACGTTGCCAGCGTGCCGTTGGAGAGTGCGTTGGTGACCGGGATCAGCGCCTCCACGATCGGATTGGCGAGGCCGCCGTCGTTGTTGACCTCGTAGGCCGTATAACCCGAGGCGTTTGGGCCGTTGTAGGCCAGGCCTGGCCCGTTCGGATTGTTCGAACAACCGATGCGGACGCCGTCTTCATTCTCGAAGTAGCGGCGCAGCATCGACTTGTTCGGCTGCTGAACGTTGATGTAGACGCCCCAGTTCGCGCCGTTGAGAGTGACCAGCACATGGTTCGCGCGCGGATTCGGGATGAACTGCGCGACGTGGTTGTTGTAGACGACCTCGCGCATGAAGGTCGGATCGTGGAAGCCGTTGTTGAGGTTGATGTTGTCGTAGCCCATCAGCTTTTGATCGGGGTCGACGTGGTCGGTGTAGATCTTCAGGGAGAATTTGTCCGAGCCGGCCGGCAGGCCCGTGTACGAAGTGTTGCCACGAATGCGCACGCCGACGTTGGGGTAGCTCACGCCGTCGACGACAAGCGTGGCCAGGATCGGAGTTTCCGAGGCGTAGTTCTGGCGCAGCAGGGTCAGCCAGTTCGCATCATGGAAAGTCAGCGCGAAGGTGCGCAGCGTGGTCGTGTCGTAGAGGTCCTGGGCGCGTGCGCCGGCAGGCAGGGCGAGGCCGACGCAGGCAATCAGCGCGGCGGCGAGACGGATGGCGTACATGGGCTTCCTCGGGTCGGCATGGCACGAGTGCCCAAGCCTAATGCCCGATCTTGCAGAAACCGTGGATTGCCCGTCGTTTTCGCTGGTCCATGCCAAGCCCGCCCGCTATCCTCGCGCGGATGACCGAAGATCTTTCCCGCTACGACTCCATCCGCGCCGTACTCTGGCGCGGCGACCGCCTGCGCCTGCTCGACCAGCGCAGGCTGCCCTTCGTCGAGGACTACATCGACTGCACGACACCCGACGACGTCGCGACTGCGATCCGCGACCTCGTCGTGCGCGGCGCACCGGCGATCGGCATCGCTGCGGCCTGGGGCGTGGTGCTCGCCGGGCAGCGCGGCCGCGATGCGCTCGCCGACGCGCTGCCGCGCCTGCGCGCGGCGCGGCCGACCGCGGTGAACCTGATGTGGGCGCTCGATCGCATGCAGGGTGCGATCGCCGATTCGCCCGATGTGCAGGCCCTCGTACGCGAGGCTCAGGCGATCCAGGACGAGGATCTCGCCGCCAACCGACGCATGGGCGCACTCGGTGCCACCCTGCTCGGCGAACGGGTTGGTGTGATGACCCATTGCAACACCGGTTCGCTGGCTACCGCCGGCTACGGCACTGCGCTCGGCGTGATCCGCGCCGGTGTCGCCGCCGGACGAATCGAGCGCGTGTATGCCGGCGAGACGCGCCCGTGGCTGCAGGGGGCGCGCCTGACCATGTGGGAGCTCGTGCGCGACGGCATCCCCGCCACGCTCGTCGCCGACTCCGCTGCCGCGCACCTGATGAAGACCGGCGCCGTGCAATGGGTCGTCGTCGGTGCCGACCGCATCGCCGCCAACGGCGACACGGCCAACAAGATCGGTACGTACCAGCTCGCCATCGCCGCACGCCACCACGGTGTGAAGTTCATGGTCGTCGCGCCGTCCTCGACCGTCGACATGGCCACGCCCTCGGGCGAGGCGATCGAGATAGAACTGCGCGATCCCGGCGAACTGCTCACGTATTCCGGCCAGCGCACCGTGGTCGATGGCGCCGTTGCCTGGAACCCCGTGTTCGACGTGACTCCAGCCGGCCTGATCGACGCGATCGTGACCGAGCGCGGCATCATCGAGCACCCGGACGCGGCGCGCATGCGCACGCTGTTCACCTGAGGTTTCGCGCATGCGCCAACTGATGCTGTTCGGCGTCGGCGGCGTGCTCGGCTTCGTCGTCGATGCCGGCATCGTGCAGGCGCTGGTCGCCGGACTCGGCTGGAACCCGTATGGCGCGCGCCTGCTGTCCTTCCTTGTCGCGGCGACCGTGACCTGGCTGTTCAACCGTCGCTTCACCTTCCGCGAGGAGCGCCACTACGGGCTGTTCGGCGAATGGGCGCGCTGGATGGCCGCAATGAGCGGAGGCTTTGCGGTCAACTACGCCGCCTACTCGTTCTGCATCTTCCACTCGCCGACGATGCGCGCGCTGCCGGCGCTCGCCGTGGCGGTCGGTTCGCTGGCCGGTTTCGCGGTCAACTACGTGGCGTCGAAGTGGTGGATCTACCGGCGGCGGGGGTGAAAGGCCGGGAATGGGGAATCGGAAATGGGGAATGGTGGAGCCGCCGTTTTCGCGGCACTTAGCCCCGTGGGGAACGGCTTCAGCCGTGATGCTCTGGCTGTACAAGGCCTCAAACAAGGGGCATCGCGCCTGAAGGCGTTTCCTGTGGGGTTGCGTTTCGCCGGCGCCCGGCTTCGGGTGCCCCGCTTCGAGCGCCGCGACCGGGTGCCAGGAAGGGGCGGGAAGGGGGCGCCTGTGCTAGAATCGCGAGCTTGTTCCAAGCCGTTCCGGCACCCCTGCGGTGGCTCGGTCCAGAGCCGCAACCTGCTGATTCCACGGGAAGAATCATTCAATGGCTGAGTTCGCCAAAGAAGTCATTCGCGTCAATATCGAGGACGAGGTCCGGCAGAGCTATCTCGATTACGCGATGAGCGTCATCGTTGGTCGTGCGCTGCCCGATGTGCGCGACGGCCTCAAGCCGGTCCATCGCCGCATCCTCTACGCGATGCAGGAATCCAGCACGGTCTGGAACCGTCCTTACGTGAAGTGCGCGCGCGTGGTCGGCGACGTCATGGGCAAGTACCACCCGCACGGTGATTCGTCGATCTACGACGCCCTCGTGCGCATGGCCCAGGACTTCTCGATGCGCTACATGCTCATCGACGGCCAGGGCAACTTTGGTTCGGTCGATGGCGACAACCCGGCGGCAATGCGCTACACCGAGTGCCGCCTCGACCGCCTCAGCTCCGAACTGCTCGCCGACATCGACAAGGAAACCGTCGACTTCCAGCCCAACTACGACGAGAAGGAGCTCGAGCCGGTCGTCCTGCCGGCACGTATTCCGAACCTGCTCGTCAACGGCTCGGCCGGCATCGCCGTCGGCATGGCGACCAATGTGCCACCGCACAACCTCGCCGAGGTGCTCGGCGCCTGCATCGCCCTGATCGACGATCCAGACCTTGGTTTCGATGATCTGCTGCGCCTGGTTCCTGGCCCCGACTTCCCGACCGCCGGCATCATCAACGGTGCTGCCGGCATCGTCGAAGCCTACCGCAGCGGCCGTGGCCGCATCCTCGTGCGCGCCAAGGCCGAGATCGAGACCGAGGCCAATGGCCGCGAGACGATCGTCATCTCCGAGCTGCCGTTCCAGGTCAACAAGGCGCGCCTGATCGAGAAGATCGCCGAGCTGGTCAAGGAAAAGAAGATCGAGGGCATCTCCGAACTGCGCGATGAGTCCGACAAGGACGGCATGCGCGTGGTCATCGAGGTGCGCAAGGACGCGATGGGCGACGTCCTGCTCAACAACCTCTACCAGCAGACCCAGCTTCAGGTCACCTTCGGCATCAACATGGTCGCCCTCGTCGATGGCCAGCCGCGTACGCTCGGCCTGCGCGAGATTCTCGATGCCTTCATCCGGCACCGTCGCGAAGTCGTCACGCGGCGCACGATCTTCGAGCTGCGCAAGGCGCGCGAACGTGCCCACATCCTCGAAGGCCTGACCGTCGCACTGGCCAACATCGACGAGATGATCGAGCTGATCAAGACCTCGCCGTCGAGCGAGGAGGCCAGGCAGCGCATGGTCGCGCGGCGCTGGGAGCCGGGCCTCGTGCGCACACTGCTGGCTGCCTCCGGCGCCGATGCCTCGCGCCCGGAGACGCTTGACCCTTCGGTCGGCCTGTCCGATGCCGGCTACCAGTTGTCCGAGGTGCAGGCCCAGCAGATTCTCGAGATGCGCCTGGCGCGACTGACCGGGCTCGAGCAGGAGAAGCTCACCGACGAGTACAGGTCACTGCTCGACACGATCCGTTCTCTCATGGCGATCCTCGAAGATCCCGAGCGCCTGCTCGCGGTGATCCGCGAGGAACTGGTCGCGCTGCGCGAGGAGTTCGGTGATGCGCGCCGCACGGTGATCCAGGCAAGCCAGGACGATATCGACGTGCTCGACCTGATCGAGCCCGAGGACGTCGTGGTGACCCTTTCGCATGCCGGCTACGCCAAACGCCAGCCGGTCAGCATCTACCGTGCACAGAAGCGCGGCGGCAAGGGCCGCTCGGCTTCGGCGCTCAAGGACGAGGATTTCGTCGAGCGCCTGTGGGTGGCCAACACGCACGACACGCTGCTCACCTTCACCAGCACCGGCCGTGTCTACTGGCTCAAGGTCTACCAGCTGCCCGACGCCGGCCCGAACGCGCGCGGCAAGCCGATCGTCAACCTGCTGCCGTTGGGCCCTGGCGAGAAGGTGCAGGCGATCCAGCCGGTGCATGAATACTCGGCCGACCGCTACGTGCTGTTCGCCACCGCCAAGGGCACGGTCAAGAAGACGCCGCTCGACGAATTCGCCTTCCAGCTGCAGAAGGGCAAGATCGCGATCAACCTCGACGATGGCGATGCGCTGGTCGACGTGCAGATCACCGACGGTGAGCGAGACGTTCTGCTGTTTGCCTCGAACGGCAAGGCCGTGCGCTTCGACGAAGGCAGCGTGCGCGCGATGGGTCGCACCGCCACCGGCGTGCGCGGCATGCGCCTGGCTGAAGGCGAGCGCGTGGTCAGCCTGATCGTCGGCGAAGGCGAAGGCGACATTCTCACCGCAACCGAGCGTGGCTATGGCAAGCGCACGCCGCTCGACGAATATCCAAAGAAGGGTCGAGGCACACAGGGCGTCATCGCGATCCAGTGCTCCGAGCGCAACGGCGCCCTGGTCGGCGCCGTGCAACTCGACGATGCCCATGAGCTCATGCTGATCTCGAACCAGGGCACCCTGGTGCGCACGCGCGCCGCGGAGGTCGCCCGCGTCGGGCGCAACACCCAGGGCGTCACCCTGATCCGTCTGCCATCCGACGAGAGCCTGGTCGGGGTGGTCCGTCTCGATCCGCTCGGCGACGATGCCGAGGACAACGGCGAAGGTCCCGGCGAATCACCGCCGCCGCTCGAAACTCCCTGAGCCAGCACAAGGGATTGATCAGAGCATCCCAAGCGCCGCCCTGATGGGCGGCGTTTTCGTTGGTGGCTGCGATCGCGTTCTGTGGGTACGCCAATCCGGGTATTGTTGGGGTCTCCGGCACTGTTTCACGTACAGGCTGCACGATCGTTTCCCCGGGAGAGCCTGCATGCGCGGCATGATGATCGTTCTGGTGGCGGTGTCGGTTGCGGCAATCTTGCCGCTGCGTGCCGCGGAAGTCGTGCAGGGCGCGCATGGCTACGAGTTCCGCGAGCGTTTCGCCTGGACCGGTACGCACGCCGCCACGCTCGGCACAGGTGGGACCACGGTGTGGTGGGACGAGTCCGCCTGGGATGTGCATGGCGACAGTTCCTTTATTGCGGTGACGCCGGTCGATGGCACCATCAGCAACCGTTTCCACGTCGACGTGCACAAGGCCATGTCGGCCGATCCGCGCGATGGTCGCATCGACAACAGTCAGACCATCGTTGGTGGTGACGGCAGCCAAGGTGTCGGCGTGATGCATCTGGACTACCAGGACATCCTCGACGCCCGCCTGCGCAATCCACTGCTGATCTCGCCTCAGCAGCCGGCACGCGTGCGTTTCTACGCTTCCGGGTTCAATACCAGCGGTCACTGGTGGGAACTCGCCCTGACCCCGGCCGATCGCGTGATCGGCGGCGAATACACCAGCGTGCCGGGGCAGGGCGAAGCCGGCCTGCTCGAACCCTGGCCGGGCAGCACCAATCGCAGCCCGGGGCCGGGGCATTCTCCAGCCGAGGATTCGCTCAACCTGGTCATGTTCGGCGCCAGTGATGTGCCATGCATCACCGGCTGGCAGGTGCGCGCCGCGGTCACGCGCAGCGTAGGCGGGGCCATGCAGCAGTTCGTGAATCCGGCGGCAACGCTCAGCGACTTGATGCAGAGTGATCCGTCGCTGGCCGAAACCCTGATCCACTGGGAGGTGGAGTTCCGCAGCGATGGAGTCGTGCTGCGTGCCGACCCGGATGAGGACGGCAACTTCGATCTGGTCGAACAGTGGGCCGTATCGATCCCTTGGGCCGAGGTGCATCTGCACTTGCTTGGTGTCGCCTATCAGGCCGACCATCATCCGCAGGAGCCGTGTTTCCTCGGCCACATGCGTGAGTTGCGCTGGCGCGATCTGCGTGCCTGGCCGGTCAAGTACGCGGCTACCGACGTGTTTCCGAAGAACATCGGCGCGCAGCAGGTACCGACCCAGACCGGCTGGCGTGCCTACGACCTGCGTGACATCCAGCGCTTCGGTCCGCCGGTAAATGGCGTGCCGCAACCGAACTTGGGCGCGTTCTCCGTCGCTCATGCCGGCCGCTGGTGCAACCACGCGGGCTACCCCTGCTTCCGCAACGACGTGCAGGTCGACCTGACGCTGGCCATTCCGCCGCGCCCCGGCTTCGCGATCGCACAAGCGCGTTTCGTCCACGACGGTCGTGCCGCCGAAGGCACGAATGCGCGCGCGACGCTGCGCCTCGGTGGCGCAGTGGTCGGGCGTCTGCCGAGTCCGGCCAGCGTGCCGAGTGCGGAAGCCCAGGCCTGGGTGCGCGGTGCATTGCCGATCCCGGCACTGGCGCTAGCGGCGACGAACGCGTTCCGCCTCGAACTCGATCCGGGTTTCCATATCGACCGCATGGAGGTGGAGTTGGCTTACACCGCCGACGCCGCAACCGATCAACTGTTCGCCGACGGCTTCGAGCAGGGCGTCGCCGCCGCACCCCTGCAGTCCGTGCGCGCGCCGGCGTCGAAGCAGTGGCTGCCGGAGCTTCGCTTTGGCCGACCCGCCGGCAGCGGTGCCCATTGCAGCGGGCCGTGACGGGTTCCCATGGCAGACCGGATCGGCCGATCGAATCCGGTCCGCCCGGCCCCATGGCCGATGCTTCTCGGCGAACCGAACGGGATGGATCGCTGGTTGCATCGATCGCGCAGCAGCGGCCTTGAAACCCGTGCCGCGGAGCCCATTTCTCGAACCATCGCGGCTATGGTCGCCGCACATCAATTCGAGGGTTGAGCCATGAGTCTTGCACGTCATACCGGCTGGTCCGCCAATCGCGACCTGCGCCAGTTCTTCGACCGCTTCCTCAATGCCGAGGAAGGCGATCAGTCCAACGTCGTCACCAGCCAGTGGGCACCGCGTGTCGACATCCGTGAGGAAGACAAGCGCTTCGTCATCCTCGCCGACGTGCCGGGTGTCGATCCGGCCGCGATCGAGGTACACATGGACAAGGGCATCCTGACGATCAAGGGCGAGCGCACGTCGGAAAAGGTCGAGGGCACCAAGTTCACCCGCATCGAGCGTTCGTACGGCAGCTTCCATCGCCGCTTTGCGCTGCCCGACAGCGCCGATGCCGAGGCGATTAGCGCGACCGGCAAGCACGGCGTGCTCGAGATCTCGATCCCCAAGAAGCCCGAAACCACACCGCGCCGGATTACCATCAACGCCTGATCCGGGCACTCCCGGCGAGTCTGCGCGGCCTGCGGTGGATTCCACCCCGCGGGCCGCGCTCGCTTACCTGCAAGGTGAGGCATGCAGTTCAAGGACTACTACGACACGCTTGGCGTGAAGCCCGACGCGGCCGATGCCGACATCAAGTCGGCGTATCGGCGTCTCGCACGCAAGTACCACCCTGACGTCAGCAAGGAAGCCGGCGCCGAGGAGAAGTTCAAGGCGATCAACGAGGCTTACGAGGCGTTGCGCGATCCAGAGCGTCGGCGTTCGTATGACGAGCTGCGCGCCGGTGGTTACCGTGCCGGCGACGAGTTCCGTCCGCCACCGAACTGGCAGGGCGGTGGTTTCGACGATGGCGGTGCCGACTTCGGCGATTTCTTCGAATCGTTGTTTGGCGGCCGTGCGGGAGGTGTGCGGGGCGGTCGCGCCGGGCCGCGCCGCGGGCGCGACCTGCACGCGAGTGTGGTCATCGACATCGCCACCGCGTTCCGTGGCGGCAAGGAGCGCATCACCCTGCGCGATGCGGTGCAGGGCGAGCGCACGCTCGAGGTGAAGATTCCGGCGGGTATCGAGCCGGGCCGACAGATCCGCCTGGCCGGGCAGGGCCATGCCGGACATTCCGGCGGGCCCGCCGGCGACCTGCTGCTGGAGATTTCATTCCGTGAGGATCCGCGCCTGCGCCTGGAGGGCCGTACGGTGGTTGCGACGCTGCCGGTATCGCCGTGGGAGGCCGCGCTCGGCGCGACGGTCAAGGTGCCGACCCTCGCCGGCGAGGTTGAGCTGCGCATCCCGCCCGGTTCCGACAGCGGCAGCAAGCTGCGCCTGCGTGGCCGCGGCTGGCCGGGCCCCGGCGGTCCGGGCGACCAGATCGTCGTGCTCGAGGTGCATG
This sequence comes from Dokdonella sp., assembly GCF_019634775.1. Taxonomy (NCBI): domain Bacteria; kingdom Pseudomonadati; phylum Pseudomonadota; class Gammaproteobacteria; order Lysobacterales; family Rhodanobacteraceae; genus Dokdonella; species Dokdonella sp. The sequence continues at coordinate 2,072,321 of NZ_JAHCAS010000001.1, forward strand.
TGCCGAAGCCCGGCACCGGCGCGCAGCGCGAGGCCTACGAGCGGCTCGCAGCGGCGTTCGATGTTGCGCAGAAGTCGTGAGTGGTGATTGGTGATTCGCAATAGCGAGGCCCCTTTCTCCGCTTGGGAGAAAGGGGAGGGGGGCGCTCTTGATCTCACGAATCGCCAATGACCAGGCACGGCCCGGGGCGCAGCCCCGGAGTCCCGTCAGTGCGGCAAATGCTCGTTGATCGCCTTGATCAGCTCGTCCTCGTCGACCGGCTTGGTCACGTAGGTCTTGGCGCCCTGGCGCATGCCCCAGACGCGGTCGGTTTCCTGGTCCTTGGTGGTGACAAGGATGACCGGGATGTGGCTGGTCTTCGGATCCTTCGCTAGGGTGCGCGTCGCCTGGAAGCCGTTCAGGTTCGGCATGACGACGTCCATGAGAATGAGGTCGGGCAGCTCGCGTTTGGCCGTTTCGACACCGGCGGCGCCGTCTTCGGCCGTGATGACTTCATGGCCAAGTTTCTCGGTGATGCGCTTGAGCCCGGTGAGCTGCGTCGGTGAATCATCGACGATCAATACACGCGCCATAGCAGTTTCCAGTTTTCCCCTGTGCCGGCTGGCGTCGGCAATCTAATCACAGCCGGGGCCGCGCGGCCATAGCACGGGTCTCATCCCGGACGAACGAGTGTACGCCCGCGCGAGCCACCGGCGGTCATCGTCGCGAACACCTCCGGGAGTTCGTCGAGCGTCGCCTCGCGGGTGGCGATCGTGTCCAGATGTGCGGGCTTCCAGTCGTCGGCAAGGTGGCGCCAGATATCGTCCCTGATGGCGCGCGCGGTACCAGCGGAAGCGATACCGAGCAGGCTGACGCCGCGGATGATGAACGGCATGACCGTGGTTGCCAGGGCGATGCCGGACGCATTGCCGCAGCTGGCGATGTTGCCGTACGGCTGGATCACGCGGGTCAGGCCGGCCAACATCTCGCCGCCGACGTTGTCGATCGCACCGGCCCAGCGCGCCGCTTCGAGCGGGCGCTGGCCCCAGTGCAGGTCGGTGCGTGCGATGCACTGCTTTGCGCCGAGTCCGATCAGGGCATCGAATTGTTCGAGCTTGCCGGTGATCGCATGCACCTCGTAGCCGGCCCGCGTCAGCAGATCGATCGCGAGCATGCCGACCCCGCCGCTGGCGCCGGTGACGACGATCGGCCCCTGTTCCGGCGTCTGACCGTTCTGCTGCATGCGGTACAGCGACAGCGCCGCGGTGAAGCCGGCCGTGCCCAGGATCATGGCCTCGCGCAAGCTCAGGCCCGCAGGCAGCGGGATCGTCCATCTCGCATCGAGGCGTGCGTATTCGGCATAGCCGCCGTCGCGTGTCTCGGACAGGCCAGAGCCGGTGCACAGCACTGCGTCACCTTCGCGGAAGGCCGGGTCGCTCGATGCGGCGACATAGCCGGCCACGTCGATGCCGCCATTCAGGGGATAGCGGCGCAGGATCTTGCCCTTGCCGGTACCGGCCAGCGCATCCTTGTAGTTGACCGACGAATACGCGACCTTGACCAGCACTTCGCCCGCTGTCAGCGCATTGACCCGCATGTGCTCGATGCCGGCGCGATGCCGGCCGCCGTCGTCGTGGATGCGGAAGGCGCGGAAGGCGGTATCGTGGTTCATGCGGTCGTCCTCGCGTGGGTGCGGGAGATTATCCGCGGAATCGGATGTCCCCGGAGGGGCTGCGCCGTAGGAGCCCCTGCAGGAACCCCCGTAGGAGCCCCTTCAGGGGCGATGCTTCCCGGTTGGGTTCATCCTGAACTCAATTCGCCTTGTGGATGGCGCGCTTGTCGACGGCCATGGCGGCGTCGTGGATCGCTTCCGACAGCGTCGGGTGGGCGTGAACGATGCGGGCGAGGTCTTCGGCGGAGCCCTTGAACTCCATCGTGATGACGCCTTCGTGGACGAGTTCGGAGACGTTCGCCCCGACCAGGTGCAGACCCAGCACGCGGTCGGTTTCGGCATGGGCGATGACCTTGGCGAAACCCGCCGGTTCGGCCATGGCGACGGCACGGCCGACCGCGGCGAACGGGAAGCTGCCGACCTTGTACGGTACGCCCTCGGTCTTGAGCTGTTCCTCGGTCTTGCCGACCCAGGCGATCTCGGGTTCGGTGTAGATGACCCATGGGATCGTGTCGAAGTTGACATGCCCCGGTTTGCCGGCGATCAGTTCGGCAACGGCGATGCCCTCCTCGAAGCCCTTGTGCGCGAGCATCGGTCCACGCACGGCATCGCCGATGGCCCAGATGCCATCGACACCGGTGTGGCAGTGCTCGTCGACCTCGATCTGGCCGCGCTCGTTGAGTTTCACCCCGGTGTCCTCGGCGAGCAGTCCCTTGGTTGCCGCGCGCCGACCGACCGCGACCAGCAGCTTGTCGACGACCAGGGTCTGTTCGCCCTTGTCGTCGCTGTAGACGAGGTGCACGCCGTCCTTTTTCACTTCGGCCTTGCTGACCTTTGCGCCGAGACGGATGTCGAGCTTCTGCTTCTTGAATTCGCGCGCGGCGATCCTGGCGACTTCGCCGTCGGCGGCGGCGAGGAAGTTGGGCAGCGCCTCGAGGATCGTCACTTCCGAGCCGAGGCGGTTCCACACGCTGCCGAGTTCGAGGCCGATGACACCCGCGCCGATCACGCCGAGTCGCTTCGGAACTTCGGTGAAATCGAGCGCGCCGGCATTGTCGACGATCGGCCCGCCGAACTTCGCGAACGGCAGTTCGATCGAGTCCGAACCGGGGGCGAGGATGACGTTGGTGGCGGAGAGTGCGACTTCACTGCCGTCGTGCTGCTTGATCTTGACCACGCGGTTCGCGTGCAGCACGCCGAAGCCATGGTACGGCGTGATCTTGTTGGCCTTGAACAGCGCGGCAATGCCGCCGGTGAACTGCTTGACGATCTTGTCCTTGCGGCCAACCATCGTGGCGACGTCGATCTTCGCGTCTTTTGCGCTGATGCCGTGTTCGCCGAACAGGTGGCCAAGGTTCCAGAACTGACGTGAGGAGTCGAGCAGTGCCTTCGACGGAATGCAGCCGACGCGCAGGCAGGTGCCACCGAGCGCGGGCTTGCCGTCCTTGCCGAGCGCGGCGTCGATGCAGGCCGTTCTGAGGCCGAGCTGCGCTGCGCGGATCGCCGCGTGATAACCGGCCGGGCCGGCGCCGATGACGATGACGTCGAATTGTTGCTGTTCGCTCATTTCATTCGCTCACGCGGGAATGGGGGATAGGGAATGGGGAATGGTGGAAGCAGGGCATTGCAAGCTGGGCGGCTTTTGCAATTCCCCGTTCTCCATTCCCCATTCCCGGATGCTCGCGGGCCTTACAGGCCCACGAGCATCCGGTGCGGATTTTCGAGCTGGTTCTTGATGTCGACGAGGAACAGCACCGCGTCCTTGCCGTCGATGATGCGGTGGTCGTAGCTGATCGCGACGTACATCATCGGTGCGGCAACGACCTGGCCGTTCTCGACGATCGCGCGTTCCTTGATGGCGTGCATGCCGAGGATCGCCGACTGCGGTGGGTTGACGATCGGCGTGGAGAACAGCGAGCCAAAGGTGCCGCCATTGGTGATCGTGAAGGTGCCGCCTTGCAGATCGTCGAGGGTGAGGCCGCCTTCACGCGCCTTCTTGGCGTAGCTGGCGATGGCCTTCTCGATCTCGGCGAAGCTCATTTCCTGTGCGTTGCGCAGCACCGGCGTGACCAGGCCCTTGTCGGTCGACACGGCGACCGAGATGTCCTGGTAGCCGTGATAGATGACGTCATTGCCGTCGACCGAGGCGTTGATGATCGGGTGACGCTTGAGCGCCTCGGCTGCGGCCTTGACGAAGAAGCTCATGAAGCCGAGCTTGATGCCGTTGGCCTTTTCGAAGGCCTCGCCGAGCTCTTTGCGCATCGCCGCGACCTTGCCGAGGTTGATCTCGTTGAACGAAGTCAGCATCGCAATCGAGTTCTTCGACTGCATCAGGCGCTCGGCGATCTTGGCGCGCATGCGCGTCATCGGCACGCGCTCTTCCGGGCGACTGGAGCCGGGGATGGGGAATGCGGGGCGGGGAGTGGAAGGAGCGGCAGCCGGGGACTTGCCTTGGGTGATGAGGTCTTCCTTGGTCACGCGGCCGTCGCGACCGGTGCCGGTGACGGTGGTTGGATCGATGCCTTGTTCGGCGGCGACGCGGCGCGCGCCCGGCGGCAGGTTGTCGAGATCGGCGCTTTTGCCCAATCCCGATTCCCGATTCACCATTCCCGGCTTCGGCGCTGCCGGCGCCTCGGCCTGGGCAGTCGGCGCGGGTGCCGGAGCGGCAGCGCCCTCGATGACGATGCCCAGCACCTCGCCACTGGTCACGGTGTCGCCGACCTGCTTGAGGATTTCCTTGAGCACGCCGTCGGCGGTGGCTGGCACCTCGAGCACGACCTTGTCGGTCTCCAGGTCCACGAGGTTCTCGTCGCGCTTGACCGCGTCGCCGGGCTTCTTGTGCCAGGTCGCGATGGTCGCGTCGGAAACGGATTCGGGCAGAACCGGAACTTTGACTTCAAGGGCCATGATGGGTGTCCTGGGGCGTTCGTGCTGTTCGTTGGGTGGACGATCTTGCCGCCCGGGTCCGGGCGGCGGCAATCACTCGGAGGTCGGATCGGTGCCCATCGGCGCGACGAGGGCGAGTTCGACGAGGGCGGCCTGCTCGGCCACGTGCGTGCTCAGATGGCCGCAGGCCGGCGCCGGCGAGCGCGGCCTGCCGGCGTAGGCGACGACATGCTTCGGCGACACGATGGCCTGGAGATGGTGCTTGATCTGGTACCACGCACCCTGGTTCATCGGTTCCTCCTGGCACCACACCACTTCCTTCGCCGCCGGGTACTTCGCCAGCTCGGCGGCGGCCTCGACGCGCGGGAACGGATAGAGCTGCTCGACACGCAGGATGGCGATATCGGCGATGCCGCGGCGCTGCGCTTCCTCGACGAGGTCATAGTAGACCTTGCCCGAGCAGAACACGACGCGCTTGACCTTCTTCGCGTTCTTCGCCGTGCCGTCGGGGATGACGAGCTGGAAGCTGCCTTCGGTCAGATCGGCCAGGGTCGACACCGCAAGCTTGTGGCGCAGCAGCGACTTCGGCGTCATCACCACCAGCGGCTTGCGGCAGGCGCGCAGCATCTGCCGGCGCAGCAAGTGGAACATCTGCGCCGGCGTGGTCGGCACGCAAACCTGCATGTTGTCGAGCGCACACAGTTGCAGGTAGCGCTCCAGGCGTGCCGAGGAGTGCTCGGGACCCTGGCCCTCGTAGCCGTGTGGCAGCAGCAGCACGATGCCGCACAGGCGGCCCCATTTCGCCTCGCCGGAAGAGATGAACTGGTCGATGACGACCTGGGCGCCGTTGGCGAAGTCGCCGAACTGCGCTTCCCAGATCACCAGCGTGTTCGGACGCGCGGTGGCATAGCCGTACTCGAAGGCCATGACCGCCTCTTCGCTGAGCAGCGAGTCGATGATCTCGACCGAGGCACCGGCACGGACCGTGCGCAGCGGCATGTGGCGCGCGGCGCTCTTCTGGTCGTGCAGCACGGCATGGCGGTGGAAGAACGTGCCGCGACCGGCATCCTGGCCGACGATGCGCAGGTCGCGGCCGTCGGCGACGAGGGTGCCGTAGGCGAGGTTCTCGGCATAGCCCCAGTCGAGCGGCAGTTCGCCGGCTTCCATCTTCGCGCGGTCTTCGTAGATCTTGGCGACGCGTGGATGCAGGGCCATGCCCTCGGGCAGCTTGAGCAGCCCCTTGCCGATCACGGCGAGTTGCTTCGAGACGACGCCGGTGGCGACGTCCTCGGCAAGGTTGCCGCCGAGATGACGCGACCAGTCGACCGCATGCGGATCGTGGTAGTCGGTGTCGACGCCCGCGATCGGCTTGCCGGCCTCGAGCAGCTTGCGGTAGTCGTCGGCCATCGCCTGCGCGTCGGCTTCGGTGAGTGTGCCTTCGGCGACCAGCTTGCGGCCGTACAGCTCGCGCAGGGTCGGGCGCTTGCGGATCACTTGGTACATCAGCGGTTGCGTCGCCGCCGGCTCGTCGGCCTCGTTGTGGCCGTGACGGCGGTAGCAGACGAGATCGATGACGACGTCACGCTTGAACTTCTGGCGGTAGTCGAAGGCCATGCGTGCGGCAAACAGCACGGCTTCCGGGTCGTCGCCGTTCACGTGGAAGACCGGAGCGTTGACCACCTTGGCGACGTCGGTGCAGTACAGCGTCGAACGCGCGTCCTGCGGGTTGGAGGTGGTGAAGCCGACCTGGTTGTTGATGACGATGTGCACGGTGCCGCCGACGCGGAAGCCCTTGGCCTGCGACATCTGGAACAGTTCCATGACCACGCCCTGGCCGGCGAAGGCGGCGTCGCCGTGGATCAGTACCGGAACGACGTGCTCACAGGTTGCATTCTGGCGGGTGGTCTGGCGCGCACGCACCGAGCCGGCGACGACCGGATCCACGATCTCCAGGTGCGATGGGTTGAAGGCCAGTGCGACGTGCACGGTACGCCCCGGCGTGCGCACGTTTGCGCTGAACCCCATGTGGTACTTCACGTCGCCGGAATGGGCCGGGTCGTCCGGGTGGTCGAAGCGACCCTCGAACTCGTCGAACAGCTTCGATGGTGGCTTGCCCAGCGTGTTGACGAGAACATTGAGACGGCCGCGATGGGCCATGCCGATGACCACATCCTTGACGCCGGTGCTGCCGCCACGGCGCAGGATCTCGTCGAGCAGCGGGATCAGGCTGTCACCGCCCTCGAGCGAGAATCGCTTCTGGCCGACATACTTCGTGTGCAGATAGCGCTCCAGACCGTCGGCCTGGGTGAGTTTTTCCAGCAGGCGCTTCTTCTCGTCCTTCGACAAGGCGTAGCGTCCGCCGGTACGTTCGAGTTGCTCGTGCATCCACTGGCGCTGTTCGGCGTCGGAGATGTGCATGAACTCGATGCCGAGCGTATTCGCGTACGTCGACTTCATCATGGCGACGATGTCGCGCAGTTTTGCGCGTTCCGGACCACCGAGCGAACGTGTGTTGAACTCGGTGTCGAGGTCGGCTGCCGACAGGCCGTGGAACTCGATTTCCAGGTCGGGTGCACCGGGGCGCGGCAGCAGGCCGAGCGTTTCCAGTTCCGCCGTGCTCAGGGTCTCGGCGAGATCCAGCGGATCGAGCCGCGCGGCGAGGTGCCCGCGCGAGCGATAGGCGGTGATGAGCCGCTGCACGCCGGCCTGCTTCTGTGACACGGCATTGTCGCCACCCGTCGCCGCCGTAGTGCGCAGGCCGGCGCGTTGCGCTGCCTCGATGCGGGCGATCGCGTCGGAATGACCGACGTCGTTGGCGGCCTTGCCCTTGATGCCTTCGAAATAGCTGCGCCACCCGTCGCCGACCGCTTGCGGATCGCGCAGCCACTGTTCGTAGAGATCTTCGATGAAGGCCGCATTGCCGCCGGACAGGGCGGACGTGGACTTGAACAGCTCGAGTAGGTTGGTCACGCGGACACCGTGCGGGGCAGGCGGGGCGGAAAAGGGACGATCCGGGGCGCGGCGACGGGTTCGCGCCGAGCGCCCGGCCGCGCTCATGAAACCCGCGGATTATACCGGCATGGATCGCCGCGTGTTGCATTGCGGCACGGCGCGGCGATCGACCATGGTCTAGGACTGCTGATCAATCCCACAACGGCGCCACCGTCCTGTGCGGGCGCAGATCAGGGCGCGACGGCGAAGGCAGACTGGCCGTCTGTCGAGCCGGCGCAACGCCGAGCTGCGCACACGGGTCAGTCCCCGCGTTGTCGCTATCCCATGAGGCCGCTGCGGAATGAGTCCGTGCATCGCCGCGCGAACGGTGTCGATCACACCCGCGAGGCTTGGAGTCCGCGTGGGCGGCTGCCGGTGCGATCGGGTGAATCGCAATGTCGGCGGGCCTGCACGGCGATCGCCCCTGCTGCGGCGGCAATTGACCGCACCCGGGCCGCTGGTCAGATCTCCAGTCGTCGCATCTCGGCCGCCGGTTCGCTGCGTTCCCACACCTCGTCGAAGCGCGCGAGAAGCTGGGCGGTACGTGCACGGGCGTGACTTGCCCCCTCGCCGTCGTAGCGGCTGGCGAGGGCGCGTTCGTACCAGCCGCCGCGGTCGTTGGCGACGAAGGCGCCCGGGTACTGGTGGTCGATCTGCTCGACCGGTGTGCGGAACGCGAACATGCTCGACAGGCGTTGGCCAAGCGCGATCAGACGGTGCGCGCTGCCGCTGGCACGTGCCGGATCGAGCACGAGGAAGCGGATGCGCACGTTCGGCGTGCCGACCGCGAGTTGGCGGAGTGCCTCGAGCACGTCGGCATGCTCGAACAGTTCGGCATCGAGGTCGCGACTCATGACGGCGAGCTCGCGGCGAGCGCTGCCGATCACCGCGAGGATCGCCGCGCGCGCCTCCTCGCGCGTGGCCGTCAGCCAGGTCTCGCCCGTGCCGCCGGCGTCGTCGGCCGGTGTCGGTTCACGGCCGGCCGGCGTGTCGAGGTGCATGCGCATGCTGCGGTGGGGGATGCCGCATTCGTCGTATTCGTCGCCAAAGGCGGTGAAGCCGGCGCGCTCGTAGAACGGGATCGCATGCACCTGCGCATGCAGTTCGACCTCGGGCAGGCGCAGTTCGCGGGCACGTTCGAGCAGGGCGCGCAGCAGCGCCGCACCGACGCCACGGCCACGCCATTCAGGCAGCACGGCCATGCGTCCGATCATCCGTTGCGGGGTCAGTCGGCCGGTGCCGATCGCCCGGCCGCTGGAATCGCGTGCGATGACGTGGTGCGAACGCGCGTCGTGTTCGTCCCATTCCTCGTCCTCGGGCACGCCTTGCTCGACTACGAACACGGCAGTGCGCAAGGCGCGCAGCTCATCCAGATCGACCTCCCAGGTCGCTGGTTCGACGCTGAATCCGCTGGTGATCATCGTTTCCTCCGGGCGCGCACGACAGCAAGGTGACCGTCATTGAGCAGCGTGAGCAGCAGGTCCCGTGCCGCGTCGTCGAGCGCAAGGATATCGGCTGCGTCGAGCGCTTGCGGACGGCACAATCGCTCGGCCAGCACGCGCTCGCAGCGATGCGATTCTCCGCCGACATGCAGTTCGGCGCCGCGTGGCAAGGCGCTCCAGGCCATGCGCGACCATGGGTTGCGCACGAGGCCGTCACCGGCAGCCAGCCGGCGTGCGAATGCGGAGGCAGTCAGTGGCGGCGTGCGCGGCACCGCCTCGTTCGCCACGCGGTAGCGCGTGATGAACGAACCGAACCACCGCCGGAGGTATGACGAATCAGTCGCCAACGCAGCCGAAAGTTCCATGCGCAGCTTTTCAAGGACGTCCGATGTGATCTCACCCGCCCGCTTCGCCGGCGGCATCCCCGCGTCTCCATACCGCCGCGTCTCGGGCAGCGCCTCGGCTACGCCCGCAGCGAAATCGGCGACCAGTTCGCCGATCGCCGGCGCGCGCATGCCCACCGAGAAGGTCAGGCAGGCGCCCTCGGCGATGCCGTGGTGCGGCACGCCGGGCGGCAGGTAGAGCAGGTCGCCTGCTTCGAGCAGCCAGTCGTGGGTGGCATGGAACTCGCGCAGAAGCTTGAGCTCGACATCATCGCGGAACGCGCCCGGTGCTTGCGCGTCGGTGCTGATCTGCCAGCGCCTTCGGCCCATGCCCTGGATGAGAAACACGTCGTATTGGTCGACGTGCGCACCGACCGAGCCGCCATCGACCGCGTAGCTGACCATGATGTCGTCGATACGCCAGCTTGGGATGAACTCGAAATGGCCGAGCAGGGCGGCCACGTCGGCATCCCACTTGTCGACATCCTGCACGAGCAGGGTCCAGTGCGTCTTCGGCAGCGTTGCGAAATCGGTTTCGTCGAACGGGCCGCTGCGCAGCAGCCAGGTGTCGCGGTGCGGGTCGTGCACGACGATGCGCGACAACGCGGCTTCCTCGCAGGCGAGGCCGGCCAGGTCCTCCGGTGCCAGCGGCGGTTCCATTCCCGCGAACGCGCCACGCACGAGCAGCGCATGCCGCTGCCAGTAGTCGCGCAGGAAGCGCGACGGCGGCATGCCGAGCGGCTGGCCGGGTCGGGCGTGGACTTCGATGGCAGGTGGCATATCGGCGGTCGTCATGGCGTGGATTCTGCCGCGTGCAGACGGTTGCCGACACCCCGGACGCGGCAGCGGGCGTCGATCGGGTGATACTCCGGCTTCGTGCCGGCCGCGGATGGCCAGCACGAAAACGACGTCGATGGTCTGGTCGAACCGTACAGGGCGAAACGCTACAAGCCGCGATCCGCTCAGATCCCGCGGGCCAGCCGCTCGGCGAGGCCGGTGTAGCCGGCCGGGGTCAGCTCCAGCAGGCGCTGCTTTTCGACGGCAGGAAGGTCGAGCGCTTCGATGAAGGCGAGCATCGATTCGCGGGTGATGCCGTGGCCACGGGTCAATGCCTTCAGCTGCTCGTAGGGGTTCGGCAGCCCGTGGCGGCGCATGACGGTCTGCACGGCTTCGGCGAGCACTTCCCAGCTTGCATCGAGGTCGGCATGGAGACGGTGGGCATCGACCTGCAGCTTGCCCACGCCCCTGGCCAGCGCGTCGAGGGCGACCTGGGTGTGACCGAAGGCGGTGCCGAGCGCACGCAGCACGGTCGAGTCGGTGAGGTCACGCTGCCAGCGGCTGATCGGCAGCTTCGCCGCGAAGTGCTCGAACAGCGCGTTGGCGAGGCCGAGATTGCCTTCGGCATTCTCGAAGTCAATCGGATTGACCTTGTGCGGCATGGTCGACGAGCCGACCTCGCCGGCCTTGAGCGCTTGGCGGAAGTAGCCGAGCGAGATGTAGCCCCAGACATCGCGCGCAAGGTCGATGAGGACCGTGTTGAGGCGGCGTACGGCGTCGCTGATCTCGGCGATGCAGTCGTGCGGTTCGATCTGCGTTGTGTATGGGTTGAAGACCAGGCCAAGGTCTTCGACGAACCTGCGCGCGAAGGCCGGCCAGTCGATTTCGGGGCAGGCGACGACATGGGCGTTGTAGTTGCCGACTGCGCCGTTGATCTTGCCGGTCAGCTCGACCGCGGCGATCTGCTTGCGCTGACGTTCGAGGCGGGCGATGACGTTGGCGATCTCCTTGCCCAGCGTGGTCGGTGAAGCGGTCTGCCCATGCGTGCGCGAAAGCATCGGCTGCGCGGCCTGGGCGTGGGCGAGTGTGCGCAGGTCACCGACGAGGCGGTCGATCGCGGGCAGCAACACGCCATCGCGCGCATCGCGCAGCATCAGCGCGTAGGCGAGATTGTTGATGTCCTCGCTGGTGCAGGCGAAGTGCACGAACTCCTTGGCGCGGCCGAGTTCGACGTGGTCGCCGATGCGTTCCTTGATGAAGTATTCGATGGCCTTGACGTCATGGTTGGTCTCGCCCTCGATCGCCTTGATGCGCTCGCCGTCGGCGGCGCTGAAGTCCTGCGCGATCGCGCGCAGCGCGGCCGTGGCCGCGTCCGACAGGGGAGCGACTTCGGGAATGCCCGGATGCGCGGCCAGCGCGGCCAGCCAGCGCACCTCGACCTCGACGCGCCGTTGCATCAGGCCGAATTCGCTGAATACCGGGCGCAGGGCCGCGACTTTCGCCGCATAGCGGCCGTCGAGCGGGGAAAGGGCGAACAGGGCGTCGGTCATGGCAGGGCCGTTGTGTGGTCGCGGGTGGAAGGATCGGGCTTGACCGTGATTGCCTGCGCCTTGGCGCCCTTCATCGCACGCACGGTCAGGGTGAAGCCGTCGAAGGCGAACGACTCGCCTTCGGTCGGCAGGCGTTCGAGGCGGTGGATGATGAGGCCGCCGACCGAGTTGACCTCGTCGGGCGCCTCGATCTCGTGCCCCAGCAGGCGTTCGAGGCGGTAGATCGGCAGGCTGCCCGGGATCGTGAAGCTGCCATCGGCGGCGGGTTGCGCGATCGCGGAGGGGCGCTTGCGGCGGTGGTCGTCGGCGATGTCGCCGACGATGACCTCGACGAGGTCCTGCAGGGTGAAGAAGCCGACCACGCGCCCCGACTCCTCGTTGACAAGGGCCAGGTGCGTACTGCCGGCGCGGAAGCGCTTGAGCACATCGAGCACCGGTGTGTCGAGCGGCACGACGATGCCCGGGCGCAGCAGGGCGGTGATGTCCTCGACCACGCCGCGCGCGGCGACAGCGAGCAGGAGATCCTTGACGTGCAGCACGCCTCGCACGCCGTCGCCGTCGGCCTCGAACCACGGATAGCGACTGAATTGTGAGCGACGCACCTCGGCGAGCACTTCGTCCTGGGTCTGGCCGTCATGCAGCGAGGCCAGTTCGTCGCGTGTGCGCAGCAGGTCACCCGCGACCAGTTCCGGCAAGTCGAGTGCGTGACTCAGCATCTCGAAGGTCTCACCGGAGTCGCGCGCGCGGTTGCCGTGCAGGATCAGCTTGAGTTCCTCGCGCGAATAGTGATGTTCGTGGCCTTCGACCTTGTCGAGGCCGAACAGGCGCAGCATCCAGTTGGCGCTGGTGTTGAGCAGCCAGATCGCCGGATACATCAGCCAGTAGAACAGGTACAGCGGCACTGCCGTCCACAGCGACATGCGCTCGGGGCGCCGGATTGCCATCGACTTCGGCGCCAGTTCACCGAGCACGATGTGCAGGAACGAGATCACGGTGAAGGCGAACAGGAACGAGACGAAGTCGATCGTCTCGGGGTCGAGTCCGCCAACGCCGGACAGCACGGGCTCAAGCAGGTGCGCGAAGGCCGGCTTGCCGATCCAGCCGAGGCCGAGCGAGGCCAGGGTGATGCCGAGCTGGCAGGCCGAAAGATAGGCGTCGAGGTGGCCATGCACGCCAAGCAGCACGCGCCCACGCCAGCCACGACCCTCGGCGAGACCGACGGCCTGGGTGTAGCGCAGCTTGACGAGGGCGAACTCGGCGGCGACGAAGAAGCCGTTCAGCAGGACCAAGAGCAACGCGGCGACGATGTAGAGGGCGTTGACGAGCATCGCTCGGCAGGGCGGCGGCGGGTCGGTCAGTCTAGGGATGTTCTGATCAATCCCGCAATGGCGTCGCGGGATTGGTCGGAACATCCCTGGCAGTCTCGTGCTGGGGGTCGGTGCGAGACGGGAAAGGATCGCGGCTGAAGCCGCTCTTGCAGGGCCTTATAATCACCGGCCCCCGATTTCCCTCCCGCAGGATCCCCTCCATGAGCGATTTCCGCATCGAACGCGACAGCATGGGCGAACTGAAGGTGCCCGCCGACGCGTTGTACGGCGCACAGACCCAGCGTGCCGTGCAGAACTTCCCGATCTCCGGCCTGCGCATGCCGCGTGAGTTCATCCGCGCGCTCGGCCTGATCAAGTCGGCGGCGGCACAGGCCAATGCCGACCTTGGCCATCTGAAGAAGGCGCAGGCCAAGGCGATCCGCAAGGCCGCCGAGCGCGTCGCCAAGGGCGAGTTCGACGCGCATTTCCCGATCGATGTGTTCCAGACCGGCTCAGGCACTTCGTCGAACATGAATGCCAACGAGGTGATTGCCCATGTCGCCGCAGCTGCCGGCACGAAGGTGCATCCGAACGACGATGTCAACAACGGCCAGTCCTCGAACGACGTCATCCCGACCGCGATCCAGGTCAGCGCGGTGCTGGTGGCCAGCGAACAACTGCTGCCGGCACTGGGCCATCTCAAGGCGGTGATCGACAAGCGCGCCAAGGAACTGCGCAAGGTGGCCAAGACCGGCCGCACCCATCTCATGGATGCGATGCCGGTGACCTTCGGCCAGGAGCTCGGCAGCTGGTCGGCGCAGATCGGTTCGGGCATCGAGCGCGTCGGCGATGCGCTCAAGCGCGTGCGTCGGTTGCCGCAGGGTGGCACTGCCGTCGGCACAGGCATCAATGCCGACGCCAAACTCGGCCCGGCGATCTGTGCCGAGTTGACGCGCATGACCGGTGTGAAGTTTGAGTCGGCGGCCAACTACTTCGAGGGCATCGGCTCGCAGGATGCCGCCGTCGAGCTCTCGGGCCAGCTCAAGACACTGGCCGTGAGCCTGCTCAAGATCGCCAACGATCTGCGCTGGATGAACTCGGGGCCCCTCGCCGGCCTCGGCGAGATCGAACTGCCGGCCCTGCAGCCGGGTTCATCGATCATGCCGGGCAAGGTCAATCCGGTGATCCCGGAAGCGGTGGCAATGGTCTGCGCCCAGGTCATCGGCAACGACACGACGATCACCATCGCCGGCCAGAGCGGCAACTTCCAGCTCAACGTGATGCTGCCGGTGGTCGCGCTGAACCTGCTGCAATCGCTGGAACTGCTGGCCAACGCCGCGCGCGCGCTTGCCGACAAGGCGATCACCGGTTTCAAGGTGCGCAGCGACAACATCGAGCAGGCGTTGGCGAAGAACCCGATCCTGGTCACCGCGCTCAACTCGGTGATCGGCTACGACAAGGGCGCGGCGACCGCCAAGCAGGCCTACAAGGAAGGCCGCCCGATCATCGACGTGGCGGTCGAGACCACTGGCCTGCCGCGCAAGCAGCTGGAACAGCTGCTCGATCCGGTCGCGCTGACCAAGGGTGGCATCCACGGCGGATCGGCCGGAGGTTGATGTCGACCCCGGGCGTGGCGGATGGCACATGTCGACGTCGCGTCCGGCAAGCGCAAACTGTGTGGCCGATCCGTTCGCCACACGAGGACGATCCAGTCGTCGTGTGGCCGCGCCTTGTGCCGGTGGTCCGGTTGTCTTCTGTCCAGCAGGCTCCTAGGCTCTCCCGTTTCAGAACTTGTGCGAATCCGAGGGGAAAAATACCCATGATCAAACGAGCCATTCTCCTCTCGGCACTGTGCGCAGCGGGGAGTGCATGGGCGCAGCAGAGCCTCGACATCAGCGAGAAGGACCTTGCCAGTGGTGCCGCCAATGCGCGCCTTTCGGCGCTGGCGCGCACCGCCGCGTCGTCCGGCAAGCGTGTCGTCGTCACCGCGCCGCAGCACCTGCACGCGCAGGTGGCGGCGGCGCTCGCCGCCGGCGGCGAGGCCGACGTCGTGTTGCGCGATGGTTTCTACGAGAACGTGCTGGTGCGCGTCGAGGACAAGGTTGAGGAAGCGCCCAGGCCGGCGGCGCCGCCGCCCGCACCCGCTCCCGCAACGGCGCGTCCGGCACCGGTCGTGGCGCCGCCCGCCCCGCCCACCACCCCCGCCCCGGCGCCGGCCACGGTGAGTACGCCACCACCTGCAACGCCGGCAGCGGCTTCGGCGGCTGCAGAGCCACCCGCGCCACCGCCTCCGGTTGCAAGTGCACCCAGCCCCGCGCCGCCGCCGGTGACGACCGCTCCGGCAACGATTGCCGAGCCGGCCGCCGACCTGTCGCGGCCGCCGCCGGTCGCTGCACAACCGACCCAGGCGACCGCCCCCGCTTCCGAGGCGGCGCCTGCCGAGGTCGAGTCGGCCCCGACCGCGGCCGAGAACGTGACAACCGCGGCGACGAACGTCCTGGTGGCGACCGAGCCCGGCGATGTCACGCCGACACGCGCTTCGCTCGAGAAGCTCTACAACGACGGACGCCGCATCCGCGAGCGCATCACGCCGGGCCAGCTGAAGAACGGCGACATGGTCTATACCGGTGACGGTGCGGCGGTGGTCGTGCGTCGCGACGGCACCAACCTGCTGCGCTTCTGGCTGGAGGGTGAACTCAACCTGGGCCATCGCGGCCTTGAGGCCAGTGGCCGCAACCGATACCGCGTGATCGGCAGCGTCATCCGCTGAAGCGCCGGCCCGAACGGCGATGGACGCCGCGCCGTTCGGGTCTCGTCCGCGCATGCGCGCGTTCGGATGGAGAGTTCCGGGAGCGGCCGTCCCTGGCCATCCCGTTCAGGTTGAAGTTTCGATGCGCGTGCGGCGCAGCCAGATCGATGCGGCGATCAGGGCCGCGCCGACCACCACGCCGATCCACAACCGGGCTGTGCCAAGCACGGCGTAGACGCGGGTCGGTGAGAACATCGCGAGTACGCCTGCGTCGTGGCCGGCGTCGCGCACGTAGCTGCCGAGGTTGAGCCCGCCGCCGGGCAACCAAGCGCCGGGCAGGATGCCGGCCAGCAGGCGCAGGATGACATCGTTGACCAGCACCGCGCGATCGATCGACGGCGCGCCGAGCATGCCGAGCCAGCTGTTGGCGATCAGCACGAACAGCGGCACCAGCACCGCCCAAAGGAACGGCTTGCTGCGTGCGAAGGCCGACCAGAACATCAACCAGCCGACCGTCGGCAGTGCCCACAGCGCATCGACCGGGATGGTCAGCAGCATGCGCCAGAACAGGCCGAACGGATGCGCGGCGGCGATCGCCGGCAGCGGGTTGATGCCGTGGATCATCGCCCACACGCCGACCACGACGAGCAGGCCGAGCCAGGCGACCGTCGCCACGATGAAGGCGATCAGCGGGGCGAGCAGGACCGCGGCGGCGACCTTCGACAGCACGGTGCTGGTGTCGGTCACCGGCAGTGACTTCCAGAACAGCACGCTGCGGTCGCGGCGATCGTCGTAGAGCGAGCCGAGCAGGTAGAAGAACAGCACGAAGAACAACGGGATGCACAGGATCGCGGCGAGGGCGATGTAGGCGACATCGAGTCCGGCGCCAGCCTGGGCGAGATCGCCTGCCGTCAGGCGCTCGGTGATGATCTTCCACGGCACGCCGCCGTTGATTTCGACGCGTGCGCGCACGACTTCGGCGGTGATGATGCCGAACACGGTCAGGGCGAGCATGACCACGCTGACCCAGATCGGCGTCCACAGGAAGCCGCCACGGTGTTCCCAGTACTCGCGTTTGACCAGCCAGGCCATCGTATTCATGCGTAGGTCCCCTTCATGGTGGCGACGAACAGGTCGGCGATGCTCGGCTTGTGCACCTCGCCGAGCTCGGCGAGGTGGCTGCGTTCGGCGCCGTCGAACAGGAAGATCGACTTGCCGAAGATCGAGCGCTCGTGCAGCGGCGCAAGCGCGCGCGCGGCGTCTGCCTTGTCCGGATTGACCATGACTTCGGTGTAGCGGTCGGCGATCGCCTCCATCGAGGCATCGAGCACGATGCGGCCGTCGCGGATGAAGATGAGGTCGGTGAGGATGTGTTCGATCTCCTCGACCTGGTGGGTGGTGACGATGATCGTCTTTTCCTCGTCGAAGTAGTCCGACAGCAGGCTTTCGTAAAAGGTCTTGCGGTAGAGGATATCGAGGCCCAAGGTCGGTTCGTCGAGCACTAGCAGACGTGCGTCGATCGCCATCACCAGGGCGAGATGCAGCTGCACGATCATGCCTTTCGAAAGTTCGCGCACGCGCATCGACTTGCCGATCCTGGTGCTGGCAAGGAAGCGCTCGCATTTCTCGCGCGAGAAGCGCGGATGCACGCCGGCGACGAAATCGACGGCTTCGCCGACACGCAGCCAGCGCGGCAGCACGGCGACGTCGGCGATGAAGCAGACCTGTTCCATCAGTTGCGCTCGCTGCGTGCGTGGATCGAGACCGAGCACGCGCAACTCGCCGTCGAACTCGCTGAGGCCGAGGATGGCCTTGAGCGCGGTCGTCTTGCCGGCGCCGTTCGGGCCGATGAAGCCGACGATGCGGCCGGACTCTATGGTGAAATCGACCTGATCGAGCGCGACCTTGGTGCCGTAACGCTTGCCGAGGCCGCGAGCCTGGACGACGGCGCTCATCGGCGTTCTCCCCTGGCCTTGAGTGCATCGAGCAGGGCTTCGAGATCGAGTCCCATGCGCTCAAGGCGCGCGTACAGGGCCGGCCATTCCTCGTTCAGGAAGCGCTCGCGTTCGGATTTGAGCAGGGCGGCGCGCGCCCCTTCGGTGACGTACATGCCAAGTCCCCTCCGTTTCTCCACCAGGTTCTCGTCGACGAGTTCCTGGTAGGCCTTCGATACCGTGATCGGATTGATCTGGAAGTCCGCCGCCACCTGCCGTACCGATGGCAGGGCGTCCCCCTGTTTCAACACACCGTCGAGGATCATCGCCACCACGCGTTCGCGCAGTTGGCGGTAGATCGGCGTGTTGTCGTTCCAGGTCGTGCTCATCGCATCAATCCTTGCTCGTGCCGGGGATCAGCTTGCCGAAGGAATAGTAGGGCACGTCCAGGCGTGCTCGCGGCAGCAACTCGCCGACGATGCCAGCGCCGCCACCATGGCTATCGTCTGCCGCGGCGGCGAGTTCGAGCGCCATTGCGCGCTCTTCCGCGCTTGGGCGCACGATGACCAGCGGCAGCACCGGCACGTCATCGTTGGCATTGACCACGATGGTCGGGAGGACCGGGATCGCTTCCGGGGCGGTCTCGAACGGAGCGGACGCCGCGATGGCTGAGGCCTGTGGACGGGTCGCGCTCCAGGCGAATGCCGAGATGCTGGCCGTGATGGCCAGGGCGACCAGCAGGCGGAAGTGGATGATTCGGTTCACGGCGACCTCCTGAGTGGTCTGTCGATGAAGTAGTGTTGTAGCGAACTATAACACCAAAACTGACCATGTCAACCCCCATGCAACCTCGGCACACGGCACAATCGGCCTTTGCTGGAGGATGCGCCGATGTCCCGACTGCTGATCGCCCTGTTTACCCTCGCTGTCGCCGGCGGCGCCCATGCCTGCGGCGACCTGCTTGAAGACGTCCACTTCCGCCCCCTGGCCGGCAAGGAGCCGGTCGACCTCTGTCAGGCCCATGGCGGCAAGGTGCTGCTGGTCGTCAACACCGCCAGCAAATGCGGTTACACCCCGCAATACGAGGGTCTGGAGGTGTTGCATGCGAAGTACGCCGCACGCGGTTTCGCCGTGCTCGGTTTCCCCTCCAACGATTTCCGCAACCAGGAGCCGGGCACGGAGCAGGAGATCCAGGCGTTCTGCACGCTGACCTATGGAGTCAGGTTCCCGATGTTCGAGAAGGTCAGCGTGAAGGAGGGCGCGGCCAATCCGTTCTACGTGAAGCTCGCCGAAGCGAGCGGCGGCCACTACCCGGCCTGGAACTTCCACAAGTATCTGCTCGACCGCAACGGCAAGGTCGTCGCCGACTATCCGAGCAAGGTCAAGCCCGACGATGCCGGACTGGTGGCGCGGATCGAGGCCCTGCTGGGCGAGCCGGAATAGCGTCGCGACCGCGTTCCGTCATCGCACCCGGTCGCCCATGAACGGGTTCCCATTGCGGAAGATGAGCGTGTCGCAACGGGAGCCCCGTCAGGGGCGGTACGCACGGGTGCTCAGCGCGTCGGCCGGATCAGGCCGAGCGCTTCGAGCTTGAGCACGATCTGCTGCACGGCCTGGTCGGGGGCGATGCCGCTGGTGTCGATGCGCAGTTCCGGATTCTCCGGCACTTCGTAGGGATCGCTGATGCCGGTGAATTCCTTGATCTTGCCGGCGCGGGCAAGCGCGTAGAGGCCCTTGCGGTCGCGGCTTTCGCAGACGTCCAGTGGTGTCGACACGTGCACTTCGACGAAGACGCCGGCTTCGCCGACCATCTCGCGCACGATCCGGCGTGAACCTGCGTACGGGGCGATCGGCGCGCAGATCGCGATGCCGCCGTTCTTGGTGATCTCGGCGGCGACGAAACCGATGCGCTGCACGTTGAGGTCGCGGTGTTCCTTCGAGAAGCCGAGTTCGCTCGACAGGTGCTTGCGCACGACGTCGCCGTCGAGCAGGGTCACCGGGCGCGTGCCGAGTTCGAGCAGGCGCACGAGCAGGGCATTGGCGATGGTCGACTTGCCCGAGCCGGATAGGCCGGTGAAGAACACGGTGAAGCCCTGCCTGTGGCGCGGCGGATGCGTGCGGCGCAACTCCTCGATGACTTCCGGGTAGGTGAACCACTCGGGGATGTCGAGTCCTTCCTGCAGGCGACGGCGCAACTCGGTCCCCGAGATGTTGAGCACATGGTGTCCTTCCGGAACCTCGTCGGCCGGCATGTATTGCGCGCGCTCCTGCACGTAGACCATTTCCTGGAACGGCACCATGGTCACGCCGAGTTCCTGCTCGTGCTGCGCGACCAGGGCCTGCGCGTCATAGGGGCCGTAGAACGGCTTGCCGTCGCTTCCGGTGCCGGGGCCGGCGTGGTCGCGGCCGACGATGAAATGCGTGCAGCCGTGGTTCTTGCGGATGATCGCGTGCCACAGCGCCTCGCGTGGGCCGCCCATGCGCATGGCGAGGTGGAGCAGGGCCAGCGTGGTGGTGCGCTCGGGGTAGTGGCGCAGCAGTTTTTCGTAGCAGCGCACGCGCGTGTAGTGGTCGATGTCGCCGGGCTTGGTCAGGCCAACGACCGGATGGATCAGCAGGTTGGCTTCGGCGATCTGCGCGGCGCGGAACGTCAGTTCGAGGTGCGCGCGGTGCATCGGATTGCGCGTCTGGAAGGCGACGATGCGTGACCAGCCGAGCTTGGCGAACTGCGCGCGCAATTCCGCTGGCGTTGCGCGCAGGTGGCCGAAGTCGTAGTGGCGCGGCGCCTCGATCGCCCGCACGCGGCCGCCGACGTAGACCGGATGGCTGCGATCGAGCAGGTGGGCGACGCCCGGGTGCTTGCGGTCGGTCGTGCCGAACACCTGCAGGGCTTCGGCCTGGCGATCCGGCGTCCACAGGTCCGACACCTCGAGCACGCCGAGGACCACGCCCTCCTGGTCACGCAGGGCGATGCGCGCACCAACCGCGATCGTCGCGGCGAAGGCTTCCGTCACGTCGAGCGTGATCGGCATCGGCCACAGCGTGCCATCGGCCAGGCGCATGTGCTTGCAGACGCCCTCGTAGTCGGCGCGGCCGAGGAAGCCTTCGAGCGGCGAGAACGCGCCGTTCTGCAGCAGTTCGAGATCGCAGAGCTGGCGCGGAGTGAGATCCCAGGCCGGCATGTTGGCGGCTTCGGACTTGAGTGCAGCGCGTTCGGCCGCGGCGACGAAAAGGTCGACGAGACGGCCGCCATGCGGCGCGATCGGAGTGGTCATGGGGAAGGGGCCTGCGCGGAGAGGCGCGGATTATAGGTTGCCGCGCGGGCAGGGCAACGTCGGCGGACGTTGATGGCAAATCCCGGGCATTTCCGTCCTGGTACGGGTAGCCGTCCGCACCCCGCGGTTGGGCCACGCCATTGCAATCACGAAGGAGTCCTCCCATGCGCACATCGATCCACGGCCTGTTGCTTGCGCTCGGCCTTGCCATGAATCCTGCCCACGCCGGCGAGCTGACCGATCTCTGGGTCGATCCGGTCGGCGGCGTGCGTGCCACGCTCGTCCAGCATGGCGATCGCCTCGCGCTCGACCTGCACCAGCAGGTCGCGATCGCCTTCACGCCGGATTTCCATGCTCCGGCGCTCGGCCTGGTCGGGCTTGATGCATCGGGCCTGCCCGTCTTCGCGGGCACCCTGGACGACGGCGTCACGGTGGCCAGCGTCGAGCCGCGCGGCATCGACCGCATCGTCGTCGAGATCGACGCCGTGCCCCTGCCGCGGCGTTTCGAACTGGTGCGCCCGCTGACCCCGCCGCTCGACCTCGGTGGCAGCTGGCTCGGTGGCTACCGACATCCCGGCGCCGCCTGCCCGCAGTTCTCGGGGCCGTCGCGTGAGCGTGCCGGCGTATGGACGGTTTACTACTTCGACGAGAAGCAGCAGGACCGGGTGACGATGCGCTTCGCCTCGGCAGGGCAGATCTGCCACTTCAATGGCCGCCAGCAAGGCATCGGTGTGCTGACCCGGGTGAGCGGTCGCTTTGCCTGCAACGGTGCGGTGGAAGGAAGCTTCGAGACAAACGACCTCGTGCACACCGGCAACGTGTTCGGTGGCGAGATGGCCGTTTCGATCCCGGCCTGCGGCCTGCGTCGGCTCAGCTTCGGCGGCATTCGCCGCGGTCCGTGACCCATCGTGTGCGTGACCGGCAGCAGGTCCGCCACCGGTCACTCACCTGCGCTACTGGTTGACCTTGCCCGGCAGGGACAGGTCGCCGGACGCGACCTTGAACACGTCGACGACGCACAGCAGCGGCGCATGCACGCTGGCATTGACACGCAACGCTGCGGTCACCCCGTCGAAGCCGGCGGCTTCGACGGCGCCGATGTCGTCGAACGGCACGCGCACCTCGAGCGATTCACCCTTGAACAGGGGACTCCAGCCGGGACTGTCGATCAGGATCGGCAGGCCCGGCCAGGTCCGCGGCAGGCGTGGTTTGCTGCCCTCCGGGATGTCGACCACTTTCAACGCGTCCTCGCCGCAGGCGGGATCGGGTTGCAGGACCACCCAGTGTGAATGCCAGAGGTTGCCGTCGTTGCCGGGATCGCCATCCCCGTTCTCGTCGAACAGCGGCGTGTCGTCGAAGTCCGGATGGGCGGTGACCGCGAAGGCGAGGATGCCGGCCTTCGGTTCGAAGCCGACGAGGAAGGGATCGAGGCTGGTCGGCCAGACATAGGAGAACACCGAGCTGCCGGCGAGCTTGCCCGACTTCGCCGGCCGGCTCGCGCCGGCCCTGCCGGACACGGCCATGTGGAACACGGCGGTGTTGCCTTCGGTACGGATGCGCGTGTGCACGATGTCGAACGGTGCCTTGACGGTGTCGACGGCTTTGCTGGCGATGCCACCGGTGTGGCTGTCCTGGTGTGCGGAGGCGCCGCCGGCCAGGGCGGCCAGAGCGATGGCGGAGACGAGTGCGGAACGGCGTGATGACATGGCTTTTCCTCAGGATGTCTGTGACGGAAGAGGTGGCGGCAGTATCGGCGCATGCCGTGTATGATTGGGTTCAATTCATCCATGAAACACATCTTTCCGTACCGATGCGCAGGACCTCTCCCATCGATCGCCTATCCGGACTGCTCGAACGCTTCCGCGTGCGCGCACAGCTGCACCATTCCGGGGCCCTGTGCGGCCTCAACCAGTTCGATGCGGGCGACGGTCATGGTTACTTGCACGTGCTGCGTCGCGGCCGGCTTGAGGTCAGCCACCCTGGTACGCGTGCGCTGCCGCCCCTGTTGCGTTTCGATGAACCGACCCTGTTGTTCTATCCGCGCCCACTCACCCATCGCTTCCGCAATCCGCCGGTCGAAGGTGCGGATTTCACCTGCGCCCGGCTCGGTTTCGAAGGCGGCGCGGAAAACCCGCTGGCGCGCGCCCTGCCGCCCCTGATCGCCCTGCCGCTGGCGCGCGTGCCCGGACTCGATCTCGCTCTCGAACTGCTGTTTCGCGAAACCGACCAGGTGCGCTGTGGCCAGCGCCTGCTCGCCGATCGGTTGTTCGAGGTGGTATTGATCCAACTGCTGCGCTGGCTGCTCGATCATCCGCAGGAGGCCGGCATGCAACCCGGTCTCGTGGCTGGCCTGTCGGAACCGCGCCTGGCACGTGCACTGGTGGCCATGCACGAAGCGCCGGGCGAGGCGTGGACGCTCGAGCGCATGGCTGAACGCGCCGGCATGTCGCGTACGGCATTCGCCAACGCATTCCGCGAGCATGTCGGCCAGACCCCGGCGGAATACCTGGCTGGCTGGCGCATCGCCCTGGCACAAGACCGCCTGCGCGAAGGGCAGCCCCTCAAGCGGCTGGCTTCCGAACTCGGCTACGCCAATCCCTCCGCGCTGTCGCGCGCCTTCACGGCACGCATGGGCATGTCGCCGCGCCAATGGAGCCAGGGATTGGGGAATGGGGAATAGGGAATGGCAAAAGCAGGAACCTGGGATGTTCTGACCAATCCCACGACGGCCGCAACCTTTTGATTCCCAATGACGGGGCGTCATCCGCAAGGCCCGCAGCGGGGTGTGCGCGGCTCGCCCAGGCAACCAGCCTGCACTTCGCCACGACCACCTCGCTGCGAGCCCTGCGGATGTCATGACGCCATTGCGGGACTGATCGGCATCCCTTGATCCTGCTCAAACCCACTCCCGATTCCCCACTCCCCATTCCCGGTGTCATCCGCCACAATAGGCGGCCCGCTTCGCGGCTGGATTGCTTTCCGGTCCGGCGGCCAGTCCGGCCAGCCCCGGTTCCCTTCATTTTCAGGAGTTCCAGATGATCCGTTTCGCGCGCAAGTCCCTCATTGCCGTCGCGCTCGCCTCGACGTTCGCCGCCGGCAGTGCGTTTGCCCTCGATGCCTCGCTGAAGACCGAGAAGGACAAGGTCAGCTACATGGTTGGCGCCGATGTCGGCCGCGGCCTCACCCAGATCAAGGATGATCTCGATCTCGCCATCGTCGTGCAGGCGCTGCAGGACGAGTTCAACGGCAAGAACACCAAGATGACCGCCGAGGAAGGCCAGCAGATCCGCCAGGAATTCATGCAGAAGCTCCAGGCCAAGCGCGTCGCCGAGGAAAAGGCCGCCGCCGAGAAGAACAAGGCCGAGGGTGCTGCGTTCCTGGCCAAGAACAAGTCGAAGGCCGGCGTGAAGACCACGGCCTCGGGCCTGCAGTACGAGGTCATCAAGGAAGGCAGCGGCAAGAAGCCGGTCGCCACCGACACGGTCAAGGTCGACTACACCGGCACCAAGATCGACGGCACCAAGTTCGACAGCTCGATCGATCGCGGTGCACCGGCGACGTTCCCGCTCAACGGCGTCATCAAGGGCTGGACCGAGGGCCTGCAACTCATGAGCGAAGGTTCGGAATACAAGCTCTACATTCCGGCCGAACTCGCCTATGGCGAGAACGCGCCGCCGACGATCGGCCCGAATGCGACGCTGATCTTCGACGTCAAGCTGATCTCGATCGAGGCCCCCGCGGCCGATGCGGCCGACAAGAAGTAATCGTCGCGACGCGTACCGACGAAGGCGTGCTCAGGCACGCCTTCGTCGTTTCCGCGAGCAGCAATTCCGGAGGTGTTCAGCATGCGCGTCACGATCTTCGGCACCGGCTACGTCGGCCTCGTCACCGGTACCTGTCTCGCCGAGGTCGGCAATGACGTCCTCTGCGTCGATGTCGACGTCGACAAGATTGCGCGCCTCGAACGCGGTGAGATCCCGATCTACGAGCCCGGTCTCGAACCGCTGGTACGCGACAACCACGCCGCCGGGCGCCTGCGCTTCAGCACCGATGCGGCACGTGCGATCGAGCATGGCCAGGTGATCTTCATCGCCGTCGGCACGCCGCCTGATGAGGACGGCAGTGCCGATCTGTCGCACGTGCTCGCCGTGGCCGACACGATCGGTCGCCATCTCGGCCGCCATGCCGTCGTCGTCGACAAATCGACCGTGCCGGTGGGTACCGGCGACCGCGTGCGCACGACGATCGCCGATGTGCTCGCCGGGCGCGGTGTGGAGGTGCCGTTCGACGTGGTCTCCAACCCCGAGTTCCTCAAGGAAGGCGATGCGGTCAAGGACTGCATGCGACCGGACCGCATCATCATCGGCAGCGACAGTCCACGCGCGATCGAATCGCTGCGCGCGCTGTACGCGCCGTTCAACCGCAACCATGACCGTATCGTGGTCATGGACCTGCGCTCGGCCGAGCTGACCAAGTACGCCGCCAACGCGATGCTGGCCACCAAGATCAGTTTCATGAACGAGATGGCCAACATCGCCGAGCGCGTCGGCGCGGACATCGAACAGGTGCGTCTCGGCATCGGCGCCGACCCACGCATCGGCTACCACTTCATCTATCCGGGAGCGGGCTATGGCGGCTCGTGCTTCCCGAAGGACGTCAAGGCGCTTGCCCACACGGCGCAGCTGCACGGCTGCGCGACGCGCGTGCTCGATGCGGTCGAAGCCACCAACGCGGCGCAGAAGCGCAGGCTGTTCGCCCTGCTCGAGCGCCATTTCGGCGGCAAGCTTGCTGGTCGCACGATCGGCGTCTGGGGCCTTGCCTTCAAGCCGAACACTGACGACATGCGCGAGGCACCGAGTCGCGTCCTGCTCGAACAATTGTGGGCTGCCGGCGCGCGTGTGCGCGCCTACGATCCCGAGGCCGCGGACGAGACGCGTCGTCTGTATGGCGTGCGCGACGACCTGGTCCTATGCGATGCGCAGTACGACGCTTGTGCCGGTGCCGACGCATTGGTCGTCGTCACCGAATGGAAGGCCTTTCGCAGTCCCGACTTCGAGCGTCTGCGCGCATCGTTGGCAACGCCGGTCGTGTTCGATGGCCGCAACATCTTCGATCCGCGCGTCGTCGAGGCAGCCGGCTTGGCGTACTACGGGATCGGGCGGGGGCGCAGCGTGGAGAAACCGTGATGCCGGATCGGATGATCCCGCTGCCGGGCCGCTCATGCGATGGTTTCCGTGTCGTCGCGCGCGGTCTTGCAGGGCTGTACCTGTACTCCCCTCACCGCTAACATCCCCGGTCCCGCGTCGACGCCCTGAGTCCGGCGCAGTCCCGAGGCAATCCGATCGATGGAAAAGAAGCGTGCGCTTGTCACCGGAGTCACCGGCCAGGATGGGGCCTATCTCGCCGAACTGCTGCTGCAGAAGGGCTATGAGGTGCATGGTCTCAAGCGGCGTGCCTCGTCGTTCAATACCGAGCGCATCGATCATCTTTATCACGAGCGCGACGAGGGCGGCCCGGCGCTGACCCTTCACTACGGCGACCTCACCGATTCGAGCAGCCTCACCCGCGTCATCCAGCAGGTCGAGCCGCACGAGATCTACAACCTTGCCGCGCAGAGCCATGTCGCGGTGTCGTTCGAGGAGCCGGAATACACGGCCAATGCCGACGGCGTCGGCACCCTGCGCGTGCTCGAAGCGGTACGCGTGCTCGGCATGAAGGGCCGTTGCCGCGTCTACCAGGCGTCGACTTCGGAACTGTATGGCCTCGTGCGCGAGACCCCGCAGCGTGAAACGACGCCGTTCTATCCGCGCTCGCCCTATGGCGTGGCCAAGCTCTATGCCTACTGGATCACGGTGAACTACCGCGAGTCCTACGGCATGTTTGCCTGCAACGGCATCCTGTTCAATCACGAATCGCCGATTCGCGGTGAAACCTTCGTCACGCGCAAGATCACCCGCGGGCTCGCCCGCGTGATCCAGGGCCTGCAGCGCTGCCTATATCTCGGCAATCTCGATGCGCGCCGCGATTGGGGTCATGCGCGCGACTACGTCGAGGCGCAGTACCTGATCCTGCAGCACCACACGCCGCACGATTACGTCATCGCCACCGGCATCCAGCACTCGGTGCGCGAGTTCGTCGTGCTCGCAGCGCGCGAGATGGGCATCGACGTCGAGTTCCGCGGCAGCGGCGCCGACGAGGAAGGCATCGTCGCCGCCGTGCATCGCGACGATGCGAAGGTGCGCGTCGGCGACACGCTCGTGCGCGTGCATCCTCAGTATTACCGCCCGGCCGAGGTCGATACCCTGCTCGGCGATCCGACCTTTGCCCGCGAGACACTCGGCTGGACGCCGAAGACCGGCTTCGCCGACCTCGTGCGCGAGATGGCCGCCGCTGATCTCGCCCTCGCCCGGCGCGAGTGTGAGGGGCAGGTCGGTGCGCGTCATGGCCGCCATCTGATCGAGGATTTGCGCGCACGATGAGCACGCTGGAGGAACGCCTGACCGAGCTCGAGGTTCGTCTCGCGTTCCTCGACGACAGCGTGGCTGCTCTCAACTCGGCGGTGGCCATGCACGATCGCACGAACGTGCAGTTGCGCCTCGAACTCGAGCGCATGCGTGCTGAACTCGTCGGCTTGCGCACCTCGCTCGCGCACGACACGGCAAGCGAACCGCCGCCGCCGCACTACTGAATTCGCCCGTGACCAACGGAACGCCTCGATGGCCGATTCCCTGCGTGACCAACTGCTCAAGACGGGCCTCGTGCAGAAGCTCAAGGCGGAGGCGCGCGCGGCCGCGCCGGTTGAAGCCAAGGGCAAGGCGGACGCGCGCAAGCCCGGCGTGCGCAGACCGGATGCGATGCCGCGCAAGCACGAGGAAATGGATCTGGCCAAGGCCTATGCCTTGCGCGAGCGTGCCGAACGCGAACAGCGCGAACAGGAAAAACGCGCTGCCGAGCAGCGCGCGAAGGAAAAGGCCGAACGCAAGCGCAAGCTGGCTGCCCTGCTCGACGGGCAGGGCCTCAACGACAAGGACGCCGATGTTGCCCGTCATTTCCCGCACGGTGACAAGATCAAGCGCGTCTATTGCACGCCAGCCCAACTCGCCGCGATCAACACCGGTGAACTCGCCATCGTCCAGCACCTCGGCCGCTACCACATCGTGCCGCGCGCGCTCGGCGAACAGGTCCGCGAAGTCGCACCCGAAGCCCTTGTTTTGCTGTGCGAGCCTGGTGCTGTTGATGACGATGGTGTGCCGGCTGACCTGACCTGGTAGGGATCAGGGGCTAGGGGTTAGGGCGCGACAATCGATGGTTGATGCAAGACCGACATTCCGCGGCAAAAGCGGCCGTGTCGCATTCATGCATTCGCTCTGCTCTGGACACCAACCACATTTCCTCAACGGCAGCGTTTTCACGATGCGCCAATCGCGCACAGGGTGCGCTCCTACGAAAGAATGGCAACGCGCGCTTTGCTTTGGCTCTTGCTCTTCGGGTCCCCTGCAGAAGCGCCGAGGAGCGGAGTCGGCCGCCGGGGAAAGGCAAACTGTCTGAGGCCATGGATGGCCGAGTTGTTTGCCGGCCGGTGGACGGCGAGCACCGCAGGGAACCGATTGGGCGAAGCCCAAGCGGCGCGGATGCCGGGGTGCCCTTCTCTTTGGTTACGTTCTCTTAGGCAAGCAAGAGAAAGTAACGCGCTCGCCGCCGAGGCGAGCGGAACAAGGAACCAAAACCACCAAGAGACAAAAGAAGAAGCAACGCAAGGAGCTGGATCCCGGCCTTCGCCGGGATGACGGCGTTGGGGCCGCCGAGGCGAGCGGAACCGAGTACCAAAGCCACCCAAAAACGGGTGAAGAAACAACATCAGGCTCATTCGCTCAACGCCAGTCGCCGAGCGCGATGAACCCCGCCCAGTAGAACGGATGCATGCTGCGGCCGGCGGCCTTGCGTGTGGCGATGACCTTGCGTTGTGCGTCACGCAGGGCGTGCGGAACGTCGGCCCTGGCGCCCAGGCGCGCGGCGTAGAGCGCCTCGCTCCAGGTCGCGGTGGCGCCGTCGTCGACCGGCCACAGGCTGACGAAGACGGTGCGCGCGCCGGCGATGCGGAACGCGCGGGCGAGGCCGTCGAGGCCTTCGTAGTGGCGCATCGCGCCGGCTGCCGTCGTGCACGCGGCGAGGACGGCCCAGCGCACGCCGCGCAGGTCGAGCGCGGCGATCTCGAGGTAGCCGAGCAGGCCGTCGTCGGCCGCATCGGGCACGCGTGCGTGGGCAGCGAGCACGAGCGCGGTTGCGACCGCGGCGCTGTCCGCAGCGGTGGCGGGATCGCCGGCGAGACTGACACCGCGCGTGCCGGCGACGCAGTCCCGCCCGCTGCCATCACTGCCGTGCGTGGCCAGGTGCAGGATCGCGGCCTGTGGCGCGGCGCGGCGGAAGGCCGATTCGGTCGCCGCCTCGCCGAGCAGGGCGAGCATCGGTGCTGCGGTGTGTACCTCGACCAGTGCCTGCACACGCTCGACTTCGCGGCGTGCGCCGGGCAGTACCTCGCGTCGTGCCGCGCAGCCCGCGCGCGAGACGCCTTCACGGTCGAGCGGATCGGCCAGCGCGACGACGCTGTAGCGTGGCGGCAGGCTTGCGCTCGTGACTGGTGCGAGCAGTTCCTCCTCGTGGTTGAGCAGGTGCACGAGGCGCTCGCCGTCGAGCAGATAACCTTCGCCGTCGGGCAATGCGCTCCAGGCGATGCGTTGCAGCGGTGCATCGGCGAGCATCAGCATCCGTCGCGCCTTGGTCGCTGCGGCGAGCGGTCGCCACAGCGCGTCGGTCACGCGCCGGCCGTGTTGGCGGAGGATCGCTTCGTCGCCCTGCGGTGTCGCCAGCGCAGCCTGCCAGCGCTCGACATCGGCCATCAGCGGCCGCAGCGGCCCGAGCGGCACGACGCGGATCGGCGTGCCGGTGCCGGCCTCGAGCACGAAGGCGCGCACGAAAGGGTCGCGTTCGTGCATTTCGCGGCTGGCGAAATCCTCGGCGCGCACGTGGGCGCCGACGTTGAGCCAGACCAGCGCGCTGTCGTCCGGCAATGCGGCGCGCACGGCGGCGAGGTCGGGTTGCATGCCGGCGATCGTGGCGCCGCGCGGCAGAGCCTGCACGAGCCGGCGTTCGGCTGCTTCGCGGCGCTCGCTTGCGCCGGCCGCGGCGACGCCGGCGAGTCGCGCATTCTCGAGCGCACTGCTTGCCGCCAGCCAGGCCTGCCACAGTGGCGCGATGGCCGGGTCGGAATCGAGGCGCGCACGCACGCGACCGAGGCGTTCGGACTGGATCGCGGTGACCTGGCCGCGCGCGGCGATCGCCAGCGACCATGCGCGTTCGAGCAGGTCGCCGCGCCCGCTGGCGACCGCGATGGCGAGCGCGAGATCGAGCGTGGCGTATTCCTGCTCCTGGAAGACCAGCATCTGCGCATCCGAGAAAGAGGCGGAAACCTCGCGCAAACCGGCCACGCGCGTGTGCTCGGAAGCCTCGGCGGCGGCGAAGGCGTCGTCGAAGCGCCGCTGGCCCCACAGCGCGGCGGCAAGACCATGCTGCACGAACAACGGCGAGGCTTCGCTGGTCGGGGGCATGCCATCGAGGCGGGCGAGCATCTCGCGGAAACCCGCCTCCGCTTCTCGGTGGCGGCCGTTCCAGATGTCGACCATGGCGATGTTGGCGCGCGGATAGTGGTCGCCGGGATTCGCCGCCGGATCCTTGCGGACGATGGCGAGGGCACGCTCGAACAGAGCGATCGCCTCGGCGTGCCGGCCGATGCGCACGCTTTCGGCGTTGCCGTAGTTGTTGAGCACGCGCGCGAGCTTCAGCGAATCGCCGCCATAGGCGCGTTCGAACGCGGGCACGGCCTGCGCATACCAGGCGATCGCCGCTTCGGGTCGCTCGCGATGCCGCTCGAGGTTGCCGAGCGCGTACAGCAGGTCGGCGCGCCGTCGGCCGCCCGGGTCGGGTGTGCGCGCGTCGAGTTCGAGTGCTTCGCGGTAGTTCGCCTCGGCGCGCACGAGATCGCCGCTGATGCGCTGCGCCTGGCCGAGCCGCAGCAGGGCGAGGGCGAGCGCGGCCGGATCGTCGTGCCGGCGCTGGATCGCGATGGCCGTTTCCAGCGTCGTGATCGCCGCACCGTAGTCGCCGGCGACGCGCTGGGCCACGGACAGCTCGCCGAGCACTTCGGCGTGCGCGGGACTGTCCGCGCCGTCATGCATGGCGCTGAGCCGCCGCGCTTCGTCGAGCGTGGCGAGCGCCGCCGCCGATTGGCGCAGCTCCGCTTCGGCGAGGCCGCGCACGCGCAATGCGCGCAGGCGCAAGGGCGCATCCGCATCGCGCGTGCCGATCGCGGCGAGGGCCTTGGCGGCATCGTCGATGACGGCCTCGGGGCGCTGTTCACGCCAATGCTGCTCGGCCCGTTCCACGTACGCCGCCGCGCTTTCGGCCGGCGTGGTGCCGGCGGGTGCCGATGTGGGGACATCGACTTCGCCTCCGCGCGCGCCGGTCGCGCCGGTGCAGGCAACGAGGACGAGCGCGGCGAGCCATGCACGTCGCCTTTGCCGCTGCATCGTTTTCGCGATTGCGCCCGTCATCGTCCCGCCCTCGCCGTACCGCGAGGATAGCGCCACCGTCATTCGTTGCGGTGCGGCAGGCGGAAACGCCAGATGCGCAACGGTTGTGGCGAGGCCTCGAGTCGCGCGACCAGCGCATCGAGGTGATCGGGAGGTGAAGGAGCGGCCTGCGGCACGAGGCGCTGGCTGCCGCGCGTGCGGATGTCGGTGTCGATGCTGGCCTGGTCGGCGCCGATCGCTTCGAGCTCGTCCACCACCTGCGTGCCGGCGACGACGAGGAAGCGTTCCGCCTGCGCCGGCGACGACACTTCGACGTGCAGGGCGCGACCTGCAGCCAGGCCCGGCAGTTCACTGCGGCGTCCGCCCGGCAGCGGGTTGCGCGTGTCGAGTCCGGGCAGCGGGAACAGGCGGGTCAGGCGACCTTCGTCGTCGGCGTTGAACACGTAGACCCACAGCGGTTGCGCGCTCTCGACGGCGAACGAAAGGCGGTCGCGCAGAACGACGCTTGCACCGTCGGCCAGCACGTGGCTGCGGCCATCCGCATGGCGCAGCAGTTCCACCGTGGCGGTCGGCGGTGCTGCCGGTCGCGCGAACATCGCCAGCGCGATCACGAGCAGGGCGATGGCGGCAATGGCCGCGCCGGCGAAAGCGAGACGCCGCCGCGGTGCTGGTGCTGCTGCCACGGGTTTCGGTTGCAGGCAGGCGGCGAGGTCGGCGGCCATCTCCTCGGCGCTGCCATAGCGCGCGGCCGGGTCGGCGGCACGTGCGCGCGCGATCACCGTGCGCAGCGCCGGATCAACGTCGGCGCGCGCGAACGCGGCACCCGGCATGCGCGGATCTGGGCTGCGCGCATCGAGCAGGTAGTGCAGGACACCTCCGAGCGAATGCAGGTCGTCGCGCGGCGAACGCGCGGCGCCATCGAGGACTTCGGGTGCGGTCCATGCCGGGCTCGCCTGCGTGCGCAGGCTTGCGTTGACCGCGGCCGGTTCGCCGCCGGCGCCGAGGTCGGCGAGGACGATGCGTCCGCCGCGCTCGCGCAGGATGTTGTGCGGCTTGACGTCGCCGTGCATCAGGCCGGCGCGATGCACGGCGGCGAGCGCGCGGCACAGGGCGAGGCCGGTGACGGCGGTTTCCGCGCTGCCGAGTGGGCCGTCGCGTTCGACGCAGTCCGCCAGCGTGCGTCCGTCGATCCATTCGCACCACAGGCCGGCGCGTCCGTCATGCACGCCGGCGCCGTACACGCTGACGACGTGGGCGTCGCGGATGCAGGCGAGGCGGCGCGCCTCGTCGAGAAAGGCACCTGCGCGCCAGTGCGCGGCGATCTCCGGCTTGAGCAGTTTCAGCGCAACGTCGCGGCCGAGGCGGCGGTCGTGCGCACGGTAGACCTCGGCGCTACCGCCTTCGGCGACGCGCTCGACGACATCGAGCGGTCCCCAGGCGAACAGCACGGCGCGTGGCGCCGGCGAGCCGATGCGGCCGAACGCGTCGGCGACTTCGGCGAGTGCGCGCAGGGCGTCGAAACGCGGGTCGTCGTCCGCCTCAGCTACGCCCCAGTCGAGCGGCTCGGCATCGAGGATGCGCTCGAGCATCTGCTCGAAGGCGGCGTCACGCGGCGTCATGGCTCATCGCCCTGGCCAGTTCGGCCGCCGCGCGCTTGATCGCCATGCGCACGGCATCGCGGCTCATGCCGGTCTCGTCGGCGATCGCGCCGTAGTCGAGGCCGAACTCGATGCGCATGACGAGCAGTTCCTGGCTGCGTCGGGCGAGGCCGGCGAGCGCGGTCTCGTAGCGGCGCAGGCGTTCGCTGCCAAGCGTGGCCTCGAGCGGCGACGGCGCGTTCTCGTCGACGAGCTGCTCGCCGGGCTCGCCGGCGACGCCGTGCACGGACGAGCGGCGGATCTCGTTGCGCAGGACGTTCAGCAGCAGGTGGCGCAGGTAGCCGAGGAAGCAGCCACTACCTGCGTATTCGAACGTGTCGAGATGGCCGAGCGCACGCAGCAGGGTGACCTGCACGAGGTCGTCGGTGTCGGCCAGGTCGCGTGCGTGTGCCGGCAGGCGTCCATGCGCCCAGCGCCTGAGCATCGGCAGGTAGCGGGCGAGCAGGCGTTCGCGCGCCCGTGCATCGCCCGCGCGGATGCGATGCAGCAGTTCCTGCGTGGTATCGGCCACGGCGTCCATGCGCGGCCTTATAGCACGCGTGTCGCGCGCGGACCCGAGCAGGCGTCCCGCTGCCAGGGGTTGCAGTTCGAGGCAGGTCGTCGTCATCGCCGCAGGGAAAACCCGCGGCGGCGGCGGAACGAACGCCTTGCAGGAAAAGGGTCCGAAGTCGCGTCCGCGCGCCTTGTTCGTTTCGCCACGGTCGCGGGTTTCCGCGGTGACAGGGGCTTGGCCGGAGGAAGATCCATGCTGAAGATCCACGCGCTGCACATCGCACCCGACCCGTTCCCCGATCTGGCCAGGTGCGCCCGCCTGCTGCTCGCGCCGTGGCTGGTCTGCGGCGCGGTCGCGATGGCCGCGCCCGGCGACCTCGATCCCGCGTTCGGCACCGGCGGCTTCGTGCGCGACGCCATGGGCAGCAACGGCGGCGCGGTCGCGACGGCCGTCGCCATCGATGCCAGCGGTCGCATCGTGGTTTCCGGCAGCGTCGGCGAGAACGCGATCAATGGCGACTTCGGCGTGCTGCGCCTCGTCGCCAATGGCGACCTCGATGCCGGTTTCGGCGTCGGCGGTCGCGCGATTGCCGGTCGCGTGGCGGCGAGCGACGAGGAGGCCTACGGACTGGTCATCCAGGCCGATGGCCGCCTGGTCGTCGCCGGCACCAGCTTCCTGACCGCGCTCGGCACGCGTTCGGTCGCGCTGCGCCTGAACGCGGATGGCGCGATCGACGGCAGCTTCGGCAACCAGGGCGACGGCTGGTTCCTCAACCCACGTGTTGGCGACGATGTCGGCCTTGCGCTGGCGGCCGGCAGCGCTGGCTTCGCCATCGCCGGCTATGCCGGAGATGGGCTTGGCGGCATCGATGCCTCGGCGCTGCGCCTCGACACGCTCGGCATGCCGCTGCCGCTGTTCGGCGATGCCGGCTTCGTGATCGCCGCAAGCGACACCAGTTCGGCGCGCGCGGTCGCGTTGCAGGCCGACGGCAAGCTGCTCATCGCCGGCACGCTCGACGGCGACGAGGCGGCCGCCTTCGTCCAGCGCTTCGACGACGATGGCGGCGTCGATGCCGGTTTCGCCGGCGACGGGCGGGCCGAACTGGCGGCACCGTCGCGGCTCGTCGCGCTCGCCGTGCAGGGCGACGGCCGCATCGTCGCCGCCGGCCTTGCCGGCAACGACGCGATCGTCGTGCGCCTGCTCGCCGATGGCTCGCCCGATCCGTCGTTCGGCAGCGGCGGCACGGTCACCCTGGCAGCGACGAGCTTCGGCCTGACGAGCCTGCGTGCGCAGGCACTCGCCTTGCTTGCCGACGGCCGCATCGTCGTCGGCGGCCGCGCCTTCGATTTCAGCCAGGGCACGACGGGCTTCGCGGCGCGCCTGCTCGCCGGCGGCAGCCTCGATCCCGCCTTCGCCGGCAGCGGCCTGCGCGTCGTCGACGCGCCGACCGACATCGAGTTCCGTGCGGTCGCCCTGCAGGCCGATGGTGCCGTCGTGCTCGCCGGCATCGACTACGGCGCTTCCGCCACCGGCACCGATGACCAGTTCCTCGTCGTGCGCCTGCAGGGCGGTGGCGCGGCCGGCGGCCCGCTGACGTTCTCGGTGGGCGATGCGAGCGTGGTCGAAGGCGACGCCGGCACGACGCTGATGAACTTCATCGTCACGTTGTCGGCACCGTCGCCGGGCGGTGTCGGCGTCACTGCGCAGACCGACCTCGGCAGCGCCGCGCCGAACGTCGACTACACGCCGACCGGGGCCTTCCTGACCTTCGACCAAGGCGTTTCGACGGTGAACTTCCAGGTGCCGGTGATCGGCGACCTCGTCGACGAGCCCGACGAGACCTTCCTCGTGCGCCTCATCGATCCGGCCGGCGCGACGATCGCCGATGGCGTTGCCACCGGCACGATCATCAACGACGACACCAGCGGCACCGTCGAGGCACGTCCCTTGCCGGGTCCCGGCGCGCTTGCGCTCGGCCTGCTCGCGGCGCTGCTCGCCGCCGCGGGCATGCGCTCGCGCCATTCCCGGCGGCACTGAGCGGGTCGCCGTTCGCCCGCGCCCCGGCGCGGGTTTCCCCTGTCGACGATCCCGTTGGAGCCATGGTCATGTCCCTTCGAACCGTTTCATTCAAGTCGTTGCGTGACGCCGTGCTTGCCGCCGCGATGGGCTTTTGCGCGCTTCCGCCGCGTCCGGCAGCCGCGCTCGACCTCTGCGTGCAGTCGCAGTCCGACCTGCTCTCGGGCCTGCAACGGGCCACGGTGCGGCAAGCCGACGGCACCGTGACCTTGCGCCTCGTCGCCCGGACCTACGTTTCGGGCGTGGCCATCGACGGCGTCCTCGCCAACCGCCTCGACCTGCTCGGCGGCTACGCACCCGGTTGCTCGACGCGAACGGTCGATCCGGCCAACACGGTCATCGACGGCGCTTCGACGATGGAACTCGACTTCATCCACACGGGCCTGGGCGTGAAGGTCGAGGGCATCAGCTTCCGCAACGTCGGGCGGCTGCGGTTCGGACTGGCGGACACCTGCCTCGCCCGCGGCGAAGCCGTCCGCTTCCGCCGCAACATCGTGCAGGGCGCAGGCGGCGGCAGTTCCGGCCCGCTCGTCGTCGGCAACACCTGCGGACCCATCGTCTTCAGGAACAACATCGTGCGCGCCAGCCACGGCACGAAGCTGACGTCCGGGTCGGACGTCGCCACGCAGGCATGGGTGAGCAGCAATACGTTCTCGGACTCGAACACCTCCGGACTCGAGGTGTTCCGCAAGCCGGACACGGCCGCGTTCGAAGTGCATCTCGACAACAACACCTTCCGGGACAACGCCGGGCACGACGTCGAGCGGATTCCGTCCAGCGGCGACGTGCTCGTGCATGCGCGCCACAACACCTGGAACTCGATCGACCCGCGGGTGACGGCGGCCCGTCAGTCCGGCACGGGCACGCCGGATCCGCAGCGCGATGCGAATCGGCCGGTAGGCATCGACACGTCACGTTTCGATATCCCCGGCCCCGGGTTCGTCGTCACCAGCAGCAACGATGCGGGTCCCGGTTCGCTGCGCCAGGCGATCCTCAACGCGAACCAGTCTCCCGACTTCAACACGATCAGCTTCGCGATTCCCGGCAACTTCGGCGCGATCCTCGTCGCGCAGGGGGCGTATCCCGACATCGTCACGCCGATGCGCATCGACGGCTTCACCCAGCCCGGCGCGCAGCCGAACGAGAACGAGTGGAGCAACAATGCGACCTGGAACATCCAGATCGCCGGCGGCGGCGCGGTCAGCCATGCCTTCCGCGTGCCGGCCAACGCGCCGGCGGGTACGCGGCTGGAGCTGCAGGGCCTCATCATCGGCGGCTTCAACTACGCGCTGCTTCTGCAGGGCGGCAGCGGCCACATCGTGCGCGGCAACCATTTCGGCCGATTCAATGCCGGCGTACTCGGCGGCAGCGACAACGTCAATGCGATCTACGTGACCGGACCTGCCGCCGGCGTGAAGATCGGTGGCATCGATCCCGCCGACCGCAACTCGATCGCCGGTCATCCGAATCCGCCCCCGAATGTCGGCTACGGCATTTTCCTCGGCGGCACCGGCAACGGCCACGTCGTCATCGGCAACCTGATCGGCACCTATCCGGACGGCAACACCGCGCGCGGCCACCGATTCGGCGTGGTCATGAACACCTCGCTCGGCGTGCTGCTTGAAAACCTGATCTCGGGCAATTCCACCGGCATCGCGTTGTACGGCAGCGAGAATCTGATCGTGTCGAACCGCATCGGCGTGAAGGCGCTGGCGATCTGCCTGCCGCCCTGTACGCCGGACTACGCCCTGCCGAACACGCACGGCATCCTGGTCTACTCCGGCGCCACCGACAACGACATCCTGCGCAACCAGGTCGCCTACAACGACTACAGCGGATTGATCCTCTATCCGGGCTCGCGCAACAACGAAATGCTCGGCAACCGCGTCCACGGTAACGGCTTCTCCGACATGGACCTGCGCGATCCGCAAGGCGTGAATCCGATCGACAACGATTCCCTCATCAACCCGTGCGACGACGCCAACTGCGGAAGGAACTTCCCGCAGCTCGACGCCGCACTCGGGACGCGCAACGCGGGGCGCGTGCGCGGTTCGCTGTCGACTTCCAACGGCAGCTACCGGGTGGAGTTCTTCGCCGGGCCGATCTGCGGTCCCCGCGGACAGGGTGGCGCCGCGCGCTATCTCGGTTTCCACGACGTCGCCGTCAGCGGCGGCACCGTGACCAGCAATGGCCACGCCATCTTCGATCTGCCGATCGAGAGCGGTACTCCGCTGTATGGACAGACCATCACCGCGACCGCGACCGACGCGAGC
The DNA here is from genome assembly GCF_019634775.1 of Dokdonella sp. Classification (NCBI taxonomy): domain Bacteria; kingdom Pseudomonadati; phylum Pseudomonadota; class Gammaproteobacteria; order Lysobacterales; family Rhodanobacteraceae; genus Dokdonella; species Dokdonella sp. The sequence goes on from NZ_JAHCAS010000001.1 coordinate 2,110,352, forward strand.
GGCAACACGTCCGAGTATTCGACCTGCGTCGCCTACACCTGCGACGTGATCTTCCGCCATGGTCTCGAGGGCAATGCCGAAGTCTGCCCGTCGATCGACTGACGAGCGGATGCAGTCGAAGCCGTTGGCGAACAGCAGGCCGGGTTGCCATTCGCGGGCGTCGTTCGTCCGCGCGCCGGCGCGGGTTTCCACTGTCGAAGATCCCACCGGAGCCATGGCCATGTCCCTTCGAACCGTTTGCTTCCAGTCGTTGCGCGCCATCGTACTTGCCGCAGCGACGGGCCTTTGCGTGCTTGCACCGCGTCCGGCGGCCGCGCTCGACCTGTGCGTGCAGTCGCTGTCCGACCTGCTCTCGGGCCTGCAGCAGGCGCAGGTGCCGCAAGCCGACGGCACGGTGACGCTGCGTCTCGTCGCCCAGACCTATGCCACCAGCGGCGACGTCAGCCGCATCCTCGTCAACCGCCTGAACCTGCTCGGTGGCTACGGCCCGGGCTGCTCGACGCGAACCGTCGATCCGGCCAACACGGTCATCGATGGCGCCGGCACGATGGCGCTGGAACTCGCCCACGCGGGGCTTGGCATGACGGTCGAGGGCATCAGCTTCCGCAACATGGACCTGCTGCAGTTCAGGTCGCCCGGCAGCTGTCTTGCCTACGGCGAAACGGTCAGCTTCCGACGCAACATCGTGCACAACGCGAGCGGCGGCTTCGGCACGTTCGACATCGGCAACAACTGCGGAACCACCACCATCGAGAACAACCTCGTGCGCGCGCGCTATGGCCTGAGGCTGTCGTCCTCGCCCGAAGTGTCCCAGCTGGCCCGCGTGACCAACAACACGTTCTGGGGGTCGGAAGGCTCGGGGCTCGAACTTTTCCGCAACAGCGACAGCGCGACATTCGAGGTGCAGCTCAGCAACAACGTTTTCTGGAACAACGCCGGCATCGACGTCGACCTGCGCATCGCCAGCGGCCCGGTGCTCGTGCAGGCACGCAACAACACCTGGAGCTCGATCAACCCGCTGCTGACGCTGGCTGTTTCGACAGGCACGAGCACGGCGAATCCGCAGCTCGACGCGAACCTGCGCCCGATCGTGCCGGTCTCGCCGTCGATCAACAGCGGCAACAACGCGCCACCCGGAGGCTTGCCCGGCGTCGACATCGACGGCGGCCCGCGTCTCGTCGGCACCGCCGTCGACCGCGGCGCCTACGAATCCGCGTACGACGACAGCGTCGAACTCGTCGTCACCAACAGCAACGATTCGGGGGCCGGCTCGCTGCGCCAGGCGATCACCAGCGCGAACCTGTCGACGGACTTCAACACGATCCGCTTCGCGATTCCCGGCAACTTCGGCGCGATCCTCATCCCGCAGTCGCCGTATCCCGACATCGTCACGCCGATGCGCATCGACGGCTTCACCCAGCCCGGCGCGCAGCCGAACGGGAACGAGTGGAGCAACAATGCGACCTGGAACATCCAGATCGCCGGCAGCGGCGGCACGGTCAGCCATGCCTTCCGCGTACCGTCGAACGCACCGGCGGGGGCCCGGCTCGAGTTGCGTGGTTTCATCATCGGTGGCTTCAACAACGCGGTGCTGCTGCAGTCCGGCAGCGGCCATGTCGTGCGCGGCAACCATTTCGGCCGTTTCAGTGCCGGCGTGCTCGGTGGCAGCGACAACCTCAACGCGATCTACGTGAACGGACCTGCCGCCGGCGTGAAGATCGGCGGCATCGATCCCGCCGACCGCAACTCGATCGCCGGCCATCCGGACCCGACCCCGGGCAACGGCTACGGCATCTACCTCGGCGGCACGGGCGACGGCCACGTCGTCATCGGCAACCTGATCGGCACCTACCCGGACGGCAACAGCGCGCGCGGCCACCAGGTTGGCCTGCGCGTGGCCACCTCGCTCGGCGTGGTGCTCAACAACCTGATCTCCGGAAATGTCACCGCCATGCAACTGGCCGGCAGCGAGAACCTGATCGTGTCGAACCGCATCGGTGTGAAGGCTCTGGCGATCTGCCTGCCGCCGTGCACGCCGAACTACGCCCTGCCCAACACGCACGGCGTCCTGGTCTACTCCGGCGCCACCGACAACGACATCCTGCGCAACCAGGTCGCCTACAACGACTACAGCGGATTGATCCTCTATCCGGGCTCGCGCAACAACGAACTGCTCGGCAACCGCGTCTACGCGAACCAGACCTTCGACATGGACCTGCGCGAGCCGGCCGGCGTGAATCCGATCGACAACGACGCCCTCGTCGGCTTGTGCGAAGAGGCCAACTGCGGCAGGAATTTCCCGCAGCTCGACGCCGCATTCGGCACGCGCAACGCGGGCCGCGTGCGCGGTTCGCTGTCGACCTCCAATGGCAACTACCGCGTGGAGTTCTTCGCCGGCCCGACCTGCGGCCCGGGCGGACAGGGTGGCGCCGTGCGCTATCTCGGCTTCCACGACGTCGTCGTCAGTGGCGGCACCGCACTGCCGCCACGGAATGGCCAGGCCATCTTCGACCTGCCGATCGAGAGCGCGACCCCGCTGTACGGCCAGATCATCACCGCAACCGCGACCGGCGCGAGCGGCAACACGTCCGAGTATTCGACCTGCGTCGCCTATGCCTGCGACATCATCTTCCGCCATGGTTTCGAGGGCAACGCGGAAACCTGTCCGCCGCTCGAATGAAGGAAGGGGATCAGTCGAAGCCGTTGGCGAACAGCAGGTCCGGCTGCCATTCGTAGGCGCCGACGTCGACCGCGCCGACGCGCGGCAGGCCGCGCTGGTCGGTGGCCGTCGCGCCTGTGGCGGTGCCGGCGTCGCGGGCCGGCGAGGCGGCGCCGATCGGCATCGTCGCGGTCGGCCCGCCGTGCATGCCAAGGGCGCCGAGGCCGGCATCGGCGAACTGCGAACCCGGCGTGACCGCGGCTTCGGCCTGGTTCGAGACGGGCCGGAACTGCGGCCATTGCAGGTTGTTGCTGCCGGCGACCGGATGCAGGATCGCCCACGGGTTCCAGGGATTGCCGGCCGTGTTGTCGGCGAAGATCGTGTTGCGCAGCGTGATCGGCAGGCCGTTGCCGTTGGCGATGCCGGCGGCGAAGCAGACGTCGCACAGCGCGCGGTTGCCGGCGATCGTGAGGTTCTGCAGGACGATGCCGCCGCTGCCCTGCAGGTTCATCGCGCCGCCGAGGCCGCTGCGCGCGATGTTGCCGTGGAACGTGCTGCTGGTGATGTCGCCGGAGGCGCGGATCAGCGTGCCGGTCTGGTGGTCGAAGATCGACAGTCCGCCGTAGCCCGCCGCCGAGTTGCCGGCAAACGTGGAGTTGCGGATCGAGAACGGCCCGCCCTGCAGGTAGACGCCGCCGGTATGCGCATTCGAGCTGCCGCTGCTGGTGTTGTCGGCGATCGTTGAATCGAGGATGCGGGTGAAGCTGGTGGTGTCGTAGACCGTGGTGAACACGCCGCCGCCGTAGGCGTTGGCGGTGTTGCCCAGGATGCGGGTGCGGCACAGGTTGACGAAGCGGTCGGCGCCGTCGATGCCGAATGCGCCGGCATTGCCGCCGTTGCCCGGATTGCCGCCGGTGCCGGTCGCGCGGTTGTTCGCCAGTTCACTGTCGAACAGGTCGATGCGCTTCGAGCCGAGCGAATAGATCGCGCCGCCGTTCGCGCCTTCGTTGCCGCTCATGGCGACGTCGACCAGCACGAGCGCCTGCGCGCCGACCACGTAGATGCCGCCGCCGCCGTCGTCCTGCGCGGTCACGATCGCGCGGTTGTTGCTGAAGCGCGAATGGAACACCCGGATCGTCACCGCCTGCCACGGGCCGCCGGTCGGTTTCCACAGGCCGGCACCGGAGCCGGTCGGTGTCGAACCGTTGGCGATCGTCGCGTTGACGAGGTCGAAGGTATAGGTCGCGTTCGATGGGTTGTCCACCCGCAGTACGCGTCGCGCATTGCCGCCCGACAGCGTGGCGCCGCCGGCATCGAGCACGGTGGCGCGGGTCACGCGCAGTTCGCTGCCGACGACCAGGGTCGAGTTGCCGATGGCGAGGCGGATCGCGCCGCCGGCGTCGAGCGCAGCCTGCAATTGCGCCGTCGTCACGCTGCCGGGCGAGCCGTTGCCGAGCACGACGGGGTTGACCAGGATCGGCGTCGGCGGGGCCACGCAATCGAAATTCGCCTGCGCGGAGGCATCCGCGGCGAAGGCGAGGACGGGCAGGGCCAACAGGCGGTACAGGGGATGCATGGCGTAGGCTCCGGGTCGTGCAGCGTTGTCGCCACCGAAGCCGTCGGCGGCGGTGTCCATCGGCGGCTCGATGGCCACGCGCCGGGCAGGCTACCGGATTCGGTGCCGGATTCACGGGAACCCGGTCACGGCTGATCCTCGCTGCGGTGACGCGAAAACATCGCCCCTGAAGGGGCTCCTACGGAGTGTGTGTTCTTTCGTAGGAGCCCGTTCACGGGCGATCGGCGGCGCGTGATGGGGCGCCGCGCCCTCAGGTGTGACGCCTTTGCAATGACTTCTGGCGGATGATGCGACACAGCGCCGCGCTACCCTTGCGAAGGTGCAGGTAAAGCACGGTAAAGGCCCCCGTCGAATCGTCGGCGCGTCGCTAGAATCGACCACCACGGCCCCTGTTGATCGCCCGCATCCATTGCCCCGCCACGCGGCGGGGCGCCACGGAAGTACCTGCTGCATGCACATGTCCAAAGCCCTCGTCCTCGTCGCCGGCCTCGCCCTGGCTGCCTGTTCGCGCGGCAATGCGCCGGCTGCGGGTGGTTCCGCGCCGTCGGCGGTCATTGTCACCACGACCGTGATCGAGCCTTCGCCCTGGGTCGACACGATCGAGGCGATCGGCACCAGCCGCGCGCGCGAAGCGGTGACCCTGACCGCGAAGATCACCGAGACCGTGCGCAAGGTGAACTTCGTTGATGGCCAGCGCGTCGCAGCTGGTGACGTACTGGTGGAGTTGACCTCGGGCCAGCAGGTCGCCGGCCTAGCCGAGGCGCAGGCGACCTGGCGCGACGCCGAACGCCTGCTCAAGCGCAACGAGGATCTGGTGCGCCAGGGAACGATCTCACGCCAAGTGTTCGACACTGCGCAGGCTAACCACGATTCCAGCAAGGCGCGTGTCGACGTGCTGCGCGCCCAGCTTGCCGACCGTGTCGTCACCGCGCCGTTCGCCGGCGTGCTCGGCCTGCGCCAGGTCAGCGTCGGTTCGCTGGTCACGCCGGGCACGGTCATCACCACGCTCGACGACATCGATGTCGTCAACGTCGATTTCGCCCTGCCCGAGCGCCATCTGGCGGCATTGGCGCCCGGTCAGGCGGTTGTCGCACACAGCGATGCCTATCCCGGCCGGCGATTCGAGGGCAGGGTCATGTCGCTCGATGCGCGCATCGACCCGGTCACGCGCGCATTCAAGGTGCGCGCCGAGATCCCGAATGCCGACCACGCCCTGCGTGCCGGCATGCTGCTCGGCATCGAAGTGCTGCGCCCGGAGCGCAGCGTCGTCGCCGTGCCGGAGATCGCGATCGTGCAGGTCGGTACCGACTCCTTCGTGTTCCGCGTCGACGGCGAGGACAAGGTGGCGCGCGTGAAGGTCGCGCTCGGTGCGCGCCGGCGCGGCCAGGTCGAGGTGGTCGAGGGCCTGGACGCCGGCACCCGCATCGTCGTCGACGGCACGGTCAAGCTGCGCGACGGCGTGAAGATCGCCGAAGCGGTGGCGACAAGGTCATGAGCCGCCGGCGTGCGAACGGAGTGCGGCGATGATCCTTTCCGACATCGCGATCAAGCGTCCGGTATTCGCCACGGTCGTCAGCCTGCTGCTGGTCGTCCTTGGCATCCTCTCGTTCACCCGGCTGACCCTGCGCGAACTGCCAGCGATCGATCCCCCCATCGTCTCGGTCGACGTCACTTATCCGGGCGCCTCGGCCGCCGTCGTCGAAACGCGCATCACGCAGATCCTCGAGGACGCGCTGGCCGGCATCGAGGGCGTCGACATCATCGATTCGCGCAGCCAGAACGGCCGCGCATCGGTGTCGATGGAATTCTCGTTGACGCGCGACATCGAAGCGGCGGCCAATGACGTCCGTGATGCAGTCAGTCGCGTGATGGACCGCATGCCCGAGGAGGCCGATGCACCGCAGGTCGCCAAGGTCGAGAGCGATGCCGACGTCATCATCTGGTTCAACATGCGCTCGGACGACATGGATGCGCTCGAGCTGACCGACTATGCAGAGCGCTACATCGTCGACCGCCTGTCCGCGATCGACGGCGTCGCCCGCGTGCAGACCGGTGGCGCACAACGCTACGCGATGCGCATCTGGCTCGACCGCGAGGCGCTGGCTGCACGTAACCTCACCGTGTCCGACGTCGAGTCGGCCCTGCAGCGCGAGAACGTCGAACTGCCGGCCGGCCGCATCGAATCGGACAGCCGTGATTTCACCCTGCGTGTGCAACGCGGCTATCAGACGCCCGAGGATTTCGCGGCGATGACGATCGCCAAGGGCGCCGACGGTTACCTCGTGCGTCTCGGCGATGTCGCCCGCGTCGAACGCGCCGCGCAGGAGCGGCGCTCGTACCTGCGCAGCAATGGTCAGCCCAACGTAGGCATCGGCATCGTCAAGACGTCGACCGCGAACAGCCTCGATGTGGCCAGGGCGGCGCGTGAGGAAGTCGAGCGCATCCGCCCCTCGTTGCCGGAAGGCACCGTGATGTTCGTCGCCTACGACAGCACGCTGTTCATCGAGTCCGCTGTCGAGCGCGTTTACGCCACCTTGATCGAGGCTGGCCTGCTCGTCGTCTTCGTCATCTTCCTGTTCCTCGGCAGCCTGCGTTCGGCGCTGATCCCTGCGGTGACCGTGCCGGTTTGCCTGATCGCCGCGTTCATCGCGCTGTATGCGTTCGGCTACACGATCAATCTGCTTACCCTGCTTGCGCTTGTGCTGTGCATCGGCCTTGTCGTCGACGATGCAATCGTCGTGCTCGAGAACATCCAGCGTCGAACCGACCTCGGCGAACCGCCGCTGGTGGCGGCGAAGCGTGGCACCGCCCAGGTCGCTTTCGCGGTGATAGCGACGACCGCCGTTCTGGTCGCGGTGTTCCTGCCGGTCGGCTTCATGGAAGGCAATACCGGGCGCCTGTTCCGCGAACTTTCGGTGACGCTCGCCGGCGCGGTCGCGCTGTCGGCCTTCGTCGCCCTGACCCTGACGCCGATGATGTCTTCCAAGCTCGTGCGCCCGCATGCTGGGCGACGCGGCTTCAATGCCTGGGTCAACCGGCGCCTCGACGCGCTGACGCGTCGTTATCGCGGGCAGATCGAGCGTGCCGGCCGCCATCGGGTGCTGTACGGTTTGGCCATGTTCGGCGTGCTCGTTGCCGCCGGCCTGATCAGTGCGCTGCTGGTCTGGCGAGTGCCCTCGGAGCTTGCCCCGACCGAAGACCGTGGCGTGTTCATGATCAACATCACCGGCCCCGAAGGCGCCGGTTTCGACTACACGGTCGCCCAGGTTCAGCAAGTCGAACAGCGCTTCATGGGCCTCATTGGCGAGAGCGGCCCGATCGAGCGCATCAATACGCGTGTGCCCGGCAGCTGGGGCAGCAGCGAGGAAATGCATTCGGGCATGGCGACGGTGTTCCTCAAGGACTGGACCAAGCGCGACGTGAGCACGGTCCAGGTTGCCGAGAGCGTGCGCAAGAATCTCGCCGACCTGCCGGGCGTGCGCGCCCAGCCTTCGGTACGCAGCGGTCTCGTGCGCAGCTTCGGCCAGCCCGTGCGTTTCGTGCTTGGCGGCCCCGACTATGCCGAGCTGGTCGCCTGGCGTGATCGCATGCTCGAACGCATGGAACAGAACCCCGGGCTCACCAGCGTCGACTCCGACTACAAGGAGACCCGGCCGCAGCTTCGCGTGGTGATCGACCATATGCGCGCCGCCGATCTGGGCGTGTCGGCGCAGGAGATCGGCCGTACGCTCGAGACGATGATGGGCTCGCGGCGTGTGACCACCTACGTGCAGGATGGCGAGGAGTACTACGTCATGATGCAGGCACAGCGCGACGACCGCGCCGCGCCGGCCGACCTCGACAACCTCTACGTTCGCTCGCAGCGCAGCGGTGAACTGGTGCCGCTGGCCAATCTGGTCAGCCTGACCGAACTGGCCGAGCCGGGGCAGCTCAACCGCTTCAACCGCCTGCGCGCGATCACCCTGTCGGCCGGCCTCGCCCCGGGCTACACGCTTGGCGAGGCGCTGACGTGGATGGAACAGGTCGCGCGCGAGGAACTGCCGGGCACCGCGCAGATCGACTACAAGGGTGACTCGCGCGAGTTCAAGAAAGCCGGTGGGGCCGTCATCTTCACCTTCGTGCTGGCCTTGCTGGTGATCTATCTGGTGCTGGCCGCACAGTTCGAGAGCTTCATCCACCCGGTCGTCATCATGCTGACCGTGCCGCTCGCGGTGTTCGGCGCACTGGTCGGCCTTTGGATCACCGGCGGCACGCTCAACCTGTTCAGCCAGATCGGCATCGTCATGTTAGTCGGGCTTGCCGCGAAGAACGGCATTCTCATCGTCGAATTCGCCAATCAGTTGCGCGACGAGGGGCGTAGCGTTGCCGAGGCCGTCGCCGAATCAGCCTCGGTGCGCCTGCGCCCGATCCTGATGACATCGGTGGCGACGATCGCCGGTGCGGTTCCGTTGGTCGTTGCCGGTGGTCCCGGTTCGGCGAGCCGCGCGACGATCGGTGTTGTCATCATCTTTGGCGTGGCTTTCTCGACCCTGCTGTCGCTGTATGTCGTGCCGGCCTTCTATGCATTGCTGGCGCCGTACACGCGTTCGCCCGAAGCGCTTGCCCACGAACTCGAGAAGCTCGAAGCGGCAACGCCGGCCGTCGGCGGCCATGCATGAGCACTATCACGCCGCATCGCGCCTGAAACCGCTCCTGCGAGTGTTCGTTCGACGGGGTTCCGCGCCGGTGGGTGCGGCATTGGAAGCCTGCTTTGCTATGCCAGCATCCGTCCATCGCGCTGCGAACCTTGCGGATGTCGTGCAGCCACTGCAGGATTGATCCGGACATTCCTGCCGAGTCCCTCCCATGACCGACGATGGCAAGCGACGCCCGCGCTCCGCGCCTGTGGCTTCGCCGTGGAAGGTGCGCACCCCGCCGGACGCTTTGCGGCAATCGCGCGCATCGCCATCACCACGCACGGATCCGGCGCCAGCACGGTCGGCGCCGGAGATCCGCCTGTACGGGCTCAATGCCTGCCTCGCTGCGTTCGCGCGACGGGCGCATGATTTGCGCAAGGTCTATCTCGTCGAAAGCCGCATTCCGGCACTGAAGTCCGTGCTCGCCTGGTGCGTGCAGCATCGCCTTGGCTATCGCGTCGTCGAGACCGGCGACCTCGATCGCCTCACCGGCTCGCGCCACCACGAAGGCGTCTGCTTCGACCTGCGTCGGCCGGCACCGCTCGCACTCACCGATCTGCTGGCTACGCAGCCGGCCGCGCCGGCAGCATCGCTGCTGCTCTGGCTAGACGGTGTCGGCAACCCGCACAACCTCGGCGCCCTGCTGCGCAGCGCCGCACATTTCGGCATCGGTGGCGTGATCGTGCCGCGCGCTTCGTCGCTCGATCTTTCCGGTGCCGCCGCGCGTGTCGCCGAAGGTGGCGCGGAAGCCGTTGCACTCGCACGCGTCGACGACGAGGCACAAGCACTCGCCGCCCTTCGCGCCGCCGGCTACGCCATCGCCGCCAGCGTGCCACGCGACGGCAGCGATGTGTTCATTGCTGATCTGCCGCCACGCCTCGTCCTCGTGTTCGGCGCGGAAGGCGAGGGCATGAGCACCGCCCTGATCGCTGCCGCCGACCTGCGCCTGACCATCCCCGGCAGCGGCGCCGTCGAAAGCCTCAACATCGCCGCCAGCGCGGCGGTGTTCCTCGCCGAGTACCGGCGGCGTTGGAGCGTCGTGAAGGGTGCCTCGTGAGTTCGAGTCTCCGCATGCGGGGATCGTTGCTCTTCATCGCGGGTCCTGCCCGGGAGATGTATGCATCGACCTTCACCGAGACAGTCCCGCAGGTAGGCGATACCGAACAGGATGTTGCCGCTGCAGAACAGGAATGAGACAACCGGAGCAACGCCGAGCTGCGCCCGCACAGGACGGCCCCAAGCTTTTGATTCCCAATGACGGGGTGACATGCGCAAGGCCCCCAGCGCGGCGTGCGCGGCTCGCCCAGGCAACCAGCCTGCACTTCGCCACGCCCACCCCGCTGCGAACCTTGCGGATGTCATGACGCCATTGCGGGATTGATCGGAGCATCCCTTGCCCCGATGCGTTCGAGCGCGTCTGCTTCGGAGGTCACCTTCGACCTCCTGCCAAGCCGGAGGATGCCAGGACCCGGAATCAGGGTTTCCGCGCAAACGCCCCCGGCTTGGAGCCAAAATCGCCTTTGGCCTCGGCGGCCAGGTACATCGCGACCGCGTAGGCGGCGACGTTCTGGCGGAGCTGTTCGAGATCGACCTTGTCGAGGGTGTCGTTGGCGGTGTGGTGCCAGGCGAAGTAGCGGGTGGTGTCCTGATGCAGGGACAGGCCTGCCATGCCGACGGCGTGCACGGCGGAAAGGTCGGAGCCGCCGGCGCCGGGGGCGTTGCGGTCGTATTCGATGCCGAGCGGGGCGAGGGCTTCGGCGATGCGGTCGATCGCGCCGCGTGCTTCCGGTTTGACCGTGGCGGTGAGCTTGACGATGCGGTCCGAGCCGGCGTCGGACTCGCTGCCGAGAATCGCGCGTGCGATTTCCTTGCGGTGCTTTTCCGCGTACTCCCGGCCACCGTAGAGGCCGGCTTCCTCGTTGGCGAAGGCGACCACGCGGATGCTGCGCGCGGGGCGTTTCGGCAATTGCGCGATCAGGTGAGCGGCCGCGGTGGCGATGGCGATGCCGGCGGCGTCGTCGACCGCGCCGGTGCCGAGATCCCAGGAATCGAGGTGGCCGCCGGTGAGGTAGTACTCGTTCGGCCTGCTGCGTCCGCGCATCTCGGCGATGACGTTGGCGCCTGTGTATTCACCTTCGATGCCGCAGTCGAGGGCGAGGCGCAGCACGACCGGCTGGCCGCGCTTGAGGATGCGTTCGAGCTGGTCGGCATCCGGATTCGACAGCGCGGCGGCCGGGATCGCGGCGACGCCGTCCTCGAAGCGTGTCACGCCGGTATGCGGCAGGCGCGTATCTTCGGGGCCGACCGAGCGCAGCAGGAAGGCGGCGGCACCTTTGCTCGAGGCGAGCGAAGGGCCGCGCCCGCGCACCTGCGAACCCTGGCCATAGCCGCGCCCGGCCTTCTCGTCCATGCGCGTCGTGCCGATGTAGACGATACGGCCTTCGACCGCTTCACGCGCGGCTGCCTGGAGTGCTTCGAGCGATTCGAAGGCGACCACTTCGGCGCGCAGGCCGCCGTCCGGCGTTGCCGCCGAATAGCCGAGTGCAGTCAGCGCAAGTGGCTGCGGGAACGGCGAGACGATTTCAGCGTGCTCGCTGCGACGCACCCACTTCGGATAAGTGACTGGTTCGGTCCAGACCTTGTCGAAGCCGAGCGCCTTGAACCGGGCGATCATCCATTCGCGGGCACGTGCATCCGCCTCACTGCCGGCCAGGCGCGGGCCGACTTCGGTGGTCAGCCCCTCGGTGATCTCCCAGGCGAGCGTGTCGGCGAGCGCTCGTTCGCGCAGTTCGGCAGCGGTCTTCATTGCCGCGTCGGGGATCGTCGTTGGCGCGGCAGCGGCGACCAGTGGAAAGGCAAGGGCGAGAGCGAGCGTCGACAGGCGCATGGCGGGCGATCCCGGAGGGCAGGGCCGCCGATGATGCCAGAGCGGTTTGCGGTCGCGCCGTGGCGTTGGTCATGCATGGGCGCCGTTGCCGGCGCCCCAAAACATCCCGAAGCTCGTCATCCCGGCGAAAGCCGGGATGACGCCCAACAGCCGGGTTGTCGGAGGTTCTCCATCGACGCCTGTGCACATGTCCTCAGGACTTGGCTTGCTTGAGCAGGTCGCGGATCTCGCCGAGCAGGACGACATCCTCGGGCGGCGGTGCCGGTGCGGCTTCTTCCTTCTTGATGACGCGGTTCATCACCTTGATGACGACGAAGATTGCGAAGGCGACGATGGCGAACTGGATCAGCGTGTTGATGAAGGCGCCGTACTGGATGGCGACCTCGGCGGTGCCATCGGCAGCAGCCGGCACCAGCACCCATTTGTACGAGGAGAAATCGACACCACCGATCAACCAGCCGATCGGCGGCATGATGACCTGGTCGACCAGCGAGGACACGATCTTGCCGAAGGCCGCGCCGATGACCACGCCGACGGCGAGGTCGATCACATTGCCACGCATGGCGAATGTCTTGAACTCGGAGAAGAAGCTCATGGGGACTCCTGGGATGGTTCAGGGGAGGACGCCCCGGCGTTGGCGATGGTGTTACCGGGAAACGCGGAACCATTGTTCCGTGTGTGGCCGCGTGTGTCGAGACGTCCGCAGTGCCATGTTGTGGGAAACGGCCGCAGGAAACGCCGCAGGAAACAGCCGCAGGAAACGGCCGTAGGAAACTGCCGTAGGAAACGGCCGTAGGAAACTGCCGTAGGAAACGGCCGTAGGAAACGGCTTTAGCCGTGATGCTTTTTCTTTGGGGCGTTGTACAGCCGGGTCATCACGGCTGAAGCCGCTTCCTACGGAGAAAACAGGGAGAAATATCGTTGCAGGATGCCCGCAGCATCCCTAGATAATGCGCCCTTCGAGTACCGCGACACCTTCGACTTCGGCGCGGAAGCGGTCGCCACGATGCAGCGCGGCCACACCGGCCGGGGTGCCGGTGAAGATCAGGTCACCCGATTCGAGCTCGTAATATTTTGAAAGCTCGTGGATGATCTCGGCCACGCTGAAGACCATGTGGGCGATATTGCCCTCCTGGCGGCGTTCGCCGTTCACCTCGAGCATGAGTCTGGCTGCAGCGGGATGGCCGACTTCGGCGACGCGGCGCAGCGCCGATACCGGCGCCGAGGCGTCGAAGCCCTTCGCGGTGTCCCAGGGGTGGCCCTGCTTCTTCGCGTTCGCCTGCAGGTCGCGCCGGGTCAGGTCGAGACCAACGCCGTAGGCGTAGACATGCTCGAGCGCGTGCGCGACGGCGATGTCGCGGCCGCCGCGGGCGAGGGCGACGACCATCTCGACCTCGTGGTGCAGGTCCTGCGTGGCGGGAGGGTAGGGTACGTCGCCATCGTCGATGACGATCGCGTCGGCCGGCTTCATGAAGAACAGCGGCTGCGTGCGGTCGACGCTCGCGCCCATCTCGGCGGCGTGGTCGGCGTAGTTTCTGCCGATGCAATAGATGCGGTGCACGGGAAAGCGCAGGTCGGTACCGGCGACGGGAATCGCGGGAATGGCATGTGGGGCGAGCGCGTAGGTCATCGATGGTTCCTGTTCGGGCAGGCAGGGCGATGCAGGCCTGACAATCGTCATCCCGGATGCATGAAGAAAGTGTCTTTCGGCAAGGTCGGGTGCGCATCAGTCTATGGCAGACTCGCTGGCCTCGTCAGGGCGCAGGAACGTGCATGGATTCCAAGGCTGAACTTCTCCGCCAGTTGCGCATCGACCGCAACGCCTCCGAAGCGCGCAGCACCGGGCCGTGGATCTTCGGCGGCCTGGCGGTGGCCCTGCTGCTCATGGCCGTGCTCGGCTGGTGGCTGTTCGGCACACCAAAGCCATTTGTGATCGATGCTGCGTTGGCGGCGCCGCCGGCCGGTGCCGGTAGCGTGCCGGCGGCCGTATTGCAGGCCACCGGCTACGTGACCGCGCGCCGCCAGGCCACGGTGTCGGCGCAGATCACCGGCACGATGGCTGAAGTGCTGATCGAGGAAGGCGAGCGCGTCGAGGCCGGCCAGGTGCTCGCGCGTCTCGACGACACCGCACAGCGTGCCGCGCTTGGCCAGGCCGAGGCGCAGCTCGCCCAGGCGCGCGCCCAGGTCGGTCAATACCGCGCCCGCCTCGACCAGGCTCGCCGCGACCGCGAGCGCCTCGATGATCTGGTCGGCCGCAAGCTTGTCTCGCGCCAGGCGGCCGAGGCGGCGCGCACCGAGGTCGACGCGCTGGTCGCCCAGCTCACCGCACAACAGCGTTTCGTCGACCTCGCCGAGGCGCAGTTGCGCAGCGCCCAGGTACAGCTCGACTACACCACCGTGCGTGCGCCATTCGCCGGCATTGTCATCGCCAAGGCGGCCCAGGTCGGCGAAATCGTTTCGCCGCTTTCCGCCGGTGGCGGCTTCACCCGCACCGGCGTCGGCACGATTGTCGACATGGATTCGCTCGAGGTCGAGGTCGACGTCAACGAGGCCTACATCAACCGCGTGCGCGCCGGTGCGCCGGCCGAGGCCGTGCTCGATGCCTACCAGGACTGGAAGATCCCTGCGCGCGTGATCGCGATCATCCCGACCGCCGACCGCGGCAAGGCCACGGTCAAGGTGCGCATCGGCCTGGAGCAGAAGGATCCTCGCGTGCTGCCGGACATGGGCGTGCGCGTGTCGTTCATGGACGAAGGGTCCACATCGGACGATGCCGCGCCACCGCCGCCGAAGGGCGTGCTGGTGCCGGCCACGGCGATCGTCGAGCGCAACGGGCGCAGCGTCGTGTTCGTCATCGATGGCGCGCGCGTGCGAGTGCAGGCGGTGACGCCGGGTCAGGCTCATGGCGAACTGCGTCTGGTCGAAGGCATCGTCGCTTCGACACGCGTCGTGCGTGCTCCTCCGGCGGAAATGGCGGATGGTGCGCGTGTGGACGTCAGCGACAGGTAGTCGGCAATCATCGAATCAGGCGTCGCCGGCAACGGCTGGCATGCACATTGGAGGCAACATGACGAACATCGTCGAGATTCGCGGCGTCAGCAAGGTCTATGCGCGCGGCAAGCAGAAGGTGGAGGTGCTGCACAACGTCGACCTCGACATCGCGCAGGGCGACTTCCTCGCCCTGATGGGGCCGTCGGGATCCGGCAAGACGACCTTGCTCAATCTCATCGGCGGCCTCGATTCGCCGAGCAGCGGCGCGATCGCGGTCGGCGGCCAGCGCATCGACAGCCTCGGTGGCGGCGCGCTGGCAAGGTGGCGCGCGGCCAACGTCGGCTTCGTCTTCCAGTTCTACAACCTGCTGCCGATGTTGAGCGCGCAGAAGAATGTCGAAGTACCGCTGCTGCTGACCCGTCTTTCGGCCGCGCAACGCAAACGCAATGCGGCCATCGCGCTGCAGCTCGTCGGCCTCGCCGATCGTGCCAGCCACAAGCCGAGCGAGCTTTCGGGCGGCCAGCAGCAGCGCGTCGCCATCGCGCGCGCGATCGTGTCGGATCCGAACCTGCTGGTCTGCGACGAGCCGACCGGCGACCTCGATCGCCAGGCCGCCGAGGAGGTATTGACCCTCCTGCAGCAGCTCAACCGCGAGCATGGCAAGACCATCATCATGGTCACCCACGATCCGAAGGCCGCCGAATACGCCACGCACACTTTGCATCTGGACAAGGGCTCGCTGGTCGAGCAGGCAATGACCTGAGCGGAGGAGTTTCGATGAAATACTTCCATCTGGTCTGGGCAGCGCTGTTCCGGCGCAAGACGCGCACGACGCTGACGCTGCTGTCGGTGATGGCCGCGTTCGTGCTCTTCGGCCTGCTCGACAGCGTACGTGTCGCGTTCAATTCCGGCGGCGAGGCTGCTGGCGTCGATCGCATGGTCGTCGCGTCGCGCTTCTCGATCATCCAGAGCCTGCCGCAGAGCCTGCTGCCGCGCATCGAGGCCACGCCCGGCGTGAAAGTGGTGACCTGGGCGAACTGGTTCGGCGGCTATTACAAGGACCCGAAGAATCAGGGTTTCAACATCGCGATCGGCTCGAACTATTTCGATGTCTACCCGGAGATCGCCATTGCACCCGAGGTGCGCGCGGCGTTCGAGCGTACGCGCACCGGCGCGATCGTCGGCGAGGCGCTGGCGAAACGTTTCGGCTGGAAGGCCGGTGACAAGGTCGTGGTCACCGGCGCGATCTTCCCGGACAGGGCGAGTGGCGAGACGACTTGGACCTTCGACCTGGTGGGCACCTTCAGCGTGAAGGAGGAAAAGCTGCGCGGCATCGAACAGCAGCTCTATTTCCGCTGGGACTATTTCGACGAAGCCAACGCCTATGGCTCCGGCCAGGTCGGCTGGATCATCCTGCGGGTCACCGATCCGGCACAGTCGGACAGCGTCGCCAAGGCGATCGATGCGTTGTCGGCGAACTCAGACCATGAGACGAAAACCCAGACCGAGCAGGCATTCAGCCTCTCGTTCGCCAAGCAGCTCGGTGATATCGGCCTGATCGTCAGCGCGATCATGGCCGCCGTGTTCTTCACCCTGCTGCTGTTGACCGGCAACACCATGGCGCAGGCCGTGCGCGAGCGCATTCCGGAACTGGCAACGCTGAAGACGATGGGGTTTTCCGACCGCAGCGTGCTCGGTCTCGTTTTTGCCGAAGCAGTGTTGTTGATCGTGCTCGGCGGCGTGCTCGGACTCGGTTTGGTCGCCATGATCCTGCCGGCGCTCGAAGCGGCGAGCGGCGGCATGTTGCAACTGCCGCCGGTCGGCGCCCGTACCTGGGGTGTCGGCATCGCGGTGATGCTTGCGATCGGCCTGCTCGTCGGCGTGCTGCCGGCGTTGCGCGCGATGCGCCTGAAGATCGTTGACGCCCTGGCTGGCCGATAGGAGACCCGCATGCGCATCCTCAAATCAATCCTTCGTGGCCTCGGCGTCACCCTGCTCATCCTGGGTTCGGTCGCCCTCTGGGTGATCCTGCCGTGGTCGGTCCTGATCGTGCTGGCTGCGCTGCTCGGTGCATGGATGCTGCTCACGCGCAGCGGCCGGCAGGCCGCATCGGCGACCTGGATCGGCGTGTCGACGATTGGTCAGCGCCTCGGCGCCTCATCGGTGATCGTGGTCGGCATCGCGGGTGTGGTGGGTGTGCTGGTTGCGCTGCTGGCGATGGGCGAAGGCCTCAGCCGAACCCTGAAGAGCACCGGCGATACCTCGACCGCGATCATCCTGCGCGGTGGCGCCACCGCCGAACTGAGTTCTGGTCTCGGTCGCCAGGATGTCACCCTGCTCGGGCAACTGCCTGGCATCCTGCGTGATGCCGAGGGTCGGCCGATCGCCTCGCCGGAACTCGTCGTCGTCGCCAACCTGCCGAAGAAATCGAGCGGTACCGATGCCAACGTCGAGGTGCGCGGCGTCGGGCCACAGGCCTGGGCGGTGCGGCCGAATGTGAAGATCGTCGAGGGTCGCGCATTCACCCCGGGCTTGCGCGAGATGATCGTCGGCCGCGGGGCGCGCAACCAGTTCGCCGGACTCGAACCCGGCGCGTCGATCAACCTCAACAACCAGCAGTGGACGATCGTCGGCGTGTTCGAATCGGGTGATGCGCATGAATCGGAACTGCTTGGCGACGTCGACACCGTGGCGGCCGCGTACCGGCGTACCGGCGGCTACCAGTCGATGACCGTGCGCCTGACCTCGCCGGAGGCACTCGACTCGCTCAAGGCCGCGATCGCGACCGATCCACGCCTCAAGGTCGATGCGAAGACTACGCTCGACTACTACACCGCGCAGTCCGAAGGCCTCAGCAAGCTCATCCGCGTAGTCGGCATCACCATCGCGGTCATCATGGCGATCGGTGCGATCTTCGGCGCGCTCAACACGATGTATGCCGCCGTGGCGGCGCGGGCGCGCGAGATCGCCACGCTGCGCGCGATCGGCTTTCGTGCGCCGCCGGTGATCGTGTCGGTCATGCTCGAAACGATGTTGCTTGCGTTGGCCGGTGGCGTGTTCGGCGGGTTGGTCGCCTGGCTGATCTTCGACAGTTACTCGGTGTCGACGCTGGGGGCGAACTTCAGTCAGGTCGTATTCCAGTTCAGCGTGTCGCCGGCGTTGCTGTCGAACGGGCTCAAGTGGGCGCTGGCGATCGGTTTCATCGGCGGCCTGCTGCCGGCCCTGCGCGCTGCAAGCCTGCCGGTCACCACCGCTTTGCGCGAGTCGTGACACGACGTATTCGACAAATGATCCTGGCTGTGGGAGCGCGCCCTGCGCGCGCTCGTCGCACGGTCGCCAAAGAGCAATCGCGCACGGGCTGAGCCCCTGCGGAAATCAATCTTCCACGTTCGGACCGGGCCTTCCGGCTGGCACGCGCGGTTGCGATTTCGTCAGCGTTATCAGGGCGACGCCGGCGAGGATGATCGCCATGGCGGCGACGTCGCCAGCATGGATCGTTTCGCCGCCGAACCAGGCGCCGAGCAGCACGGCGACCGGCGGGTTGACATAGGCATAGCTCGTCGCCAGCAAGGGTCGCACCGCCTGCAGCAGGTAGAGATAGGCGGTGAAGGCGAGCAGCGAGCCGAACACGATCAAATAGACCAGGGCGAGGGTTGCGTCGAGGCTCGGCGATGCCGGCGGGCGTTCGCCGGCGAGCAGTGCGCCGAGGGTGAGCGCTGCTCCGCCACAGAGCATCTGCGCGGCCGTGTTCATCGCTCCCGGTGGCATGTTGCGGCGGCGGCTCCACACCGATCCGAACGCCCAGGCCGCCGCAGCGGTGATCAGCGCGATCGCGCCGAGCGGAGCTGCGCTCATGCCGGCACCGAGATTGAGCAGGATCACGCCGGCGAAGCCGACAGCGAGACCGAGCCATTCCGCACGTCGCGGCCATTGCCCATACAGCCCGGTGAAGACTGCCGCGAACAGCGGCATGCCGGCCACCGCGACGGCGGCAATGCCGGAGGCCACCGACTGTTCGGCGTAGCAGACCAGACCGTTGCCGAGGCCGAGCAGCAGGGTGCCGCTGAACGCCGCATTGATCCATTGGGGGCGCGTCGGTGCGGCCATGCCGCGCCAGCGCAGGAAGGCGTACAGCACACCACCGGCGACGAGGAAGCGGGTCGCCGCCATCGTGAACGGCGGCCAGCTTTCGAGGGCAAGGCGGATCGCGAGATAGGTGGATCCCCAGACGAGGTAGACCGCGAGCAGGGCCAGCGGCACCAGCACGCGTGGATTCGGGGCCAGGTTCATCGGCGCGAGTTCGATCGAACGAAGACAGGACAGGGGGTGGTCATCGTCGCTGCTACCCGGCCCACGCCGACAGGGCCACTCGGCCGTGGCGGTGTGGAGCCAACGGACTCAGCGCGAAGGACGTTGCGGACGCACCTGGACGACGGTGAACTCGCCGTCGATCACCTCCGATGTCGCTGATTGCACGGGCGCTGGCGGCGCGCCGAAGGTGCGGCGCACGGCATTGATGCCCCACCACAGCAGGCCACCCACGATCAGGGCGGCGAGAGCGAACACGCCGAGCGCGATGACGGCGGCGAGCGCGAGCAGGGCGAGGACGCCGGCGAGCAAGCGCGCCAGCGGATGGCGTGGACGGAACTGGACATGCAGCATGGCGGCTCCTCGTACGGCTTCGTGGACCGCTCGCGCAGGCACCGCGCCCTTGCGGAATACATCGAAGCGTCCCTAGTCTTGGGGCGGTCCGCATTGCGCGCAAGTGTCGAAGGTTGGCATGAACGAAGCTCCATTCCTGTGTCGTCTCGAAGAGATCCCTGATGGTGGCGCGATCGGCGTGACGATCGAATCGGCGACCGGTGGCTTCGGGGTGATCCTGTTGCGCGAAGGTGGACGCGTGTTCGCCTACCACAACGAATGTCCGCATGCGGGCAGGGCGCTCGACTATGTGCCGGGCCGCTTTCTGGTCAAGGACAGTCGCATCACCTGCGCCGCGCACGGGGCAACCTTTGCGGTCGCCTCGGGCGCTTGCGTCGGCGGCCCCTGCCGCAGCGGCCTGGTTGCCATCCCGGTGCGGGTGGAGGACGGCAAGGTCATCGCTGCGGCGGATGCCGGCTGAACACAGACACCCTTCAGCCCCGGCAAAGTACGATAGTCGTCGTTGACAGGGGTGGTGGACCGGAATAGGCTGCGATCCGCACGGGGAAACGGGCGTGACCGCCACCTTCCGTGTCGCCCCAGCCCAACATTCCGGAGAGATCCACGCCCATGTTTTCCCGATTGATCCTGTCTTCCATCCTCATGCTCGGCCTGTGCGTCCCGATGGCGGCGTCGGCAGCGAATGTGGTGTTTCCGCTCGATGCGACCAGCGCTGCCGAATTTCGCAAGCAGGCTGACGAGTTGCGTCGGGAGATGGCGCAAGGCGGCAAGTACGACAAGCTCTCGAGCGAGGAGCAGGTGCGTGTCGGCAAGCAGCTCGATGTGCTGCAGGGCCTGTACGACAAGCATCAGATGCGTGCGAAATTCGGCCGCAAGGACGAGCTTGCCCTCATCAATGCGAGCGAGGAGATCAATGCCGTCCTCAGCGGCAACGAGGATGATCGTCTCATCTGCGAGCAGGTGCGCACGATCGGTTCGAACCGTGCGCAGAAGGTATGCATGACCGTGGCCGAGCGTCGTGCGCGCGGTGACGCGGCACGGACGGACCTGCGCGAGCGCCGCCCACTGGGCACGCGAGGAAGCGGTATCTGATCGAGCTGGAACGGGGCTCGGTCCACATGGAGCGGGCTTGGCATGCAAGTCGTCGCAGGAGTTCGATGCAATGCAGGGAAAATCCGACAATCTGCCAAAGCCGACCGAGGCGGAACTGGCGATCCTGAACACGTTGTGGGAGCGCGGCCCGTCGACCGTGCGTGACGTCCACGAGGCGCTCTATCGCGAAGACGGAACCGGCTACACCACGGCCCTCAAGATGCTGCAGATCATGCACGCAAAGGGCCTGGTCGAGCGTGATGATTCGCAGCGTGCCCACGTCTACAGTCCGGTAGTGAGCAAGGCCTCGACGCAGAAGCGTTTCCTCGCCGATCTCGTCCAGCGCGTGTTCGACGGCTCGCCATCGCAACTCGTCCTGCAGGCGCTCGGTGGTGGGCAGAAGGCCAGTCGCGAGGAACTCGAGGAGATCCGTGCGCTGCTGGACCGCCTTGAGTCGAGGATCAGTCGGTGAGTGTCGATGGCCTGCAGGCGTGGATCCACGCGTTTGGCTGGATGCTCGTGCATTTCCTCTGGCAGGGTGCCGCAGTCGGTCTCGCCTATGCCGTAGTGCGCGCGCTGATCCCGCGCGATCACGGCGAGGCCCGCTATGCGGTCGGGCTTGTTGCGCTGGCAGCGCTCGTGGCTTGTCCACTCGTCACACTGTGGCTGCTGCGACCGTCGGCAGTCGTGGCCGAGGCAGGTGCGTCGGTCGAACTGGCGGCGCTCGCGATGGCACCCATCGGTGTGGGTGCGACCGGATTCCTCGCCTCGATCGACCTGTCGTGGCTGGTTGCAGCCTGGGTGGCCGGAGTCGTCATCATGACCGCGCGTGCGCTGTGCCAGTGGCGCGCGCTCGAGCACATCGCCACGCGCCTGGCGTGGCGCGAGGCGGAAGTCGATGCATTGTTCATGCGTGTGGCTGCGCGGTTCGGTGGGGTTCGTGGCGTTTGCGTGCTGGTCTCGCGACACCTTGACACGCCGACCCTGATCGGGTGGTTCAATCCGGTGATCCTGCTGCCGGCAGCCGTCGTGCTCGGCTTTCCTCGCCATCAGCTCGAGCTGATCCTTGCCCACGAACTCGGCCATCTGCGTCGCCACGATCATCTCGTCAATTTCGTTCAGGCGACGATCGAGACCTTGCTCTTCTACCACCCTGTCGTGCACTGGATCTCGCGCGAGGTTCGCCACGACCGCGAGATCTGCTGCGACCGTCTCGTGTTGCACCTGACCGAAGGCGAGCCGCACGAGTACGCACGCACACTGGCAGCGCTGGAACACCTGCGCCAGCTTCCGCCGCAACTGGCGGTCGCGGCTTCGGGTGGACGTCTGCTCGATCGCGTGCGCCGCATCGTCGGCCTGCCATCCATGCCCGATGCACGCCCGCGCGGTGCCTGGTTCGCGCTTGCCGGTGGGGTTGGCGTGTTCGCCGTGGCGTTGGCGATATCGCATTGGGACGACGATGTGGTCACGGCGCGGACGCTGGACCCGGTCGCCTCGCGCGAAGCCGCACCGATCATGGACCGGCTCGACACGTCCGTTGCGCCGGCCGATATAGCGCTGCCCAGGCTCGATCCGCCGCTGGCAGCCGCAGGGAGCGAGCATTCATCGGCTCCCGCCTTGCCCGACCGGACCGAGGAGGAGGGCGACGATGGCGCGCCCGTTCCGGTGTTGCTCCCCGTGCCTCCACCGGCCAGGACCGAGGGTGCGGTCGCCGCCGCGGCGTTCGAGGTTTCCGACCTGGAGGCGACGATGGTTCCCGCCGCCGAAGTGCCGCAGGTGCGTCCGCTTCGTCAACCGAGCCGTGCGCCCAAACTCGTGCGTCGCGTCGATCCCGTCTATCCGGAAGTTGCTTCCGACGACTCGCGTGGCCATGTGGAGTTCGAGTTCTCACTCGAGCGCAACGGCAGTGTGCGTGACATCAACGTCGTCTCTGGTGACGCGCGCGGAATGTTCGCCAATGCTGCACGCCATGCGTTGCGCCAGTGGCGCTTCGATCCACGCGATTCCGCGCGGGTCAGCGGCCAGCGTTTCCGTCAGGATTTCGTCTTCGCCGGCATTTCGCGTGGCCTCATCGAGGAAGCGGGTGCCTGCCAGCGCTCAACCGGTTCGCATCTGTGTCGTCCCGCGCGCGTGCTTGGCCTGTCCACCGAGGTCGAACTGGAGACAGTCGCTGCCCAGACGGATGCGCCGCTGGCTTTCACGAGCCCGGCGACGCCGGCCGGTGTGGAGCCAGCGCCGGGTGACCCTCCGGCGAGTGGAACTCGCTGACCGGTACCTGTTCCCTGGGCCACGGCAACGGGATCGACTGGAGGGTGAGTCCGGCAGCCACCGCCCGCGCTTCGAGGATGTTGCGCCGGGTCGAATGCATGGTGACGCAATCATGCGGCGAGTTGATGGTGGTCAGGAGGCCGATGATTTCGACATCCGGCGTCTGCCGGAGCACATGCAGGGACCACGCGCTGTCCTTGCCGGAACGCGAGGACAGCAGTACGCGGCGCGGCATGCGGTCCGCGTCAGCCGCGATTGAACACGAGATTCACCAGTACCAGGGTACCGACCAGCATCATGATCGTCAGCGGCAGGCCGACGCGCAGGAAGTCGCTGCGCCGGTAGCCGCCCGGTCCGGCCACCACGAGCATCACCGGGTTCGCGCTCGGCAGCAGGTAGGTGTTCGAGGTCGAGATCGCCACGATCAGCGCGTACGCGGCCGGGTTGCCGCCGGAGGCGAGGGCGATGTTGATCGCCATCGGCACCATCATGACCGCCGCACCGACGTTGGAGACGACCTGCGAGAGCAGCAGGGCGAGGATCGCGATGAAGGCCTGCATGGCCCAGGGCGGCAGGCCGCCGAGGTAGACCATCACCTCTTGCGCTATCCAGGCCGCGGTGCCGGTCGAGTCCATCGCGCCGCCGAGCGGGATCAGGCAGGCGAGGATGAAGATCGTCTTCCAGTTGATGGCGTGGTAGGCCTCGTCCATGCTGAGGACGCCGGCCAGCAGCATGCCACTGGCGCCGACCAGCATGGCCAGGGCGAGCGGCAGATTGGTGAACAGGCCGAGCCCCATGGCCAGGGCGAAGAACGTCACCGCATGCCAGATCTTGCTTGGGCGCTGTTCGTCCTGCGGGAAATCGGTGACGACGACGAAATCGCGCGATTCGGCGGCCAGGGACAGGTCGCGCCAAAGGCCGTGCAGGACCAGCGTGTCGCCGGGCCGCAAGGCTATCTGGCGCACGTCTTCACGGAACACCTGCTCGCCGCGCGTCACCGCGAGCACGCTGATGCCGAAGCGCTTGCGCATGCGCAGGTCGCCGACGAGCTGTTTGATCCAGCGTGAATTCGGCGGAATCACCGCTTCGGCGATGCCGGCACGGGTCGGATTGAACATGTCGCCGAAATGGCGCAAGCGTGGCTGCACGCGGCACAACTGGTTGTTGGCAAACTCGTTGACCGCTTCGCGCTTCCCCAGCACGCCGAGCACGCTGCCGACCCAGATCATCTGGTCGCCGGGTGGTGCGAGGCGCGCCTCGTTGCCGGTCTTCAGGGCAAGCACCAACGGCGCGCCGTGCAGTTGTTCCGCTTCGAGGACGCTCATGCCGACCAACGGGCTCTCGGCGGTGACCACGAGTTCGACGACCTCGCCATCGATGCCGTAGGTCTCGGCGAAGTAGGTCTCGGTGCGTCCCGGGGTGACTTTCTGACGCTCTTCGTCGTCGCCCGGCCACAGCCGTGGCGTCAGCCAGGCGAAGTAGACGAGGCCGATCACCAGCAGCGGGATGCCTATCGGAGCGATCGAGAACAGCGGAAACGCCTCGATGCTCTGGGCACCGGGCGGCAGGTTGCGGTTCGCGCTGGCGATGAGATCGTTGAGCAGGATCAGTGGCGAGTTCGAGATCATCGTGATGTTCGTGCCGGCGAGGATGCAGCACGCCATCGGCAGCAGCAGGCGCTTGAGCGGGATGCCGGTGCGTGCGCTGATGCGGCTCGCCACCGGCATGAACAGCGTGGCCAGTGCCTGACTCTGCATGATCGCCGACATGCTGCCGACCATGGCGTTGACCAGGTTCGACACGCGCGCCTCGACGCCGCCGGCCAGGCGCAGGATGAACGAGGCGGCCTTGCCGAGCACGCCGGTGCGGTCGAGCCCTGCGCCCATGATCATGACTGCGATCAGCGACATGACGGCGTTTCCGGCGAAACCGTCGAACAGGCGGTCGACCGGCATCAGGCGGGTCACGCCGACGACGACGATGACGAGGAGGGCCACCAGGTCGGCACGGATCCACTCGAGGACCAGCATGAGCAGGGTGAACGCGAGCAGGCCGAGCACGATGGCCATTTCGGTCGTCAGGGTGAGGCTCATGTCCATCGGGCGGGAGGCTGCGGTCTCGTCGTCGCGGAAGGTGTGTGGTCGATCAGGTTCTCACGAAAAGAAGGTCGAATACGCCATGGCCGAGGCGCAGGCCGCGGCGTTCGAAATGGGTCTCGATGCGCCAGGCCGGGCGTGGCGACCACGGTCCCGGTTCGGCGAGGTTGCGCCAGTGTGCGCTAGCGCCGACCACGGCGTGCATCTGTTCGGCGTACTCGGCCCAGTCGGTGGCCAGGTGCAGCAGGCCGCCGGCGCGCACGCGCGTGGCGACGAGATCGATGAAGCCGGGCTGGACGAGACGGCGCTTGTGGTGGCGCTTCTTCGGCCACGGATCCGGGAAGTAGATGCGCACCTCGTCGAGGCCGGCCGGGACGACTTCGTGCGCGAGCACCTCGACGGCGTCGTGGCGATAGATGCGCACGTTGTCGCTGCCGTCGGCGGCGAGCGCGTTCATCAGGCGGCCGACACCCGGTCGGTGTACCTCGACGCCGATGAAGTTGCGTTGCGGTTCGTGCTGCGCGGCATGCCGCAGCTGCTCGCCGTTGCCGAAGCCGACTTCGAGCACCAGTGGCGCGACGCGGCCGAAGGCGGCGGCGAAATCGCGCGGCTGGCCCGTGTAGTCGAGCCCGTAGCGTTGCCAGTGCCGTTCGAAGGCCTGTTCCTGGGCCGGCGTCGTGCGGCCCTGGCGCAGCACGAAACTGCGCACGCGACGTTCGTGCTGGCCGCGCCGGTCGGTGTCCTCCATGGCTTCGTGTCCGCCCATGCTCAAGCGATCGTGCCGTCGATGGGACTCGAGGCCGAGGCATGGCGCTTGCGCGGAATGCGCCCGGCGCGGAAGGCCAGGCGACCGGCCTCGACGGCATGCTTCATCGCCCGGGCCATCAGCACCGGTTCGCGCGCGCCTGCGATCGCCGTGTTCATCAGCACGCCGTCGCAGCCGAGTTCCATCGCGATGGCTGCATCCGAGGCCGTGCCAACGCCGGCATCGACGAGCACCGGCACCTTCGCGTTCTCGACGATCTCGAGCAGGTTCCAGCGGTTCTGGATGCCAAGTCCCGAGCCGATCGGCGCGGCCAGCGGCATGATTGCGCAGCAGCCGATCTCCTCGAGGCGGCGCGCGAGGATCGGATCGTCCGAGGTGTAGACCATCACGTCGAAGCCATCGGCGACGAGCTGCTCGGCCGCGCGCAGGGTTTCGACGACGTCGGGGAACAGCGTCTTCGCATCGCCGAGCACTTCGAGTTTGACGAGTGTGTGGCCGTCGAGCAGTTCGCGCGCCAGCTTCAGCGTGCGCACGGCATCGTCGGCGGTGTAGCAGCCGGCCGTGTTCGGCAGGATCGTGTAGCGCGACGGCGGCAGCACGTCGAGCAGGTTCGGCTGGCCAGGATCCTGTCCGATGTTGCTGCGGCGGATGGCGACGGTGACGATTTCTGCGCCGGCGGCCTCGGTGGCGAGGCGGGTTTCCTCGAGGTCGCGGAACTTGCCGGTGCCGGTGAGCAGGCGCGAGCGGTACGGGCGTCCGGCGATGGTCAGGAGATCGTCTTGGTGGGGCATCGAAGGTCGGGTCGCTGTGGTCGTTGGAGGTTCTTCATGGAGGGAGGCGGCGTCGACCTGTGATGCCGGTGCTCAGCCGCCGCCGATGGCATGGACAATCTCGACGCGGTCGCCTTCGGCCAGCGCGCGCGAGGCATGTTCGCTGCGCGGCACGATCGCGCGGTTCACCTCGACCGCCACGCGACGGTCGCCATAGCCGGCATGGGCGAGCAGGTCGGCGACCGTGCGCACCGCATCGATATCGCGCGATTCGCCGTTGAGCGTGATCTTCATGGGCGCATATTCTAGCCCCTGCGAACGCGGGCTGCGCGGAGGGCGTGGCCTTCGAGGCCCCGGTGACGGGCACCTTTCCGGCACCAGAGACGACGACGCCACGCTTGAGGCGTGGCGTCGTCGGTCTCGCGAGCGCTGCTATGGATCAATCTTCGCGACGCCTGCGTTCATTGCCACCGTCCTGGCGACCGCTGCGACCCTGAGCCTCCTGCTCGCGTGGTTGTGGCTGCGGTGCGGAACGCTGGGTCGGTTGCGGCATCGAGCGCTGGACGGGTTGCGGATTCGACCGCTGGACCGGGGGCGGCGCCGCCGGTTCGACACGCTGCGGCGGCTGCACCCGGGGCGCCTGCTGGACCGGCACGCTACGCTCGATGCGCTGTGGTGCCTGCGGTTGCACGCTGCGCGGCTGCGGACTGTTGTCGCGATAGATTGGTGCGCTCCGCTCGGACCGCGCCGGCTCGCGCCGCTCGACCGGCACCGGCGCCTGGCGAGTCTGCACGCTTTCGCGGCGTTCGATGGGTTGGCGCTGGGGAATCGCGATTCCCCTGCCCTGGTCGTCGTTGCTGCGCGGCGCCACGCGACGTTCGCTCGTCGGCGCCTGTGTGCGAACCGGTGCCGTGCTTCCATCGCGACCGATCACCTGCACGTCACGCGACGGCTGCGGGCCACGCTCCTCGCGCATCCGTGTCTCGCGCGCGGGGGCATAGCCGCTCGACGGCAAGCGGCGGTCGTTCGCATCCACGGGCTGCCTGCGTGTCTCCATTCCCTGGGAACTGCGCGACGGTGCGACCGGAGTCGGCGCGCGCTGATCTTCGCGACCGGTGCGTGCATCACGAACCGGTTCGACGGCCGTCCTGGTGACCGGTGCACGGCTGCGCTCGCCCGCCTCGCGCGGGGGCAGGGGCTGTGCCGTTCGCGGCGTCCCTTCAGCAGCATTGCCGACCACGCGCACGCGCTCCGCACGCACCGCAGGTGCCGGCGCCTGTCGCGCGATGTCGCGCATCTCGTTCATGGCGAGTGGCTGGTTGCCGTTGCGCTCGATCTCACGCAGGCGATTCTGGATCGCCGGGGTGCGCGTAGGCTCGGTACGTGCGATGACGCTGCGACGCGCGACGTCGACCGAAGGCTGGCGTACGCGGTTGACGGTCTCGCTGCCGCCGCGGAAGCTCGCCGCGACCGGCGTGACATCGACGCGGCTCAGCACCTCGCCACGGCCGAGCTGGGCGCGGTCGACACGCAGCAGGCTGCGGTCGACCTGGCGGGCACCGACGAAATCCTCACGCGAGACCGCAGAGAACGCTCGCTCATTGTTGCGGAAGGCGTAGTTGAAGTTGTTCACCGGGCGTCCACGCGAATAATTGTTGTAGACGTTGGTGATGTGGATGTTGTTGATGATCGTGGTGTTGTGCACGTTGATGTTGTTGAAGTAGGTGCGCGAACCGCGGTACCACGGCACGTACACGTCGCGCGGGCCAAGCGGGAACCAGCCGATCGGACCACCCACATTGATGCTCACGCCGAAGTTGTGGCCGCCGACGAAGGCGACGAGTGCGGGCGCATACACCGGACGCACGTGGCGCGGACCGGGCACCCAGCCCCAGCGGCTGCCGACCTGGCACCAGCGGCCGTAGTGGAACGGCGCGAAGCCCCACGGTGAACGGTCGACCCAGCTCCAGCCCCAGGGGTCGATCCACATCCAGCGGCCGTGGCGGTATGGCGCCCAGCCGATGTCGACGCGGGTCGGGAACCAGACCGAGCCGTAGGTTTCGACCGTGCTCCAGCTGCCGTAGTCGTCGAGGTCGGCGTAGCCGATCACTTCCTCCGACACGTAGCGGCGCGAGACCGAGCGTTCGTAGCGGCCATCGCGCTCCTGGCACCAGCGATCGAAATCGTCCGGGCGCGGCAGATTGAGGGTTTCGTAGTCACGCAGAGACGAGTCGTAGAAGCGGAAGCTGCGACCACCGTCGACCGAATAGCGCGCGTTGTTTTCACCATAGACCGTGCCGCCGCCCTCGAAGACGGTGATCATGGTCGAAGATCCGTCGGGGGCGATGTCGACGCGATAACTGCCGGGCCGATCGACGACGAAGGCCAGGGTCGGCGTGTCGATCTCGTAGCTGTCGCCTTCGAATACGCGACGCACGCGCAGGTTCAGCACACCCTCGGTCAGCTCCATCTGGGCAAAGCTGTCGTCGAGGTTGAGCACGCGGAACTGGCTGCGCTCGTCGAGGCGGACGGTGGCGGCGCCGACTTCCATTTCGACACGCGAGGCGCGATCGACATAGAGGCCATCGCCGGGTACCAACGGGCGGTTGAGGCTGGCTTCGGTCCAGCGATCGTCACCGCCCTGCTGGAAGCTGATGTCTCCACTCATGTAGCCGAGTCGAACGACGCGCCCGGGTGGGTCGGCCAGCGCCGGCGTCGATACGGCGACCGCGGCCAGGGCAAGCATCGCCGTGAGGGCGCCTGACATGGATCGGAATCGGGTGAGCATTTCGAACTCTCCTGTGGCGTGTCGGACCGGGCCGGGGACCACCCCCGGAGCGCCGTCGCGGACGATCGTCGCGCGGCCGTATCACAGCGCACGCTGGCTGAATGAGTGGTATCCGTGCAACGCGAAACGGCCACGCCTTGCACAAGTGGCATGGAGTTTACGAATACTTGCATTCGAGCGGGCGGGTGCCGAGTCGAACCAAGGGGGCTGCCGCCGGGCCGGGGCACGGCTTGCCGCGCCCAGCCCCGCGCGTTTACCCTGCGCGCTGCAAGCGGGTGTAGCTCAATGGTAGAGCTGTAGCTTCCCAAGCTACTGACGAGGGTTCGATTCCCTTCACCCGCTCCACTGCATCAATCTGCGGACTTCCGCAGAAGTCCAAGAGAGCCTGCAAGTCGTTGCCACACAAGGACTTTTCCTCTCTTTGACGTTCTGCCGCGGTCCACTGCGATCCGCCTACAGCCGGGACTTTTAAGTCCACAAACAAGTCCATTTTTGCGGGTGCGGCTGATTCCGGATTGTTGATGGAGGGGCGAGGTCGACGTGACCAGCATCTGGTTCCTGACTCATGTTCAGGAGCAAGAGCATGGCACTCTCAGACCTGGCCGTTCGGCAGGCCAAGGCAACTGGCAAGGCATACACCCTCCCTGACTTGGATGGCCTCTCCCTGGCCGTCACCGCTGCCGGGGGCAGGACTTGGCACTTCCGCTACTACTGGGCGGGCAAGCAGAAGCGGATGTCGCTCGGCACCTACCCGGAGGTGACGCTTCGCGAGGCCCGCAGCCTGCGCGACGAAGCGCGCGCCCTGCTGGCCAAAGGCACCAATCCTCGCGTTCACCGCAAGCAGAAGCGCACCGCTGTCCGGCTCGCCGACGAAAACACCTTCGAGGCGGTGTATCGCAAGTGGCTCAAGCATCGCGGGCTCAGCCTCAAGGAAGGCCGGCAGACGACCCTTTCGATACTTCCGCGCATCTTCGACAAGGATGTGCTGCCCGCCTTGGGCAAGCGGTCGGTCTATGAGATCAAGCGTCCCGACCTGTTGGAGGTGATCGCCAAGATCGAGAAGCGCAAGGCGCTCTCCGTCGCCGAGAAAGTCAGAACGTGGTTCAACCAACTGTTCCGCTACGCGCTGGTGATCGTGCCGGGCCTGGAGCAGAACCCCGCCGCCGATCTCGATGTGGTGGCGCTGCCGCTGCCACCCGTCAACCACAACCCGTTCCTGCGCATGGCCGAGCTGCCGAAGCTGTTGCAGCGTCTGCGCAGCTATCGCGGCAGGCGGCAGACCCAGCTCGGGCTGCGGCTATTGCTGCTGACCGGCGTGCGAACCGGCGAGCTGCGACAGGCGATGCCGGATCAATTTGATCTGGACCGGGGGTTGTGGATCATCCCACCCGACGTCGTGAAGCAACTCCAGTTGGATATGCGCAAGAAGCGGCAGCAGCCGAAGGACATCCCGCCCTACATCGTGCCGCTGTCGATTCAGGCCATGGAGATCGTCCGGCACCTGCTGGATGAGTTCAAGCCGGCCCAGCGCCACCTGTTCCGGCACGACAGCGACTTGAAGAAGCGCATCAGCGAGAACACGCTCAATGGTGCGCTCAAACGCATGGGCTATCAGGAGCGCCTGACCGGACACGGTATCCGCGGCACGATGTCCACTGCGCTCAACGAGATCGGCTACCCGAAGGTCTGGGTGGATGCACAGCTCTCGCATGTCGATCCCAACAAGGTCAGCGCGACCTACAACCATGCCGAGTACGTGGAGCAGCGTCGCCGCATGATGCAGGACTGGGCCGATCGGCTCGACCTCTTCGAGCAGAACCAGGTCGAGGCGGCCAGCATGCCGCTCACCGTGCATCTGGAAGGCGTGCCCGCGTTTCCGAGTGAGCAAACCGCAAGCGCGCCCTCCGCGCCGGTTGCCGCTTCGCCAATCCTGCTCGTGACGAAGCCGGGCGACGCCATGCCGTTGGTTTCTGCCGCCGCACATCGGCTGCCGGCGGTTCCGCCCCCTCGATCGGCCGCGCCGCTGGTGCCTTCGGACATTCAGCGCGAGAGGATGGAACTGTTCGATGTCTTCGAAGCGCCGCACAACCTTCCCGTCGCTGCGTTTGCCAAGATGGCAGGCAAATCCCGCAGGTGGATCAGCTACGAGATCAAGGCGGGCAACTTGCTGGCGTTGAACGTAGGCAACCGCGGCCAGCGCGTGCCGGACTGGCACCTCGACCCACTCAAGCACGAGCTGATCCAGTCCGTCCTGAAGCTAACCAGGGGTGCGGACCCTTGGCAGATCTACCATGCACTGCTACAGCCGCGCTCGATGCTGCGGGGGCGTTCGGCACTGGAGGGCGTGACGGCCGGCAATCTCGACAAGCTCGTCATGGCCGTGAGCACAGCCGTGAAGGAAAGCGAATGGACCCCGCCGCGAGTCGGGGTCGCCTAGCAGCAGGAATGCGGGATCGTGGCGAAACCGCGATCCCCGCGCGTCCGTCAGGACACCAAGCGCGCGCGGCGGGCGAATCTTGCCTGGGTGTCCGACAAGGAAGCCTCGCGACGGAGCAGATAAGCCATCACGATCGTTGGTGCGCCGGCCAGCGGCCGCATGGCGATGCCTCGGCGTAGGTAGCTCGCCAGTCTCGCGGCGGGCGCAATGGTGATCCCGTACCCGGCGGCAACCAGCGTCATCACCACATCGAATGTCTCCACCGTTTGCTCCCGCTCCTGCAGCGCGTTCTCGAACACGCGCTGCACGGTCATGCGCCATGGTTCATCGGCCGTGGACTGCGAGCAGATCAAGGGCTGCTTGAGCACTTCCCCGCACGGCACTTCACGGTGGGCCAGCAGGTGGGAGCGCTTGGCCACGGCGACCGCCAGCGTGTCATGCCACAGCGGTTCGCATACCCAGCCAGGCCACTGCCGGGCAACCGCAGACAAGGCGAAGTCGAAGCCGTCGTCCGGCATCTCCGCGCCTCGACCGGGATCTGTCCAGCCGGCCAGGACGGCATGAGTCTCCGGCTCTTCGGCACGCTGCAGAGCGAGCACGTCGGCGAGCTGGGGAGGCACCCATTCGCCGAGGACGGCCATGCGAATTTCGGCGGTGATGTCACTCGATTCCACGTCCAGCTCCCCCAGGCGGTGAACTCGTGGCAACTGATCTCGAAGCCGTTGGATGAGTTAAGTTTAACGTGGTTTAAATCGTGACCGTGTTCGACGCTCTTGGCAATGCCAAAGCGTTCGATCCAAAGGGGCCGCCCCACCGGCACCACTACCTACGAAGCGGAACCAGCCATCGCGTTTGGGGCTGCCGTGCGGGAAGAAAGAACCAACCAGGGCATAGCTCAGGAAACGCTGGCCCACATGGCCGGCATCGAACGGTCGCACATGGGCAAGATCGAGCGCGGCGAGCATGTGCCCACGCTCCCTCTCATCCTCAAGATTGCCCGTGCGCTGAAATGCAGTTCCGCCCACTTGATGACTCTGACCGAAGCCAAGCTGGCAGAGTCGGCTCCATCCGCAGATTGAAGCCGGCCCGCACAGCGGTCGCACGCCTACCCCTGATCGTCGTTGTCCTTGCCCCCAAGGGCTGAATCTTCGCGCTTTGCGGCCTCGTTGAGGAGCCGCAGGTATGGGTTGTCTGGCGGCGTCTCCCGGAACAGCGCCTCCGGGCTGGCGAGCAGATAGCCGTGCAGCCGGCGCGACTTGCGCGGCCCCGTGACTTCGCAGGTCCAGATGTTCAGCCCGCTCGGCTGCTTGCGGTGCTGCCCCAGCTTCTCAAAGCGCTTCTGTACCCACTGCCACCCCTCCAGCTTCTCCTGCTTGGCCAGCGCGGCGACTTGAAGGTACTCCTGCGCGTAGCGCTGGAACACGCCGGGGCTGACGAGATAGGTCGTACCGGCGACGGTATGCACCAGGGCCTTGGCGTCGTTGATGATGAGCTTGCGCGTCTGGATGCTCTGACGCAGCCAGGCCATGAAGTGCGCCCCGGAGGGCTCCGCGCGATCCTGGGAAGGCGCGAGGCCCATCTGCGGCGGGGGCACGGTCGAAGGGGCCGGCTCGGGCTCGGCAACAGGGGAACTCGGGATCTCCGGTGCCGTGGGTGGAGCGGTGTCGCCCAGCAGGTCGAGCAGCGCGGCCACGCCGGTGTCCATGGCTGCGGATGCGATCGGCGTCGTGCTCGCGGATGCAGCTTCGATGCCTTCCGCGCGCGGCCCATCGGGCACCGCCGGCGCCTGTGGCGTCGGCTCCGCTTGTTCCTCTTCGACCTGCACACGGCCTGCGAACGGCGCCGGCCGGTCGGCGGCATCCCAGATCATCGCTGGCGAGAGTTTCAGGAAGGTGAATGCGTGCGACCAGCCCGCGTCGCTGGTGACGGTAGCCTTCCAGATCGCCTTGCCATCCGGCGTCGGTTGCACGATGCCGTGATCCTGCAGCACGTTGAACACCGCCGTATTGCTGGCCGGGATGCCGTCGATGCCCTGTGACAGCAGATGTGCGCGCAGCTTGTCGGAGACGGTCTTGCTCACCAGCCACAAGGCGTCTTGGGTCAGCCAACCGTCCGCCGGGCCGGCCTGGTTCAGCTTGAACGCTTCCTTGAGCAGGTAGCGCAAGCCGTCGAGCAATTTGCGTTGCAGAGCATGCTTGGGCGCCACCAGCGCCTTGCTGGGATCGCCGCCGAGTTCCTGGGCGACCGATGCCTGGTCGGCCTGCACGACCAGCTCGCCGAGCGTGCCGGCGTGCTCGTACTGGCCGGCCAGCACGTACAGCAGCGCGGCCCAGAGGTCGGGATAGCCGCTGAGCCAGTCGAAGATGTCCCGATCGAGAAGGCGCGCGTAGAGCAGCCCGGTGGCGGCGCTGTGCAGGCGGTACTCGCGCTCCTTTCGGTAACGGAAGCGGTAGGGCTTTCGCAGCGGGCCGTGCCAGGGATGCCAGACGCTGCCGTCGGCATGTTCGACGTGCAGATCGACCGCAATCTTGCCGATGTCGTGCAGCAGGGCCGCGTAGGCCGTGCCTGCGGTCCAGGCTTCGGCCTGGGCCGCCTGTGCCTCCGGCGTGACGCCCGCAGGCAGCAGGTATGACTGCCGCAGCTTCAGCGCATAGGCGACGATCTCCAGGCCGTGGTCCAGCATGCCGCCCGGATAGGCGTGGTGGTGGTTCTCGGAGGCCGGGAACTGCTGGACCAGCTCGGCGTAGCGCTCCAGTGGGGCGAGGTAGAGCGTGGCGAACTGCCGGCGCGAGAGCGATGTGCGCTGCCAGATGTGTTCCAGCAGTTTCTGCCGGCGCGGCGTGGCCAGCAGCGATGCGGCCGACTCCGGCCGCATCGACCCTTTCGGAGTTTCGATGGCGGAGGTGGGCGGCGTGCCGGCGGTGGGTGGCACCCGTTTGCGCTGGAACAGCGAGAGCATGGCGAACCCCGGATGACGGGCTGCTCGGGGCGCCTTTTGGCCTTTTCAGGATAGGGCCTTTCCCCTTGGCACCCTTCCTTTGCCCCTTCCCAGCCCTTTGGCCTTTGTCGGAAGCCTTTGGGTATAGGGCCGCTGCTTCGCGGGTGCCACGATGAATGCGGCATGGGGCAATCCCGGCAAGTGGGGCGCTGCGGGACGTTCGTCAGCTCTGGCCCAAGCCGGTGTCGAGGGCGGCGGATTGCGCTGCGAAGTCGTCGGGACGGCGCTTGCGGAAGGTTTCGAGATTGGCGAGCTTCCAGCGCAGTGCCGGCAGTTGAGCGGCGTGTTGGCATTGCACCAGCGACCAGTCCGGTTCTGCGCGCACCAGCCCGCTCAGAAACTGCTTGTGAGCGGTGCTCAGTCGCTGTGGCAGCTCGCGCCGCACCCTGGCGCGAGCTTCGAGCAGTGTCTCCAGGGAGCAGTCCACTTCGGTCATGCCGACAAAGGCCCGCTCGTACTCGCCGGCGATGTCCTTGTCGTTGCCGAACAGCACTTCGTGGGGCGGCCGGTTGTGGCCCGCCAGATAGATCACGAAGCACTCGACCATGCCGTCGCTGATGTCGCCCGATTCGTAGAGCTGCCACACGTCGAACAGGTCGCGGGGGTGCTGCCGATCCAGCGCGGCCACCAGCTTGCTGGCGTACAGCTCGTCCGGTGCCAGAACCGGCAGCTCGAACTCGACGCCGAACAGATCGCTGGTCTTGGCGCTCAGCGGCCGCCGCTCGACGGGCAGCACGCTGCCTCGGAACACGACGTTGACCTCGATCTTCACCTGGTTGGCGTCGTTCTCGACGATCAGCTTGGTGTCCCCCAGGTCCTTGGCGCGAACCAGGCGTGTCTGCACGCCCAGTGGTGCAACGCGCGTGGCGATGGCGGCCAGCTCCTGGTTGATGGCTTGCAGCGCTTCGTCGCGCGGCGTCTGCCATGGGAGGTACACCACGTCGATGTCCACCGACAGGCGCGGCATGTCCCGCACGAAGAGGTTGATGGCCGTGCCGCCCTTCATGGCGAAGATGTCGTTGGCGAACACGTCGGGCGCGACGGCCAGCAGCAGGCGAACGGTGTCCGCGTAGGTCTTATCCATGAGGTTTCAGGCTCAGCAGGGTTCCGTCATCGAGCCGGCTCATCCAGCGCGTGTTGCTGCCGGTGCGAACCGGGTACTGCTCCAGCAGGGCATCGACATCCACGAGGCTGGTCTCGCGCGCCCAGGTGAGGAACAGGCGCACGGCCTTCACGCTGGTGCAGCAGGACAGCAGTTGTCCGAGCAAATCCTTGCGGGGGGAACGCAGTCCATCAAAGATGTTGCGGGCCTCTTCGAGGCTCTGCTTGACGCCGGCTTCGTACAGCAACTCCAGAACGGCACGCTCGGAGGCAGCCACCCGCAGATCCTCGGGCAGGCCAGGCGGCGTGGTCAGGGTCTTGCCGGCCAACACCGTATCCGGCCAGTCGAACAGGCGGGCGTGGACGTAGCGGGCCGGAAAGCGCGAAGTGAACCAGACCGGCAACGCAAAGCGACCGTCGCCCCACAGCACCAGCGCCTCCCGGCTGCCCAGGTTGTGCCGCACACCCTGCAGGGCCAGGGCGCTCTTGCCGCCGACGTGCAGGCCGGGCACGCGCTGTTGCAGGAACTTCAGCGCACCGTAGACCCCGAATTCATCGTTCGGGAAGGCATAGACGCCATGGGCCAGGCGCACGAGCCACCCGCCGTCGGCATAGTGGGCGGCGAGCTGGGGCGACACCCCGAACTGGCTCAGGGTGGCAAGGTCGAACGGCGCCCCGCGGGGGAGTCCCGCCTGCAGCCGCTTGATTACCTGGTGCCGAGAATTTCCATCCATGTTATAAAAATAACACAAAATCCAATCGCCCCTAGAGCCATTGCAGTAACGTGCAGGGAAAGTAGCATAAGGTTTGATTTATCGTGCAGAATCTAATCGACCTGCGACCCGAGCCAACCCGGCTCTGCCGGCCGCAACCCGCCCTCCTGATCGCGGTCTATGCTGGAGGGCAGGCCACGACCGGCCGCTCCGCGAGGTGAGGCACCACTGAAGCCGAGGCATATGAGCATGACCACCAACACGCACAACGGGCGCTGGAGCCACCGGCTGGGCCGGGGGGCTGGCCGTGCCTGGCGTGGATACGTGCGCCGCGAGCAGCGTGTCGCCGGCTGGCTGGTGACGCGCGGGGTGCCCGCGGGCGCGGCGACGGCGGTGCTCTGGATCGTCAAGCTCGCCGTGCTCGGTGCGCTGCTCTACTCCGCGTTCTGGCTGGCCCTGCTGCTTGCCTTTGCGGTAACTGCTGCATGGCTCGTGCAGCACGACGACCCTGATCAAAAGGAACCGCAACCCGAGTGGAGGGAAGGCCCCAACGGCTTCGGGCTTTATGACAAGAGCGATTGGCGCATCGACCCGCATGTGACCGACGACGACTGAACGGCGGTCACTTCTTCGATACGGCGCTCATTGCCATGCCAGCGCCACGCCCCCCAGCGCCTTTGGCGTCCGAGGTGGCGGTGGACAACCCCTGCACGATATTTCCCGTGCGCACGCCTGCCCAAGCCAATGCCATCACCCAAAACGTCGGCAGCACGATGAACATCATCGCCATGACGAAGTTGAGCAGCATGTCGCCAAAGGCGTTGTTCAAGCCGATCAGCGGATCGAAGTTCGTGTGCGGCCTGTCCGCGCCAAACCCCCAACCGTAGAGCGCATCCAGGATCGTGCTGTCGATCCAGCGTGCGAGCTGGAACCAGAAGTCCACGAAGAACAGCGCGAACTGGACGCAGCTCACCGTCACCACCGTCTTCAGGTCGTAGGTGCCGATCAGCAGCACCAGCGGGATGCAGATGACTAGCGCCATCTTGAGCATCGCCAGCACCATCGGCAGCGCCTGGCGCACCACGTCCATCGCCGGAAAGAAGCCCAGCGAGCCGACGGTCAGCCCCAGGTCGCTCGCGCCGCGCGTGACGATGTTCGGCAGCGTCTTGTCGATCTGGCCGCCGTAGTCGGTGTAGACGGCGCCCTGGTTCATCTTCTGCTGCCGCGGTGAGACGACGGCGCGGATCACTGAGTCATTGACCTCGCTCTGCGACAGGAAGCCCACCCAGCGCCCGATGCGGGTCAGCAGGTCCGGGTCGACCTGTGCCAGCAGCCGGCTGCGCAGTCCCTGGCCGCCATCGGCCCACCACTGCCGGCAGGACGGATAGCCGCCGCCGCTGTCCACCTGTGCCAGCCCTGCATCGCGGGTCGCGTCGTAGGGCCAGGCCGTGCGTGGGGTCTTGGCGCGATAGGTGTCATAGAAGCCGGGCGTGTCGAGGAAGTAACTCGACCCGATCCAGGTGACGTCGTTCATCTGCTCGTCGGAGAGCGTCGGCCGGTTCATGAACAGCTTGGCGCGCGACGGCCCGTAGCAGTCGTGCGTGAAGTCGGCGACCTCCTGTGCCAGCACCGGATCGTCGATGCGCGTGGCATCCACATCCATGCGAATCTGACGCAGGTCCGTGCCGCAGGGAATCGCTGCCACCGCGGAGCCCGTCACGGCTTTCGACAGCGCGTGCATGAAGAACCACCACACCGGCACCAGCGCGCTCTGGTCGTTTAGCGCCGTGTAGACGTTGGACCAGCCCGTGTCGTTGGGCAGTGGGACGTTGACCTGGCATTGCGCGGAGCGCGTGGTGTCGAACTTGATCGTGGCGAGATCCACCGGGATGAACGGGATGCCGGCGAACATGATGACCACGATCGCCACCCACACCCGGTTCTCGATGCGCATCGACGACAGCACGCCCTTGTTGCCCTCGTCCGCACCTTCGCCGCGGGCCTTGAGCCATTCCTGGATCACGATGGCCACGAACGGCAGCGCGAACACCCCGCTGGCCACGAGGATGCTCCAGATGCCGTTGTTGACCACCCAAGCCACCAGGGTCAGGTAATACTCCAGGTAGTCCGTGGTGTAGAGCGTCATGCCTGCCTCCCGGTCTCAGCCGTGCTGCAACAATTGGCTGGCTTCCAGCGCGACCACGGCGATCACGGCCGCGATCTCCGTGCACAGCAGGCGCTGATGCGTCTCGCGGGACGGCTCCCGCCGCAACAGGCGCCGACGCATCCACCACCAGCCGTAAGCCGTCGCTCCGTAGAGGCACAGACGCCACACGAAGAAGTGGCCGGCGTGCGCCTTCAGCCAGTGCTGCCAGCCCTCGACGCCGCCGACCACGTGGATGCCAGTGATGTTCACCGCCACCGCGGCGGCGACCACCAGCAAGGTCCACAGCAGCGCCAAGCCGATGCGGCGGTTGAACAGCCATGGCAGCCGCAGCCAGGCCAGCCGGCTCATGGCGTACCGCTCCGCGGCTTCTGGACTTCCCGCAGACGGTCGCGCGTGGTGTCGCCCTCGAAGACGCCGCGCGAACCGGCAGCGCGGGTGCTGTGGCGCTGGATGATCGCCATCGCCGAGTTGCCGGCCAGCGTGCGCCGCAGCTCCAGCTCGGTCTTGAGGTTGTTGATCTCCTGCTCCAGTGCGCTGTTCTCCTGGCCGACCGCCTGCACGGCCAGCTCGTTGGCGGCGACGTTCGGCTCCTTCTTGCCGGTCAGCAACGTGCGTTGCAGCAGCAGGGCCTTCTCCAGCACGCTGGACAGCGCCGCCTCGGACGCGAGGCGCCGGCCCAGCACGTCCTGGTCGGGCTCGTCACGCAGGGCCTCGATCACGCCGCGGGTGATCGGCAGCGAGCTGCTGCCGGCTGCGTCGAGATTGGCCAGCGTCGTCGGCCGGGCGCCCGTCACCAGTTCCTGCAGCGCCTGCAGCTTGGTCTCGTACTCTTCCTGGATCATTGGCGTCAGCCCGACGCCAGGCGTGGTCTGGGTCTTCGTGCAGTTTTCGCAGGTGCGCTGCTCGCGTTCGCCCAACACGCGGGTCGCCCAGTCCGCGGCCGCCTGGGGCGAGAACCAGGTTTGGCAGGTCAGGCGGTTGCCGCAGGCGCTGCGCGCGATCGACGAGCTATCGGTGGCGCTGCGCCCGTTGAGCAGGTTGTAGCCCGCGCGCGTCACGTCGCCGACCACCTTGATCGAACTCTGACCGGAGCCGCCCGCGTTGCCGCCGCCGACCCATGGCACGCCGTTGTTTCCCTTGTTGGACTCGGCCTGCTCGATGGCGGCGACGGCATCGGTGCTGCTGACCGCATCCCGCAGCGCCATCCCTTCGGCGAGCTGGTCCCAGCCGGCCTGGCCGCCGGCCATGTCCGCCATGCGATTGGCGATGGCGCGGCAGGTCATCTTCGAGCGGTCGAAATCCAGGCGCGCCTGCAGGATGCCGTTGGTGAGCAGGTTGTACAGACCCGGGTCGGCGCGCTGGATGATCAGGGCCGGCAGCGAGGCCACGGCGCTGGTGGCGTTCTGGATCACGTTGCTCATGATCGTCTGGAAGCCGTTGGTGATGCCGTTGAGCTGGTTCTGCAGCGTCGTGGTGATGCTCATGTCGCCGCAGATCAGGTTGCTGTTCCAGCCGACGCCGACGCCGATGCTCTGCATGTTGCCGGCACCACCCATCGACACGGCCCGGCCGCCGCCGATGCTGTAGAGCACGTCGTCGCCGATCACGCTGCCGCTGACGTTCACGCCATTGGGGTCGATGCGGGTCTGCGCCCAGGCGACGCCGACGACCAGCGTGATGGCCGCCACGAGCAGCGTGGCCCGCAGGTGCGACTTCGCGCGACGCAGGAAGTCAGGGAGGGAGGCGTTCATCGTGGGTTCCTCACATGAAATCGACGCTGCCGAGGAAGACCTGGCCACGGCGCCGGCAGCAGGAGTACGGCCGCCACAAGGCCCAGGCGTAGTCGCCCTGCTGGGCCTGCACGCGGGTGCGGCTGTGCGGGAAGACCACGCAACTGTTCGAGAGCGTGGGCGTCAGCTCCTGCCACTTGCCCGTCGAGGCGTCGGTCTCCATCAGCGCGCCGGCCGGCCAGTAGCCGTCGCGGGCGTTGGCCAGCAGGGGCTGATACACGTGAATCTGGTTGCGGCGCGTCACGATGTCGCCCGCGCGCTGCGCGACCACGGCGCCGCTCTTGTGGTCGTCGGTCTGGTGTAGGAAGCCACCGCGGGGATACACGTTGCCCCAGAGGTTCAGGCCGGTGCGCGTACCGATTTCGCGCCGGCCGGGGATGAGCGCTTCGGGGTAGAGCGCTTCCGGGATGTTGTAGCGCCAGGCGATCGTGTCGAGCGTGCTCAGCAGATACGGCATGAAGGCCGTGCCCGCGCCTTCGCAGGTGTAGCCGGAGGCGCTGGCGAACTGGCTGAACACCATCCCGGCCGGATGGCCGATGACATCGGCGTTCTTGAACTTGGCGAGGTTGTTCTCGTTGTCGTGGTTGGTCGTGCCGTCACCGCCAGCCTTGGCGCTCGGGTTGGGCATGCTCATCGCCCTGACTTCCTGCCACGGGTTTTCGCCGGTGTTCGAGTAGCTCGACACCACTGCATCGGGGACGTAGTGGCGCACCTTGACGGAGGTGCGAACCGAGCAGCCGAATGGCGTGCAGTACAGCCAGTAGCAGATTCCGACCACGCGATATTCGAGGCAGTCGGGGGACAGCGCCGACGAGACGATGGTGGCGGTGTCCAGGGCGAACGTCGACGTGGCCGCGCTCAGCAGCAGCGCGGCGGCGGTGGCTCGCAGGCGCCGGGATGCCAGCAGGAGGCTCATGGCTGCGTGCTCCGGTAGGCGTTGATGCGCGCGACGGCGCGGGGCACGTCGGGCTCGCCGTAGACCACGTAGCGTCGATCGACCACCACGGCGGGAATCTTGGCGATGCCCAGCCCCCAGGCATCCGCGACACCTTGGTAGGCATGGCCGATGCGGCGCTGCAGGGCCTCGCCGCCGTCATGCAACCCCTGCCGCACCAGGGCCGCGGCCTGTCGCGGGTCGGCCGGCAGGTGCGCGGCGAGTTCGACCTCGATGCGCGTGGCCTGGTCCAGCTCGATGACCCGCACGCCGGCCGGGGCCTGCACCGGATGACGGCTGTCGGTGACGACGAGCACATCGGCGGCCGCCGCGATGGGAGCGAGCAGCGCGGCGCACAGTCCAGCGGCCAGCCTGGCGGCCAGGGAGCGCCGCGAGACGGCAGGAAGGTTGAGGAAATGAGCCGGCATGTCGCGTCTCCGAGGAGTCGATGCAGGCTCGTAGTCGAGCGCAAATGCAGATCAGGGAACGACAAAGAAACCGAAACCGGTCAGCCCCGATTCCCTGCGGACCGGCGAAAAGAAACGGGAGCCAAGGGCTCCCGTGGTGATGAATTGAGTGCGCTACAACAAGCCGGCTTCTGCGAACGAGTACGGACTGCCCTTGCCGACGATGAAGTGGTCCAGCACCCGGGCATCGACGGTGGCCAGGGCGCTCTTCAACCGCTCGGTGATCGCACGATCAGCGGCCGAGGGCTCGGTGTTCCCCGAGGGATGCTGATGCGCCAGGATCAGCGCCGAAGCGTTGAGCGCCAGCGCACGCTGGACCACCACCCTCGGATACACCGAAGTCTGGTCGACCGTGCCCCGGAACAGCGGCTCAAAGGCGAGCACCTGGTGCTGGTTGTCGAGAAACACGACGGCGAAGATTTCGTTTGGCTCCGCGACCAGTTTCAGGCGCAGGTAGTCGCGCACGGCGGCGGGACTGCCCAGCGCCGGACCGGCCTTGAACACGCGGTTCTCCAGCAGGGTGATGGCCTGCCGGATGATCCAGTCTTCGTGCTGGGCGGCGATCAGGGTGAGCGACTCCGGGCGGGAGTCGGCGATGACGAGAGACATGGCGAACCTCCAATGGATGAGATCGGAGGGCGCCTGCCCCTGGAGGGCAAACCCTCCTGGGGACGATGGGGATGGAACAGGTGACGAGCGGGCATCCACCACCGCGGATGCGATGGCTGTTCGCGTCAAGGGATGCGATGCGAACGGGTTTCGATCAACGCGGACGAGCCGCGCCGCAGCCTTGAAGATCGATGGCTACCTGGGCATGTCACCGGCAACGCCGGCGGGCATGTCTGGGGAATGGGCGGGTTCGGCTGCGGTCGTGCTGCCGACGGCGAGCAGGTCGATGGCCGACAGCAAGGCATCGCCTTCGACGGGACCGTG
This sequence comes from Dokdonella sp., assembly GCF_019634775.1. Classification (NCBI taxonomy): domain Bacteria; kingdom Pseudomonadati; phylum Pseudomonadota; class Gammaproteobacteria; order Lysobacterales; family Rhodanobacteraceae; genus Dokdonella; species Dokdonella sp. Next base: position 2,153,123 of record NZ_JAHCAS010000001.1, read on the forward strand.
CAGCAGGAGGGTCTTGCCGGACTCGCGGTCGCGCAGTTGCAGGGCCGGCGTGGCCGCGATGCCCTGCTGTGCCGCTTCCGCCGCCTGGGCACGGATGACGGCATCGGGGCGATCGCTGTCGAGACAACCCTGCATGGCTGGCGTGAGGTCGGGATAGCGCAGGCCCTCCGGCAGGCCCTGGCCGTCGCCACGGGTGTGCGCGTAGAGCCACGCCACGGCCTGCCAGAAGGTGGCATGTCCGCCCGTCTCGCCCGCGCACTCGGCCAGGCGTGCCCCGGCAGTCGCGGCCGGCTCGTGCATGGACAGCGGCAGGTGGTGCCACTGCCAGTTCACCTCGGGATGGGCGTCGATCCAGCCCTTGAGCGCGGGGAAGTAGGCCCGGCAGTACGGACACTCCAGGTCGGCGTACCCGACCACCGTGAAGCGCGCATCGGCACGGCCATACAGCCAGGGCGGGCCGGCCGGTTTCGACGCTTCGGACCGGGCGGCGGCCAGGGGCATGGACTCGGTTGCCGGTTGCGGCGCGCGCAGCAGCATCCACGAGCCAACCCCAATCGTCGCCACGATCAGCAGACCGATCCAGGGATGACGGCGGGCGAATGAAGGCATGCGCATCGTGTCGCTCCCGTCAGGCTAACGTGTCCAACGCCAGAGGTTCGATACCCCGCGCACGGTCGATCTTCTCGGCCACGCGGAAGGCGGCATCCAGCTCGCTGATGCCGTGCTGCTGCATCAACTGGAAGCGTTCGGCCTTCTCCTCGGGCTCGGTCATCGCCATCGCCAGGTAGAGGCTGGGCGGCACGGCCCGGAACAGCACCTCCATCGACTTGGACAGGATGACGCCCTCGCTGAACTTGCCGGCCTCCTTGCGGGCCGAGAGCATCAGCGCCTTCTGCGACGCGTTGAGTTCGCGGAAGCGCGCGATCTTCTCGACTTCATCGGGCGGCATCGACAGGCAGATCCACCACTCGATCATGTTGAGCATGGGCTCGGCCGCCTTCGGCAGGTCGTCCAGGTTCTGCGTGGCGAGCCAGAACCAGGCGCCGAGTTTGCGCCACATCTTGGTGATCTTGACCACGTAGGGCGCGAGCAGCGGGTTCTTCGTGATGATGTGGCCTTCGTCCGTCACGTTGATGATCGGACGGCCCAGGAACTGGTCGCGCTCGGCGATGTTGTTGACGGTGTTGATGAGCGAGATGTAGGCAATCGAGAGTTGGGCGTTGTAGCCCTCGCGCGCGAAGGTGGCCAGGTCCACGATGGTGATGTCCGCCTCGGGCCACGGCGTGCCGGACCGGTCGAACATCTCGCCGTCCACGCCCTGGCAGAACATATCCATGGCGTCGGCCATCTCCAGCAGCCGTGCGCGCCGCATCTCCGGCAGCGTGGCGTCGCGGGCGCGCTCGCGCAGCGCGTCGCGCACATCGCGCGTGAGCACCGTGCGTCTGTCCGCCACGCAATGCTGGGCCGCATCGAGAATGCACTGGCGGATCAGGCTGCGGTCGGCGCGCGTCATGCGCGCTTCTTCCTTGTCCTCGCCGCCGGTGATCATCAGTCGTGCAGTGATCTCCAGCTCCCCGAGCACGTCGCGCTGCTCGTCACCTTCCACGGCCATGCCGGCATCGGTCTGGTCTTCGTCGAGCGCATCGGCGTCCAGCGTCTGTACCTGGCTCGGCGTATCGATCAAGCGCCAGGCGTCGGCGAACGGAGCCAGACTGACGCCCGCGCCGGGCGCAAGTTTCACCCGATGCACGGTGAGACCCAATCGTGCCGCGAAGTCGCCAAACAGGCCGAAGCTGTTGCCCGCCTCGACGATGAACAGGCGCGGCCGATAGATCGCCGTCACCTGATTCAGGATGTTGTTGAGCGTCGCGCTCTTGCCCGAACCCGTGGGGCCGAAGAGGAACAGATGCGCGTTCATCTGCCGGTCGAGGCGGTTCAACGGATCGAAGGTGATCGGGCCGCCGCCGCGGTTGAAGAACGTGATGCCCGGATGCCCCGTGCCCTGGCTGCGGCCCCAGACCGGCGCCAGGTTCGCCGCGTGTTGCGCGAACACGAGCTGGGTGTACCACTGGCGCTTGTCGGCAGCCGGATCGAACACGCACGGCAGCCAGCGCAGATAGCTGTTCAGCGGCGCCACCTCGTCCTCTTCGCGCACCGGTTGCAGGCCGGCGTTGAGCATCACGTTGACGAGCTGCAGGCCGCGCGCATCGAGCTGGGCCAGGTCGCAGCCGCGCAGGTAGAACGCCAGCGCACCGCGGTAGAGCTTGTGCGCGCTGCCGATCAGGCCGCGCGCCTGCTGCACGTCTTGCCGGGTCTGCTCCGAGGCCAGGGTTTCGCCGACGGCCTTCCTGGCGAGGTGGTTGAGGTGCGCCTCCAGCACGTCCTGGGGTGTGGCGACCAGCGTCAGGCACATCACCGTGTCCTCGGGCATCTGGTCGAACAGCGCGTTCATGGCATCGCCGCCTTTGCGCGTCTCGCCCGTCAGATGGCCCGTCACGGGTGGCGTGCGCAGGCGATCCATCACGATCACCCGATGCGGCATGCCGTCGAAGAACCACAGGCCGTTGGGCACGTCCGAACGTGGCTGGCCGAAGAACAGGCGCTGCGCGAAGTCGGTGCCGCTGGCGAGTTCGATCTCACCCTCCTCCCGCTCTTCCGGGTAGCGGGTCAGCGCGTAGAAGCGTTCCCGGTCTTCGGCAGTGGCGCCGAGCAAAGTCGGATTCGGGTTGAACCAGCGCAGCAGCCAGGCGTGAATGTCCGCCGCGCCGAGCCGTCGGGCTTTCACGCCGGCATTCGCCAGCCCGCCGGCGAGGCGGTCGCAGATCGTGGTCAGCGCCTGCTCGGGCGACTGGCCGCGCCGCGAGGCCGGGGTCGCGGACGTGCGGCGGTAGACCACCATGCGCACGCGCCGGACCTGGCCGCGCCACGGCAGGCGCGTCACCGTGGTGTCCTCGAACAGGCCCCCCGGCTTGGCGATGGCCCGCAGGTGATGGGCGAAGAAGCGCAGGTAGAAGTCGCTGAACGCGCTGCCCTGCGCACGCGGCTGCAGATAGTTCGCCAGGGAGCACCGATAGTTGTCCCAGTCGGCCTCGTCCTGGGCGTAGAGCTGCACCACCCAGGGGTTGTCGTCCAACTCGTCGAAGGAGTCCTGCAGGGCGTTCTCCAGCGCATCGCGCGCCTGCCATAGCCAGGCCATCTCGCGGCCCTCGGTACCGACTGGCGCCAGCTCGAAGAAGGCCGCCACCGACTGGCCGTCTTCCAGCAACATGCACTTCGTGTCGGGCAGGTACTCGACCCAGGGCAGCAAGTCCGCGAACGACGGCGCGACGCCATAGAGCGCATCGTGGTCGGCCTGGGTGGCCGGCCTGCGCCGGCCCCGGCCGAGCGCGCTGCCCGGCTCGGCGACACCCTGTGCCGCCAGCGCCGTTACGTGCTGTGCCCAAGCATCATCGGCCGCATCCGCGGCGTCAGCAGGCGATGCGTCGGGCTTGCGTGACCACGGCAGCGACCAGGCCATCAGTAGTCCTCCACGCGCTCGCCCGGCATCGCGTACTGCACGCGCTGGTAGAGCGGGAACACCGTGCTGTAGCCGGGCACCGGCACCGGGTCGGTGCCCGCCAGGTGCGGGAACACGTACATCACCAGGTCGGGGTTCGGCAGGCGGTGGAACTGGCGGTAGATCTCGTTCTGCGCGGTACGGGTGTAGCGCGCCTGCACGCCGGGCGCCGCCTGCACATCGGCCTCGGTCAGCGGCCGGCGCAGGCCCTGGCGCGCGTCGAGCAGTTGCCGCGCGGCCTGGCCGCCGCCCGCGCCGCCGCCGGTCTCCAGATTCCAGATGTCGAGCATGGTGCTGTCGCCGTGTGGCAGCAGCTTCTCCTTGCTGGTGGCGCAGCCGCCGAGCAGGGTGGCCGCCAGCAGCACGGCGGCCGCGTCAATCCAGATCCGAGGCATGGGCTTCTCCGGTGCGGTGGTGGACCCGACGCCCCTTGGCGTCGTAGTCGATGTCGAGCGGTTGCTCCAGATGCACGGCCACCTTGGCGCCGGGCTGCACGTAGACCGCCGCGAAGGCCTGGCCGTAGAGCTTGTTGACCCAATCGGCCATGTCGCGCACGCCGCCCGCGAGGATGCGGCCCATCGCTTCATTGCCGCTGATGCCGACGGTGCCAAGCGAGCCGTTGTTGTTGGCGACCACGGCCACGCTGCCGTTGTCGGACTTGATGAGCGAGGCCGCGCCGGCGCCGGCCGCGGTGATGAGCGCCTGGCTGCCCAGGTACTGCTGGGCGTTGCTGCGCCGCTCGCCGCTGACGCAGGGAATGCCATAGGGGTCGCTGATCCAGCCCAGGCCGCCCTGGATGCTGGCGCCGTTGTGACCGGAGTTGCCGCCGCTGCTACCGCCCTTGCTGCTGTCCTCCGGCACCGTGCGGATGGTGCCGTCCTGGAACACGAACGTGACCGAGCGGATTTGCCCGCGCACGCACGAGAGCGTCCAGTCGCCCGAGGCCGTGCCGCTGACCACGGCGCCGGCCACGTCGGGGATGTCGATGCCGTTGGCCGTGAGGTTGTCCGGGCCGATCAGCACCTTGAACGGGTACGGGTCGTTGACGGTTCCATCGATCGGCACGCGCCCGATCAGCGCCGTCATGGCAATCGACCCCATGAGCGTCGAGTTCGACGGCACGGTGTAGACAGCCTTCGTGGAGGCGCCCACGGCGCGGCTGCCCACGTCGGCGACGGATTCCGCTGCGGCCGACAGGCTTTTCTGGGCCGGCCCGAAGCTCAGGGGAAAGCTCGGCTCCTTGCTGCCGTTCTTGGCGTCGACCTTGGCATCGTCGGGCTCGACCCACTGCGTGCCACTGGTGCCGCGGTTGAAGCGCTTGCCGTCACCCTCTTCCAGCCCCAGCCCGATGGGCAGGTCGGACGGGCCACCCTTGCCGGAAAGGCCGTCCAGTTGCCGCTGCAGATCCTGCAGCAGCCCTTGGGTCTGCTGCCTGTCGCTGGCCACCTGATTGCGCTCCTGCTCCAGGCGGTTGCGTTCGCCTTCCAGCGCGCTCTGGATGCGCTGGTCGATCACGCTTTCCCGCGCACGCAGGCGCTCATTCTCGGCCTTGTGCTGCTTGTTGTCGCCGAGCGCGCTCTGCAGCTCGGTGCGCAATTGCTTCACCTGGGCCACCAGCGTGGCGACGGTATCGCGCGGCGTGTCGCCGGCGATGCCCAGGGCTTTCATCTCCTCGGGCGTGAGCGTACCGGCCGCGCCCTTGGGGGCGGGTTGGCCGCCGGGGGCGCCGGAGAACAGTTTGATGCCGACGAACACCAGCAGCAGCGCCATCGGGATCAGCAGCCACTTGAGCAGCGGATTACTCTTCATCGCGCGCTCCTCCGGTCGAGCCCGCCGCGGCGGCCGGCGGCAGGTTCACGGTGGCGTCGATCGGGCTCAGCGCCGGCAGCAGCGACTCGGCCAGGCCGTGGCCGCGCGTGACCAGGTAGAGCACCGTGGTGTCGGACGCGGTGCCGGCCGGTCCCAGGTTCGGATGCTGGAAGGTCGCCGCCACGAAGTTCCCCTGCAAGGCGCGCGGGTCGAGGTCGAGCCAACGCGCGGCGGTGTTGGTGAGTCGCACGGCCGTCACCCACTGGTCTTCCAGGCGCCACGCGGCCAATGCCCGCGCGTGCACCGGCAGCGTCGGCAGCAAGGTGTCCAGTGCGAGGTCGCGGCGCAGGTTTGCGCGCCCGATGCCGGCGACCGGCTCGACGGTGCGCAGCGGCGCGTACAGGTTCTGCGCGGCATGGCGCGTCAGCACGACCGATACCGGCGTTTCGCGCCGGGGAACGGATTTGTCTGCGGGCGCATCGGCCTGCTCGTCCGCGCCGCTTGCTGCACCGCCGCCGTAGCGCTTCGCGGGGGCTTCCGCTTCCACGATGCGCACCGGCTCCAGCGGCGCCTGGCCGTCCTTCGCCGGCTCGGCGGCGATGTCGAGCAGGATCAGCGCGCCGGATTCCACGTCCTGCAGTTGCAGCCGCGTGGGCGGAATCGGCTCGCTCGCCCGCAGGTAGATCGCGCCGCCCGCACTCTGCACGCGCAGGTGATCGCCGACGCTGGCCGGCACGCCGACACGCACATTGCGGTCGATGAAGACCACGCGCTCCTGACCGACCACCAGCGGCACCGGCAGGGGCAGGCGCTCCCAGCGCAGGATTTCCACGGCCTGGCTGGCCGGCACGAAACCGAGGATCAGCAGGACGCCGGCCAGGGCCGACAAGGCAATGGGCTTCATGGGGAGTCTCCCTGCAGGTGGCCGGAGGCGTTGGCGGGCGCGCCGGCCTGGGTCGGCGGCGGTTCGATGCGCTGGGGTGCGCCGGCGTAGCAGTCCAGCGCCAGGCCGAAGGGGTTGCGCTCGGGGTCGATGTCCAGCCGGACGACCTTGATGGGGTAGCGCACCAGGGCGCGCTTGACCTGCTCGGAGCCGTAGTATTCGTCCGCGCTCACGTCGAGCGTGACGATCCAATCGCGGTCGGAAACCACCTTGACGCGCGTGGCCGGATCGTCGCCGTAACCGCGGCCGGGAATCTCGTAGATGCCGCGCACGCGCTGACGCAGCTCGCCACTGGCGCGCCGGTACTCGTAGTCCTGCTGCAGAAAGGCCCGGCAGCTCGGCGTCAGGTAGGCCGATAGCGCGCGCAGGTTGCGTGGATAGTCTTCTTCGCCGTTCGTGGGCCAGCGCTGTACCTGCTGCCAGATGTAGAACGAAAACGCGTACACGCTCTCGGGCGGCACGTCCCACCACTTGCGCGTGCTGCCCGAGCGCAGGTCCGGCGGCACATGGATGGTCAGACTCTTCGGCGCACTCCACCAACCGAAGCCGAGCAGCAACGCCACCACGAACAACGCGCCGGCCCCCAGACGCAGCGTCTTCACGTGCGCCTGCAGGTGCGCAACCTCGTTCTTGAAACGGCTCATGGCGCCCCTCGATCGGTGTTGCGCCGGGTCGTCCAGTAGCCCGAGCGGGTGATGAGGCGCTGGCCGCCCAGGAGCGCTGCCAGCGCCGGGTGCCGCAATGCCAGCCGCCACTGGAGCTGCCGGTGCAGCCAGGTGTCGGGCCGGCCGCGCTTCTGCGCGCGCAGAAAACCACCGCCGACGAAGACGCCCAGCGCGATGCCGGCGACGATCAGCGTGGGCACCATGGCGATGCTGTGCGTGAGCCAGGCCAGCGGCAGGCCGAGCGCGAATCCGGCGGCGGCCGACAGGCCGGCGCAGATCCACAACTCGTCGGCGGTCAGCCCGCGCACGACCACCGGCTGGCGGTTCAGCCGGTGCGGCAGGAAGGTCACCAGCGTGTCGCGCGGGGTCTCCGCAGGGACAGCCATCGCTTGCCGCCCTCACAGCACGCCGGTGGCCTTGGTGAGCAGCCAGATGCCGACCACCAGCAGGATCGCGCCCACGGCGACCGTCAGGCCGAACTGGCCCCAGGTGGCGCGGCCGGTGTGGATCTCCGAGTAGCGCGTGTAGGCGTGATAGCAGACTCCGACGAACATCGAGGCGACCACCAGCAGCGCGATCAGCAGCACGATGTCGTAGCCGTAGTTCTGCAAGGTCTGCAGGATGCCGCTGCCCTGGCCGCGCGATGGGTCTTCCATGGTCGGCAGGCCTTGCGCGAAGGCCGACAGCGGCAGGCCCGCGAGCGCCAGCGGCAGCAGCGGAGCGGCGATGCGGGACGGAATGCGATGGAATGTCGTTGGAGTGTTCATGGCGTATGGCCCTTCGTGACGGTCAGGAGAGGAGAAAGAAGGTCAGCACCAGGTACATCGCCACGAAGCGCACGACGACGGCGAGGAACTGACGTTCGGTGATGCGGTGCTCGGCCCAGCCGACGTAGGCGGTGCGCATGGCCCACACGCCCCACAGCAGCAACACGGCGAACACGAAAGCGAGCACCACGGCAGAGACGGCCGAAGGCGCAAAGCCGCCGTTGGCCTGGAAGGCGGCGACCTGATCGGCAGAGGGCGTCATGGCGACGGCTCCTCGTCGTCGGTGCGGTCGCGGCGGACGTAATCGCCGGCCAGCGGGACGGGATCGCGCGGCTGGGCGCGCTGGGGCACGAGGTAGTCCTGCAGGCCGGCGCGAACGCGCATCAGGTCCGTGCGCAGTCGGGCGTAGTCGAAGTGGTAGCGGGCGCGTTCCTGCGGAGCGGTATGGGCGGCGTGCTCGGCGAGGCGGTCGAGCAGGTCGAGTTGGCGGGTGAGCGCCGCCAGTTGCTCGTGCTCAGCGGTGACACCGCCGGCCGATGCGGGCGATGCGCCGGCGAGCGCGATGGTCAGCGCCACGGCCAGGGCCGGCACACGGCGGCAGGCGGTCGTCGGGTTGCCAAGGGGTGTCATCACGCCGTTCCACAGTCGTCTGGATGGCGGGATGCTGCGGCGTGAAGCTTGGGTGTGCCGCAAACAATCGGAACTGGTGGTGCACCGGAATTTTCTGTGGTCGACGGGCGCTCTCGGAGCGGGAGGTGGTTGGCGCTACCGCAAATAGCCTCACCCGTTCGGACGTTCGGAGGCGGTCTGCTCTCAGCAAAAAGCACGCATTGACGGCATTGTGTTGTAAGACCGACGCGCAATACTGTACATTGCAGTACATTTGCAGTGCTTCCTGGAGAAGCTGATGGCTACAGGCAAGACCGCCACGCTGACTTTCCGGATCGATCCCGGATTGAAAGAAGCGCTTCGCATCGCGGCGGAACAAGAACATCGATCCATAACGAACATGGTCGAAGTTCTGATTCGGGGCCACTGTGAGCGGCGTGGCATTGCAATTCAGCCTTCTGACGAAACAAGAACAACTGCAGGGGGGGCGCATGATTAAAGCTGCAGCGAGTAGGGCTATGACGAAGACCGTGCACTCAGTTCGACGCGCCGATTGCTCGATCATCGCGCTCGACAAGTTCATCCAAGCGACCCGAGACTCTGGGTACAAGGGTACAGCGAGCGCGATCTCAGAACTCGTTGACAACTCTATCCAAGCGGGTGCCACACGCATCGCGATCTCCGTCGCGGCCAAGACCAGCGACGACGAGGAGAAGGCGATAGAGGTTTCGGTACTGGACAATGGCTGTGGGATGGACCCGCCGACACTGCGTCAGGCACTCCGGTTCGGCGGGAGCACTCGATTCGGAGACCGCCGAGGACTTGGGCGGTACGGCATGGGCCTGCCCAATGCGTCGCTGAGCCAAGCGCGGCGTGTCGCGGTCTTTACGTGGCAGTCGCCGAAGGGCGCGCGTGGGCATGACACCCCGACCGTGTACTCGTCATACCTCGACGTCGACGAGATCGTGCGCTGCGAAATGATCGAGGTGCCCGAGCCGAAGGTGGTGAAGGTGTCGCCAAGTGAGTGCGCAGGGAACTCGGGAACCCTCGTTTGCTGGTCGCAGTGCGATAGGCTCGACAATCGCCGCGTCTCTACCATCGTGCGCAAGCTTGAGGTCGAACTCGGTCGACGTTTTAGGCACTTCATCTGGAAGGGACTCCGTATAACCATCAACGGCGATACACTCGACGCCTTCGATCCGCTTTACCTACACCCGAAAGCAGAGATTTCTGGTGCCCAACTTTTCGGTGAGGAGATGCGCTTCGAAGTCCGCGCCGATCCGCTCGATTCGCGAAAAACTGGTTGGGTGAGCGTGCGGTTCACGGAACTGCCGGTCCACGCGTGGCACAAACTTTCGAACGACGAGAAGCGCCGAATCGGCCTCTCGAAGGGTGCCGGCGTCTCAATCGTCCGTGGAGGACGAGAGGTAGACTACGGCTGGTTCTTCATGGGCAGCAAACACCGAGAGAACTACGACGACTGGTGGCGCTGCGAGATCCAGTTCGATCCGATCCTCGACGAAGCCTTTGGCATTACACACACGAAGCAACAGGCTCGCCCCCAGGCGCACCTCATCGAGGCACTCTCGCCGGATCTCGAGGCGACCGCGCGTGCCCTCAATGGCCGCGCACGCAAGGCTCACACAGCCGTGAAGGCGCGCGAGCGCTTCTCCGAAGCGGAGCGCATCGCCAATGAGCGGGACCACCTCCTACGCCCCCTCCCGCGCAGTGTTGATCCGACAGCGCGGGCGCTGATGCGTGAATTGGAGGAGAGTCACCCGACGCTACGGGATCGCCCTAACGAGGCGGACCGCTACAGCATCATCGAGCACTCGGTGAAGGACACGTCGTTCTTCACCCTCGCGCACGACGGGGACAGGCTTGTGCTCGTATTGAACCCTGATCACCCCTTCTACCGCGAGATCTACAAGCCGCTCTCTGAGGGCGAGGCCCCTCGCGATCCGCAACTCCGCGCCAAACTCGAACTGCTCCTCCTCGCGGCGGCGCGGAGCGAAGCGGCCGCGCGCGGGAAGGTCCCGGCGCTCGCAAAGCATCGGCTCGAGTGGAGTAACACCTTGGCTGCCTTCCTGAACGACAAATGACCAACGTGCCCGGTAACACGTGGACCACGCTGGAGCCACCGCTCCCGAGCAAGGCGTCGCAGAACGCCTTCGTGGAGCACGCGCGCGCGCTGGCGAAGGTGTGCCGGCGGGAGCGCACCGAGGAGGCGATCGAGAAGGCGCGCGGCGCGTTCGTCGCTGAAGTCACGGCGTGTCGTCGCAGTGATCGACAGGCGCTGCTCGCGGCGGGGCTCGTCATGACCGACCTCGCGACGCAGGGCTGGACGGTCCGCGTGCGCAGCGAGCGCGTCGAGGTCAAGCCGCCTGACCCCGTCACCGACCCGCTCGCCGAGAAGGCACGCATTCGTCGGCAGGAGTTGGTCAAGCGCAACGCACAACTCCGCCAGCCGTCGGTGCAGCGGTTCCTGGACTCGATGGAACGTCAGCGTCTCCACGATGGGAGGTACGTCTCGATCTACTCGCTCATGCGCGACGGGCGAGATCTTGCGGAGGGCCTTCGGGAGGCCCGGACGCACCTCAACAACGGTTGGGCCGACGCGCTGTCGAAACTCGTCGATCCCTACCTACAGTTCGTCACCGCTGAGAACACCGCGTGTGAGTTCACAGGGCTGCGCCTGATGGACGTGTGGCGCTACTTCCGCCACACGTGGACGAACCAGTACACGAGCGTGCCGGGCCGGACGATGGTCTTCCTCGTGCGCGACCGCGCCGCTGCCAACCACCCGGTGATGGGTATCGGCGCGCTGAGCAGCCCGATCATGCAGATCCGCGAGCGCGATTCGTGGATCGGGTGGCACCCGGAGACCTTCCTTGATCGCGTGCGGACCGCGCCGACGCGAGAACTCGCTAAGTGGCTCGTCGACACGCTCGACGCCGCCATCGACGAAATCTACGTGGCGGACCTGATCGAGGACGGCATCCTCTCGACGCGCGATCTCAAGACACCCTCGTTGGCAGTGATCGAACGACTGTTGAAAGAGAGCGCCGAGGCGCGCAAGAAGCACCACCGCTTCGCGCGCTCGCGTGACCACAAGCAGAAGCGCTCAGATTTCCATGGCGACGAGTACTGGATCGCGAAGGCTAGGACGCACCTGTTCCGCAGCAAGCGCGCGCTCGCCCTCTCAACGTACCTCCGCGCGCGCGCGGTTCTCGACGAGGCATTCGGCGGCAAGCCGACGGCGGAGAAGCTCGCCACGCTCGCGAAGACCGGGTATGGCAGCGACGCGATCCGCAGGGTGCTCAAGAAGGCGAAGGCTGACCGGGTCGGCATCGCGGTCGCAGACATCTCGGTGTGCGGCGCGGTGCAGCCCTACAACGCGCTCCTTGGCGGCAAGCTCGCTGCCATGATGGCGGCGAGCCCAGAGGTCGTGCATCAGTACCGTCGACGGTACGCACAGGCGGAGAGTGAGATCGCGTCCTCGATGGCTGGGCGACCCATCGTGCGTGCTTCGAAGCTTGTGCTCCTCGGTACGACGTCGCTCTACGGCGTGGGGTCGAGCCAGTACAACCGCATCAAGATCCCGGCGGAGCGTCTCGGGGGCAATGCGGAGGACGTCATCCGATACGCTGAGTTGGGTCGATCGGAGGCGTTTGGCACGTCGCAATACTCCGAGGAGACGGTCGACGCGCTTGTCGACCTTGTGCAGCAGTCCGACGCGCAGCGTGTGAACAGCATTTTCGGTGAGGGCGTGAGCCCCAAGCTGCGCAAGGTAAGACAAGCACTCGATCTGCTGAACCTGCCGTCGGGGATGCTCCTCCGCCACCACCGTCCGCGCGTTGTGTACGCGGTGAGCCTTATTAAGAACCTCGACGACTACCTCATCGGCGCCGCCAAGCGGCCCGAGTACATAGTACCGGTCAACGAGGGCGTGGCGGCGACGGCGGCGATCGGCGCGTGGTGGCGCGAGCGGTGGTTACGAAATCGGATTATCTCCGATGACGTCCTCGATGAGATCGAGCGGCACACAACCGTCCGTCCGGTCACCCACGGGGCTCGTGTTCCTCTCCAGCGCGCCGCCCCCCAGCAGCCCATGTACTCCGATCTCTCCTGAAGTTCCAGAAGGATGATGATGAGTAAGTTCAGGGACATCCGAGAGAACACCGCGCTCGCGCGGGGAGTCGCGACGCATTCCCCTGCGTGCGCGCTGGGGTGGTGCGCTCGGTCTCCTCACCTGACGACGACCGACGCGCAGCGTGCAACTGTGCGGCTCGGGAAGTGAACAGGTGTCGTGATGGATCTGGGGGCGTGGAACCAGCGACTTGCAGCGCACTTCGGCGCCCTCGCGCGTGACCGCAAGGACATCCCTGTCTTCGCCTTGGAGCACGGCCTCGCGCAGGCCGAGTTGCTAGCGCTGCAGAACACGCTGCGCGCCCACATCCAGGTCTCGGCGCCCGCACGCGACCACCAACTCGTTTGGGTCGTTTATGCGGCGGAGATCGGCTACGGCTATGCGGGGAGCGAGTACTGGCAGACCTTCGAGGATAAGACGCCGGGCTGGACGTTGAACGGTAGGCGCGACTGGATTCGCGACGCCTTTGTCGCCTTCCAGAGGAAGTTCGCGGGCGCCAAGCCGTCGGGCCCTTGGGCGGAGCAGTTCTCGATCATTGCGTGGCCCATCACGCACGCGATCCTCCCGTGCGACCTGCAACAGCAACTCGCGCGCATCCTCTACGAACTTCGGCACTCGTTCTCCGGCGAACTCTTCGATGAGCCGCAGCGCCTCGGGGACTTCATCGCGGCGCGGAGTTGGAACACGTCGGCACGCTTCCAAAACCTTGTGCAGGCGCCGGCGCTCGTCGGCCAGATCGCCGCCGCGCTCCTTCTCCAAGGGAAGGAGGGCTTCAAGACGCTGCTCCACCCGACGACGCTGAAGCGCATCAGCGATGACGTCGACCGCGAACGTCGCGGTCGCGACTGGCTGCGCGGCGCACGCCGCGCGGCGGAGGAGCGGGCGAAGATCCGAGGGCTGACCATCGGCAGGTCAACGAACACGACGTTCCAGAGGCGTGAGGAGGCTCGAGAAGAAGTCGTACGACTCGGCATCGAGCCGCGCCTCGTGCTACGACCCATCGAGGGGTCACGCTGGGAGGTCTCGCTCGAAATCCCAGACCTCTCGCACTTGCTCCTCCGCTTCCCGCAGGTGCGAGAGGCCCTCACCGAATCGCGATGCACCGTCGCGGGCGCGGTGGGGCGCCCGCTCGCGAGGGGACGCTGCCTGCACGGCCCCCAACGCGTCCCGCTCAGCCACTGGCCCCGGCCCGACGATGTGCTGTTGAAGTTCGAGCGCACCGACGCGCAACTCGAGTACCTCCTGCGCGCGGAGTGCATGCTCCGTCCGGGCACTTCGTGGCTCTTCAAGGTCGCCAGTGATGGCCTTGCCTACGAGTCTCGCGGCATGCGCGTGCGTGCGGACTCGAAATACCTGCTGGTGAGCACAGAGTCGTTTGCGTGCTCACCCATCGCGCGCCCCGTCGCGCTGACGTGCCAAGGCGTACACGCCGTGCTCCTCGACGTGCCCGCAGCGCTCACGCCGGAGTGGGAGCAGGCGCTGAAGCAGTTCCAGGTCACCCAGGCGAAATCGATCGAGGTGTGGCCCGCCGGGCTCGCGGCGGTCGCGTGGGACGGTGAGGGATATGGCGAGTGGCTCGCGTCGGAGACACCGACCCTCGCTATCCGATCGGACCACTCGATGGACGAGTTGACCATTGCGATGGGGGATGGCCCGTCGCTCTCGTTGACGCTGACCGACACGCCGCCCGGCGAGGCAGTCTTCGTCGAACTCCCGCCGTTGCCAGTCGGGCTCCACAAGTTCAGCGTCGCAGCGCGCAGCGGGAGCAGCGCAGACTCCGAGGTGATCGGCGACCTCGATGTCGTCATGCGGGTCCGCGAGGCCCGCCCTTGGTCGCCTGGGTCGACCTCGCACGGTCCACTCGAAATGGAACTCGACCCCGCCGCGCCCTCGCTCGAACAACTCTGGGAAGGGAAAGCCGCCGTCCTGGTGCGTGGTCCTACTGGGCGCCAGGTAATGGTCCGGGTGCAGATGTTCGTGAAAGCGGGAGAAGCACCGTTGTTCGAGCGTCAACTGCCGCCGGTTACGTTACCGCTTTCAAGCGAGGAATGGACGCGCCACTTCGAGGCACACATCAAGAATGACAAGAGCGCGCAAGGCGCATACGACGACACACACGTTTGTGAGGTCGAACTCACCGCCGACGAACTTGGTGTGTTCACGCTTCGCTGCGAGCGCGAATTCACGCCGCTGCGATGGTCATTGCGGAGGGATTCCTCTGGGTTCGTAGCGCGCTTGCGAGACGACGCTGACAGCGACGCGCCGGTCATCGAGCGCTATTCGTTTGAGACTCCAGCCATCGGAGAGAAACTTCCGAGCGTTGTGGAACACAACGTACCGCGCATTGGTGGTCTATACGTTGCAACGACCGGTGATTTCAAGGCGGCAATTGTTGTTCCGCCTGTCGTGGAAACGCTTGCGGATCTACAGTTTGAGCCACGGGTTGACGTTCGAGGTCGCACGGTTGAATCAGTAGCTCAACTCTTGGCATTGGCTAGACTTTGGAACTCGGCACGGCACTCTGGCGAACTTATTGGGCGCGCGCGCCAGCGGCTTATCTCACGAGCTATTGCGACGCGCATTGCATCTCTGATCGCCGGAGACAACTGGAGCAGATGTGAACGAGATTTTTCTCGAGAAGAAATAGGAATAGGAGCGCTGAGGCGGGCGATTCCGATGCAGCGGCATCAGAAAAATAATGGTTGGCGGCTAATTACTGTTGATCAGATTTTTCCCCGGGAAATCTTGGCGCGACTAGCGGATACGCCCTTGGCCGAACGAGGCGCTGCATTTAAGGATTTTGCTGAAAATAGCCTAAGTCTCGAACAAGAAGGGAGTTTGCTCTGGCTTTCCGAATTTTCACTGCGGATGGCAAGCGCCCCTGACAGCCTTGAGAATTGGGCGGGCTCCCTCCTCGCAAAAGGAATCAATACATTATTGGACGCGCCGTCGCTTGCTTGCACTGCACGCTTCTTTGTTCTCGCTGTTGATCAGATGAGGACTGTGCCAACAGGTGCTGGTGAGATATACGCCGGATGGGGGTGGTCATGAGGCGCCTTACCATCGAAGAAGTACACGCGCAGAAGATCCGAGAACTCGGGCTCGACCCAGAGGCGCTCGACCTGACGACGCCGGAGGGGCTTGCAGGCGCGCTGCGCCGGGCTGCGAGCTACCTGTGTCCGTGCTCTGCGGCGACGCTCGTGCGCGCCGTTGTGCGTCCACTGCGGGGTTTGGTGCCCGACCTCGAGAAGGCGAAAGAACTCGTCGAGGAGACTCTCGAGGCGATGATCTCGCACGGCGACATCCTCGAGCAGCCTGAGGTAGAAGACGGGACGTCGACAGCGCGTGTACTGCTCTACGCCGCGCCCGCGAGCTTCGTCGTCCGTCAGAGCGGGCTCGTGATCCTCCTCGGTGTCACCGCAGACCAACTCTCGCCGCTGCCCTCGGAGCTTGAACGTCGTATCGAATACCTCGGGCACGTACGCAGGCTGAGCCCGTCGTCGGGGGCCGAGGATCTACGCAGCGAGTTGCGCCAGCTCGGGTTGTTCGAGCTCACTCCCGACGCGTGGCTGAAAGGCCCTAAGCCCTGCGCCGCATCGCTGGCCGTTGCCGCGAGCGATCGAGCCCTCGACGTCGCCCCGCCGTCGAGGGACATCCCGGGGCTCCTGCTCCTCGATCCGACGAAGCCGGTCCGATACTACCGGGGACGCTGGACCGAGCCAAAGACGCAGACGGGCCGCTTTATGGCGCGGCGACAGCAGGCCTACGGCGCCGATCTCTGGTGCTACGTCCAACTCACTAACGGCCACCCAGAGCGGATGATCGACCTTCCGCAGCGGGGGAGTCGGTGGCGCGGCTGCGACGAAGCTTGGCACCTCCAGATGGCGATCGACGCGCAGCGAGGTTCGCCACAGCGCTTCCGCGTCACTCCAAGTGGTGACGCCATGGTCCTCGAGTTGTTTTCGCCAACACCTGCATGGGCGCGTCGACGTTGGGACGCAATCGGCGAGCCGGTTCCGAGCGCTGGCTGCCTCTTCGCTTATCGGATACCCAAGACTGAGATCGAAGAGGAGCGGCGGTTTGCGCACGAAGCGCTCTGGCTTGAAGAGATGACGACGGGTTCGGAGGGGCGAGGTACTGAGAAATGACAAGTCCGCTTAAAGCGAGGCTGGAGCAAGAAGTCGATGCCGCCCGCCGTATTGAGATCATCGAGCAGGAACTCTGTCCACCCGAACCTCAACTGCTTGACACATGCGTTCTACAGAATCTTGACTGGGTCGACCGCCGGACTGAGTCAGACGGCTCCCTTACGTGGGATGACGGAGCAGTCGCCGACCTCACGGAGAGATACGGCGCTGAATTGGCGAACGACCTCATAGACCTCGGCATTCTTTACAAGGAATTCGAGGATCGCTCTGGCTATCCTTGGCTGGTTTCCCGGGCGGCCCAAGGGGAAGCGAGTCTCGCCGATGGAGCCAAAGGCGTGAGGCTCTTATCGCTGCTCGGCTTCTTTCGTGGTCACCAGGATGACTGGTCCGACGACGCCTACCCTGGTATCGCGAAGGGACTATTGTCCGCTCGTCGAAGCATTCGGGTGTCACCGCTGCTACTACGTGGGTTAGGCGTGACGTCTGTGGACGAGATCCATTCGGTAAGAGGTCCGCTATCCTTCCTTCCGGATGAGGGTGACAGGATGGTTGCCGCCGAGGCCTTGATCGCGAACGTCCCGGTGTTGTTGACAACAGACCGGCGAACATTTTGGAAGCACCGCGTTGAACTCGATGCTTTTGGATTGGCAGTTATGCGCCCGACAGAACTGCTCAAACTGTACGAACCGTACTGGGAGGCGTTGGACGAAGAGTTCATGCGGCGCAGAGAAACGCAGCGATGAGATCGAACGCTCCAATTGCGGGAATATGATTCTGGAGAGAAAGAGGCTGATATGGCTCTGACCATTGGCGAGACGACCCAGCAACTCCACCGCGCCCTGCGCGACTACATCGAGGCCACGTACCACGTGAGCCACCGAACACTCGTCGAACAGCGCAGCGCGCTTCTCGATCAGGTCGGCATCATCCACCAGCGTCCGTATCTTGAGAGCACACCACGCTACAAGCCTGGAAAGAAGTTCGTGGACCTCGGCCTCCCGCCTGCGGCGCTCGACATCTTCGCGTCGGTATCCGCCGCGAAGGGCGACCTCGGGCTGCTCATTCACGACCCGCCGTACCAGCATCAGGCGCTCTCGACGCAACTCTCGCTCGTCGACGGACGCAGCCTCGTGGTGATGACCGGTACCGGTTCAGGAAAGACCGAGTGCTTCCTCCTCCCGATCCTCGGCAAACTCGCCACCGAAGCGGAGGCGAAGGGCAAGGAGTTCGGCGAGAGCAGCGCCGTGCGCGCAATGGTGCTTTACCCGATGAACGCGCTCGTCAATGATCAGCTTGGACGTCTCCGATTGTTGCTCGGCGATCCGCGTGTCGTCCAACGCTTCGTCGGCTGGTCCGGGCGCCCTGCGCGCTTCGCGCGATACACGAGCCGAACACTGTATCCCGGCGTTCGCGACAAGGATAAAGACCAAGACCGCTTGAAGCCCATCGGGAAATACTACGTCAAGGCGCTTGAACTAGCCTCCGGTCCTCCGTCGCCGGAGCAAGCGGCGGCCGCTCACCTCGTGGACGAGTTGAAGAAGCGCGGCAAGTGGCCAGCGAAGCCCGACCTCGCGGCATGGTATGGCAATGGTCGCTGGCTCGATAAGAATGGCGACTTCAAGCGCTGCGTCACGCTCCCGGAGGACCCCGAACTCGTCACCCGTCACGAGGTCCACGCGGCACCACCCGACGTCCTCGTCACGAACTACTCGATGCTCGAGTACATGCTGATGCGCCCGCTTGAGCGGCCCATCTTCGACCGCACGCGCGAGTGGTTGCAGAAGAATCCCGAAGAGCGCTTCCTCCTCGTCATCGACGAGGCCCACCTCTATCGCGGCGCGCAGGGCGCCGAGGTGGCGCTGCTTATCCGACGCCTGCGGACGCGCCTCGGCATACCCCCGGAACGCCTGCAGGTCATCTGCACGAGTGCCAGCTTCAAGGACGCGGACTACGCCGTCGAGTTCGGCGCGCAACTCTCGGGCAAGGACCCCACCGACTTTCGGAAGGTCCAGGGGGACCTCCTAGAACGCCCCGGTGCGGCGAAGGGGACGGCCGCCGACGCAGCCGCGCTGGACGCATTCGATCTCAACGACTTCTACGAGGCGGCCAGCGACGCAGACCGTCTCAAGGTGATCGAGGGCTTCCTCAAGTACCGGAAGGTCACGGCGCCGTGGGAACTGCAGCCCTCGCTCTACAAGGCGCTTGAGTCATTCGGCCCGATGTCGAGCCTCGTCAACTCGACGATGAAGGAGGCCCAGCCCGTCGACGAGTTGGGCGCCAAGCTGTTCGAGGCGGACGTCCCTGCCGAAGTCGCTGCGCGGGCAGTCACGAATCTCATCGCGCTCGGCAGCGTGGCGCGGAGGGAGCCGACGGAGCCTGGTCTGCTGCCGTGTCGAGTCCACTCCTTCTACCGTGGACTCGCGGGCCTGTGGGTCTGCATGGACCCGAACTGCACGAGCATCCCCGCCGCCCAGCGTGGCGGCCCCGCGGGCAAGCTCTACAGCCAGCCGCGCGACACGTGCGAGTGCGGCGCGCGCGTGTTGGAACTCTTCACGTGTAGGAACTGCGGCACGGCTCACGCGCGCGCGTACACCAACGACGTCAACAACCCGGATTTCCTGTGGGCGGAGCCAGGCGGCGCATTCCGGACGCTCGCCGGGTTTGTCGACGAGATCGCTCCGCTCGACCTCCTCCTCGAGAAGCCTGTCTTCAATGACTTGGCGGAGCCCGCTGAGTACGACCTGATCACTGGCCGGCTGAACCCGCAGAAGCTCGGAACACGGAATAGAACAGTCTACATCCGGGCGGGGCGGGCCCAGCCCGTGACGGACGATGAGCCGCAGGACGCGAACCCGGGCGAGTTCCGGCCCTGCGCCGTATGCGGAGGGCGTGCGGCGTTTGGGCGCACGTCCGTCCAGGATCACCAGACGAAGGGCGACCAGCCGTTCCAGGCGCTCATCGCGAAGCAGATCCAAGTGCAGCCCCCGAGCCCGGTGCCCGCGACCCGCCTCGCGCCGCTGCGTGGGCGCAAGGTCCTCATCTTCTCCGACTCGCGACAGACGGCGGCGCGCCTCGCGCCGAACCTGCAGACATACTCGACGCAGGACGCGATCCGTCCCCTCATCGTCGCGGGCTACCAGCGGCTGTCGAGTACGGCCGCGATTGCTCCGTATCTCTCGCTCGACGACCTGTACTTCGGCGTGCTCATCGCAGCGAAGGAGTTGGGCGTAAGGCTCCGGCCAGAGCTAAAGGCGGGCGAGAGCTTCCAGGACGAACTCGACGTGGACGCCGCCATCAAGAGCGGGGCGCTGACGAACCCTGCGGCGCTGATGCCGCTCTGGGGCAAGTTGCGCGCATCGCGACCGCCGGAGTCGTTGCTACGCGCGATCGTGAACTCGCTGGGCGACCGATACTACGGTCTCGAGGCGCTCGCGATCGCGTCGCTCCGGGAGCGCGGCGACCACACGACATGGGTCGAGGCGCTGCCGGACATCCCTAGCTTCGCGACCACGCCAGAGCAGAAGCTGGCAACCGCGCGCTCATGGATACGGTGCTGGGGCCGCGCCGGCCTGTGGATGAGCCAGATGCCGCCCGCGTGGCGCAACTCGAGCCGGCAGTACCAGGCGCGCTCCGGCAAGTTCGACGAGATGGATCGGTTCATCGCGGACAAGCCCGCGCGAACGTTCTTCAATAAGGAGTGGCTACCCAAGCTGCTTCAGCGCTTCGGAGAGCAGGTCGCGCCGAACAAGTTCTACCTGAAGGGCAGCGAACTCTCGCTCTACGTCGGCGGTCCATGGGCGTACTGTCAGTCATGCAAGACGGCGCAGCGCCCGTTCCCCGGACGCACGACCTGCGTGAACTGCGGCCAGCCCACCGCGACGGCGATCGATCCGAACACCGACAAGGTCTTCGTCGCGCGTAAGGGCTACTACCGCGCGAGCACCGTCGATGCCCTGAAGGTCCCGCCGTCGCCGCCGATGGCGCTCATCGCCGCGGAGCACACCGCCCAGCTCAACACTGCCCAGGCCGACGAGGTCTTCTCGAAGGCGGAGGAGCACGAGTTGCTCTTCCAAGACGTGGACCTCGGCAACGACGGGACCGGCCATGATCGGCCGGCCATCGACGTGCTCTCCTGTACGACGACGATGGAGGTCGGTATCGACATTGGATCGCTCTCGGGTGTGTCGCTGCGGAACATGCCGCCGGCGCGCGCGAACTACCAGCAGCGCGCAGGTCGCGCCGGTCGTCGAGGGAACGCGGTCGCGACCGTCACGGCCTTCGGCAGCGCGGACAGCCATGACGAGCACTACTTCTCGAACCCCGACCAGATGATCCGTGGCGCAGTTGATGATCCGCTCCTCACGCTCGACAACGCCGAGATCATCCGACGGCACGTCACCGCGTACCTGCTGCAGCGCTACCACCAGGACAAGCTGCCCACCATCAACCCGGAGGAACAGCCGCACCTCTTCGCGGTGCTCGGCACCGTGGCTGACTTCAAGAAGTCCGCGAAGGTGCTCAACCGATGGGATCTGAAGAACTGGCTCGAGGCGAACGAGGCGGCACTGCGCGCCGAGGTCGACGCTTGGCTCCCGCAGCAGTTCTCGACTGCAGAACGCAAGCGCCTCCTCGACGAACTTGTGCCGAAGACGATGGAGCCGATCGACGCGGCGATCGAGTTCGAGCCTCCGGCAAGCGCGGCAGCGTCTGCGCCGGCAGCCGCGCCCGCTCCCGCCGCCTCTGGGGACGCGTCCACGGCCTCGAGCGCGGACACCGCGCTCGAGGCGCCTGACGAGGAGGGCGAGGAGAAGCCGGGGCGTGACCCAGCCTCCGAGAACCTGCTCGACCGGCTCCTCTACCGGGGTGTTCTCCCTCGCTACGCGTTCCCGACCGACGTCGCCACGTTCCACGTGTTCGACCCGGTCAACTCGACAATGTACCGACCCGCTTTTCAGTTCACGCCGTCACAGGGCCTCACCATTGCGCTCTCGCAGTACGCGCCCGGGAAGGAGGTCTGGATTGGCAACAAACTCTGGACCTCCGAGGCCATCTACTCGCCGATGCGCGATGACCGATATCGCGCCTGGCTGGGACGGCGGCTCTACTACGAATGCAGCGTGTGCCACTACGCGAGGACCACGACCTTCGAGGGTGGCTCGCGTGGCGAGACCAAGGACTGCGAGGCGTGCGGTGGCGTGGGTACCTTTGGCCCTGCCACGCAGTGGCTCCGCCCGCCTGGCTTCGCGCACCCTGTGAGCAAGCCGGAGGGCACCTCGCCCGACGACATGCCCGCGAAGAGCTACGCGACGCGCGCGAAGTTGACGGCGCCGACCCCCGCGGACGCCTCGAAGTGGAAGCAATTAAACGAGCGCCTCCGGGTCCACCACACGCGGCAGCACCTGCTCGTAACGAACCGAGGTCCGCGGGAGGAGGGCTACACGTACTGCACCAAGTGCGGGCTCATCGAGCCCACTGCGAACCCGAAGGGCACCGTCGCGGCGGCGCACCGAAAGCCGTATCCGGATATCAAGGAGCCGATGTGCCCCGGAGGAGGCGCGACGAAGGGCTTGGTCCTCGGTACGGACTTCATCACCGACGTCTTGCTCGTCGCGATCCGTGTCGACGCGCCTATCACGCTCGTGCCCGGCGTGCTTGCGACCGACGTCGCGCTGCGCACGATCTGCGAGGCGGTGACCAAGGCAGCGTGCGCGCGGCTTGAGTTGGAGGCGAACGAACTTCAAGCCGAGTACCGCCCAGCGCTCACGCCAGAGGGCCGCGCGGGGCTTGAGTCGGAGATCTACATCTACGACACACTGCCCGGCGGCGCCGGTTTCGCGAAGCGCGTTGGGGATATCGGGCTCCCGATCTTCGAGGACGCGCTCAAGCTTCTTGAGGTGTGCCCGGACAACTGTGACCGTTCCTGCTACCGCTGCCTTCGCAGCTACAAGAACAAGTTCGAGCACGACCTCCTCGACCGCCATCTCGGGGCGAGTTTGCTGCGGTTCATCCTCAACAACTCGGCCCCGACGCTGAGCCCGAATCGCGTCGCGCACTCGACCAACCTCCTGTTCGAGGACCTCGATCGGCAGGACATCGAAGGGCTCACACTCGAGCGCTACAAGAAGATCTCGGTCGCGGGCCTCGGCGACGTCATTGCGCCTATCCTCGTGACGAACGCGAGCGGCGCGCAGTTCGCCATTGGGCTGCATGGTCCGCTGACGCCGAACGAACCGACGGACGCGGACCTCAAGGACATCATGGAGTACGCGACGTCGCTGACCGTCCACCTCGAGGATGAATTGGTCGTGCGGCGCAACCTCCCGTTCGCCACGCAGAAGCTCATCGAAAAGCTCGGCTGAGGAGTCCCGGTGAGCACGAACGAGAAGACGCACTGGCGCGTCGTCACACCGGCAACGTGGCCCGCTCCACCGGCCGAGATGAGCGTGTCGACATACGCGGAGATCGAAGAGTGCCCACGGCGCTGGGCGCTCAGCTCTGCCGAGTATCCGGAGCTTTGGGGCGGGCGAGGCTACCCGCCTAAGCTCCAAGTCGCTGCGCTGGCGGGCAGCGTCGTCCACTTGGCGCTCGAGATCATCATGAAGCAGCTTATGCGAGCGGGCGTGCCTTCGCTGAGCGACCCGAGCGCCCCGCAGGTGCTGCGGGAACTCGGCGGATACACGCGCGTCGTGGAGGAGTGCGTCGAGCGCATCCTCAAACGCTATATCGACAACCCGCGCGCAGGCGCGTTGATGGAGCATGCACAGCGGGCCCTGCGCGGCCAAGTGCCGACGCTTCGAGTGCGCGTACAGTCGATGCTGAGCCGACTTCGGTTGCCGAATAGTGCTCCGCCAGCACCTGCCGCGTCAGCGCCGAAGTCGGGCGGACCACCGCCACGGCTCCCGCTCGTGAACGGGATCTACCCCGAGGTGGAGGTCCACGCGAAGAGCATCGGGTGGAAGGGGAAGATCGATCTCCTTGTTCTCGGCGACGACGCGTGCCAGATCACCGACTTCAAGACCGGCGCGACTGACGAGGCGCACAAGTTTCAGGTCCGGGCGTACGCCGTGATGTGGCGGCTCGACGACGAACTGAACCCGTCGGGGCGCGTAGTGGATCGGCTCGTGCTCGCGTACGAGAACCAGGATGTCGACGTCGCGCCGCCGATCACATCGGAGATTGATGAAATCGGTCGTGAACTCCTCGCGCGCCGACAGGCAGCGGAGGCCGCGTTGGCCGCACGCCCGCCCTCGGCACGCCCGAACACCGAGTCGTGTCGCTACTGCGGTGTGCGCCAACTCTGCGACGCATATTGGGCCAGCGCCACGCAGGTGGTCTCGGATGACGGACGCTACTGCGATATCGAATTGAAGATCACCGGGCGTCACGGCCCGACGAGTTGGGACGCTGTAGTCGTACGTGCGCGTGATCTCCCGGCGAAGATGCCAGCATTGCTGAGGGTCCAACAGCCCGGCGAGTTCAAGAAGGGCACCCGGGTGCGCGTGCTCGACGGCGCGCTTGCCCGTGACTCAGAAGACGATGCTGCCCCCGCCATCGTCACGCTTGGTGTGCTCAGCGAGGCGTACTACGAACCGCTTGGCGATCAAAAATGAACTTCTGGGGTGTTGACTGAACGGGGAGGATAACGGTTGGCTCAGGAAATCCAGATCATCGATCCGAACTATTTCGCGCCCTGCTGTTGGCCCGGCTGTTGGCAGAGCGGGGAGCCTACGATAGTTCTCGGGGAAAGCTCGCATTTCCCCAGGAGGGGCGGGGCATGAATCAGCAGACGCAGCCATCACCAAGAGAGCATCATTTCTACGTTGCGATTGCCAAGTTTCTTTTTCACCATCCGAAGCACGACATTGTGTCTGTGCGGGACCCGATCAAGGTCAAGGACGCAGAGCGGTACGGGCTCAGCCCCCTCATACTCTATGGATTGACCGTTGCCGGGTTGCCCATTCGGTGGATGACCTTTACCCCAGCCGATCAGCCCAGGGCCTTCCGGGATGTTCTTTTGGATGCGTGGCGTAACGCCAAGGGCTTGCGTGGCCGACCGGACATTCTGAGGATCAACCGCCACCTCGCGACAGCCAGCCCTGAACTGGCACGGGATATGGCGGAAATCGGAGTCCAGGTCGAGGTCGCCGATGCCAAGGAGAAATCCCTTCCAGCTTCCCTGCGCTCAGCCCAGGACTCCAGCCGGTGGCTGCTGAGGAAGCACGACGGAAAAGACCGGTCTCTTACCGGGTCCATCCAGGCCCTTTGCCGGGACGCTCAAAATGACCACGATTTTCGTATCAGGGATGGTCACAGAGGCGTGAACAGCCGCGAGGTCGAGGACAGAATCCAGCAGTGGCTGGCCTTACCGGCGCAAGTACCGGTGCCAACAATGACAGGTGGGCTCGACTGGGAACCCGGTCCATGGATGTCGTCCTGGGAGACCTCTCTGCCGCCCGATCAGCCCCGTTATTTCAACCTCGACGGGTTCGATGGCAGGACTTGGCTGGTGACAGGTGAGAAGGCACCGGAGGACATCGTTGAGGATGACGATTTCTGGGCCGACAGTGACTATGACAACGCAGCCGAGATCGTCAAGAACCTCGTGGCGTGCTGGCCCAATTCGCCTGCAGACGTTGCCAAGTGTGCAGGGATCACCCTGCGGGAACTTCAATGGTTCACCTCGGGAAAGGCTCCCCTGGGCCGACATGCACGCTTTGACCTGGAAGACTTGCTCGGCATCGAATACGACGAACGCATGGGTAGTTATGTAGGGGCCGGGCCTTATGTCCTGGTGGCCCACAAACCCCAGGCCATCAAGGAGGTCTACGAAGCCATTTCCAAAGGCGGAGACGCGCGTCCCTGTGAGATTGTCCCTCGCCAGGGAGCCGCAGACCCAAGCTGGCGATACGTGTTGATCAATACGTATGGAGAGCCCCCGAGCATTGTGATGGCACCTCGCGGAGCAAGTATCACGGAGCGTCTTCCGGATTTGCTTATGAATTATGACGGCATCAGGACTGTCGCTCCGGAACTCTACCGGGATGTCGTTTCTACCTGCGCCCGGGCCTGCCGCGAACCTGCCGTCAACATCCGGGAGATGAAAGACTTTGTGAAACGCTACGAAGCGCACTGGGCAGATTGCGCCTGGCAGCCGGAGTGATCTACAGGTACTTCTTGAACGTCGCCGCCGCAATGCACACCGCCACGCCGAGCAATGCGGCGCTGGGCAGCAGGACCAGCAACGGGTTCACGCTGACCGGCAGTGCCAGGTATGTCACCCACGGAAGCACGGCCAGCGGGATCAGGCTGGCCCTGGCGCGGTGATAGATGAACCCCGATTCGCGTCCCGCGCCGAAGCGGCGGATGTCTCGGCGCACCAGGCCGTCGACCAGCCCGACGAAGGCGGCCATCAGGAACAGCGGCAGGGTCAGGCACAGCACCAGCAGCCGCACGAGAAAGACGAGCGTCGTGTAGGCCGCCGCGATCAGGTAGCTCTCCAGATGCACGTAGACCAGGCCCAGGTAGTAGCGGAAATCCTGGGTCGGGCGATGGCTGCCGGCGCTGGCCTGCGCCGAGGCGTCGCGTATCCAGTCCAGCAGGCCGCTCTTCACGAACAGCCAGTCGTAGCCCTGCTCGACCAGCCGGTGCGCGGTGCGCCCTGGCTCCTGCACCAGCGCGCTGCGCGTGAAATGCGTGGAGAGCTGATCCAGCTCGTAGTGCAGCATGCCCTGCGCGTGGCGCCAGCCCTGCTCGGGCCAGAAGAAATGCATGCCGACGCATTCGATCAGGATGCACAGCAGCAGCGCGCCGCACAGCACGCCGAAGAAGCGGAACGGCAGCGTGACCAGGCTGGCGATCAACCCCTGCTGTCGTTGCAGCTGGCGCTGGGCCGCGACGGCCGGATCGCTCATGCTTCGGCCTCTTCAGCGGCAGCCATCTGCTTGAAGTCGTCCAGCAGGTCGTCGGGCAGCGCCTTGTCCTGCAGGCCGGGGAGGCCTTGGTTCTCCCACCAGTCTCCGGCCTCGACGTAGTGCTGCCGCATGTAGCCGGCCAGCTCCTGCAGATCCTTCGGCATGGCTTCGTCGGGGTCGGGTGCCGGCAGCGGCATGCGGACTTTCCAGAGGTTGCCGCCCTCGGTCAGCGCGAAGCACTGCCCCTTGGGCAGCGCCACCACATGCGCCGGCTCGATCAGCGGCACGCTGTTGCTGCTGATGCGGTCCTGGGTGTTAGACGTGAATGCAGTATTGCCGTGCGGGTCGGAGCTGTCGGTGGCGCCGCTCATCAGTGCCGTGGCGTACACCTCGACCTTGGGCAGTTGTCGCGTCAGCAGCTCGGCGGTGGCGGTCTCGCGCACGCGCAGCATGAACAGGTTGTTGAAGTTGCCGACCACCTGGCCGGCCTTGGCACGGTTGCCGATGCGCGCCTCGATGTCGCTCAAGGTCTGCGTGTAGGCCGTCACCTGCACGCCGGCACCGCCACCCTTGTTGACCATCGGAATGAACTCGTCGCCCATGAGTTCATTGAATTCGTCGGCGTGGACATTGATCGGGATCTTGGCGCCCGCCGCGGCGCCGGGCAGCCCGTCGTCGATGCCGAACTTGTAGATGTGGCCGGCGACCGAGACCAGATCGCTGAACATCGAGTTGCCCACCGCCGCCGCGACTTCGGCGTCGGACAGCGCATCCAGCCCCACGTAGACCACCGCGCGTTTGCGGATGACCTGCATCCAGTCGAAGATCGGCCGCGGGTCGGACAGGTCGGAATAGTTCGGTGCGAGCAGTTGCGCAATCTTGCCGGTGGTGAGCTTCTCCAGCAGCGGCAGCAGCGAGGCGACGATCTTGTCGAAGTACGTCCGGTCGTAGCGCACGGCGCTGCGCAGGCCGTCGAGCACCGGGTCATAGACGCGCACCTGGGACAGGTACTGTTCGAGGGCCACCACGCGCTTCTCGCGCCCGATCATGTTGCGCGGGATGTTCTTGTCGTTCAGCTTGGCTTCGAGCTGGACGATGACTTCCCAGGCCTTCGGCTCATTCTTGGCGAAGTAGTGCTGGGCGTACTCGATGAACAGCGCGTCGATGTTGATGACGTGGCGCTGGATCAGCAAGTAGTCCGGCCGCTGCCCCAGCTCGACCAGGGCGCGCGCGATGATGTTGACAAAGCGCCAGGCGAACTCGCGGAACGCGGCGCTGTTGCCTTCGCCCGAGAGCTGTCCGGCGATGCGCGTGGCCACCTCGGAGATACGCCCGAACCGGCCGACGGCGTTGTAGCGCGCCGAGATGTCCGGCCAGCCCAGATGAAACACGTAGAACTCGCCTTCGCGCCCGGCGCGCTTGGCCTCGACGTACATGCGCTTCAACAGGTCCGCATCGCCCTTGGGGTCGAAGACGATCACCACCTCGTGCTCGCCGCGGACCTTGCGGCGGATGTCTTGCGTGATGAACAGCTCGGCCAGCCGCGTCTTGCCCACGCGCGTGGTGCCCAGCACCAGGGTGTGGCCGACGCGCTCGCCCAGCGGCAGGGTGACGTCGACCTCGTGCGGCTCGATGCCATGCAGGCGCGGCAGTCCGCCGACCGGCGGCAGCGGCCGGGCCGGGTTGAGCGGGCTGTCCCAGGCCAGCGCGCGCGCCAGCGTCGAGACGGGAAACGGCGCGAACTCAAGCCGCTCCTCCAGCCGCCGGGCGGCCCGGTAGATCGCCGTCGGCTCGACGTAGCGGCGGAACTCCGGCCGGTAGGTCTGCATCAGCCGGTGCGTGTGCCGCTGCTCCCAGCGAAAGCCCCGGCCGACGAACAGCCGTTGCTGACTCACCGGCACGTCGCGGCTGGTCATCACGTAGCGCGGCAGGCGGCGGATGTTGCGGCGATAGCGCAGGATCGCCCAGGCATCGCGCAGGCGAATCGCGCCGAAGGTCAGGAAGGCCAGCGCCGAGCCCAGGCCGAGCAGCGGGTTCAGCGCGAGCGACCACGGTGCCACCAGGCACAGAATCGCGGCGCCGGTGCAGACCGCCACGGTATGAAGCTCCACCGCTGGCCGCAGCAGCACCTCGACCGCATGCGGTTGGGCCATTTGCGCACCTACTGCTCGACACCGGTGGCCGTGATGAGCACTGGGTAGTGGCGCAGGCCCAGGCGCTGGGCCAGGTCGTCGCCGGAGACCGGCGAGAGGGTGAGGCCGGGAGCCAGCCTACGCAGCGCCGTCAGCGCGGCCATCGACTCCACGTTGACCACCAGGCCCACGGCCTGCAGCTCTCGCAGCGCCGCCTGCCGCTGCCGCAGCCAGGCGCGCGAACGCTCGTCGTCGCCGATCAGGAACAGCGCCGTCAGGCCCGGCGCCCGGATGACGCGGCGCTGCACCTCGCCCGGCGACAGTTGCGTCGAGCGCACCGGCAGCATGGCGGCTTCGGCGTCGGCGGTGTTGCCCGCGCGAGGGGCCGGCATCGGGGCCGGCGGCGTGGCCTGATCCGGCTGAGGATTCAGCGACTGGTAGTACGGCAGCGCGGAGTCGCCGCCGCGGTCTTCGACGACGATCAGCGGCGCGGAGACGGTCTGGGCGAAGACGGTGGTCGTGGGCAGCAGCCCGATGGCGGCGATGAGAACGATGTGGTTCATGGCGTGGTGGCCTGGAGGGTTGGAACGGGAACGTCGGGGTCGAGCACGCGGGTCAGGTGCCGATGCACACTGCGCCGGTAGCGCGCCGCGGGTGCCCCGCCGGCGGGCCGGTGGTAGCGGCCGATGGCAAGCAGCCAGTCCTCGCCCGGCGTGTGCTGTTCGCGCAGGATTTCCGCAGCGATGGCGAGGTTGCGGTACGGGTCCAGCAGCTCGCAAGGCTGCGTGTAGCGATGCGTGTGGTAGCCGAGATTGACTTGGCCGAGGCCGGCGTCGATGCGATTGGCCGGCGTGCTGGCGAGTGCCCGGCGTAGCCCCGCGCAGGCCTCCGCGCGGGTGGCATAGCGCTGTGGCGAGCCGGCGACGTTGAGCGTCCACGGCCAGGGGATCAGGCGCCCGCGCAGCATGGCGCCGCTCTCCTGCAAGGCCACCGCGTACAGCACCGCCGCCGGCACGTCTGCACGATGCGCCGCCAGTTGATAGGCCGGCGGCGGCACTTCCCGCGCGAGGGCGGCCAACGTCCAGCCGCCGG
The DNA here is from genome assembly GCF_019634775.1 of Dokdonella sp. Lineage (NCBI taxonomy): Bacteria > Pseudomonadati > Pseudomonadota > Gammaproteobacteria > Lysobacterales > Rhodanobacteraceae > Dokdonella > Dokdonella sp. The sequence continues at coordinate 2,182,905 of NZ_JAHCAS010000001.1, forward strand.
TGGCGAGCAGCAGCGCGGCGCTGGCGCAGCGGATGGTGACGCGGGATGGCCGACGCTCCCGGCCCGGAGTACCTATTGCCGCTGCCATTGGCCGTTCACCTCGCGCACCACGGCCGGCAGATCGCCGGGCAGGCCGAGCGACAGCCAGCGCCCCGCATCGTGGTTGAGCGTGATGGTGCGGGCGCGCACCCTGGCCGGGTCGATGCCCGCCTGGATGGCCCACTGCCGGATGCGCGCGTCGTCCTGACGGCTGCCGACCATGTAGAGGTCGAAGGCCGTGCCGGCCGCCTGCAACTGCTGCACGCGCTGCGCGCACGGTGCGCAGTCGGCCTTGACGAAGACGGCCAGGCGCCCGGAGCCGGTGTTGCCGGCACCCTGCGCCTTGGCACCGGGAAGGCTCACGCGCGGCTGGCCGGGAAACAGGCGCTGCCACGCCGCGTCGTAGGCCCGCTGGTAGGCCAGCGTCTTGCCGACGCGCCGGGCCTCGGCCTGCACCTGCAACTCCGCGTAGCGCCTGCGCTCCTCCTCGCTGCGGGCCTCGATGCCGAGCGCCGTGAGCGGATCGAGCTGGGGCGAATAGACCCCGAGCGGCCCCTGCATCAGTTGCCGGTAACGTGCCCACTCCTCGGGCTGAAGCCCCCACTCCCGCGCCTGCCTCTCGTCGAGCGCGGCATCGGCGCCCGGCTGCACCTGGGCGGGCACCAGGCGCGAGTTCGTCACCGGGGCTGGCTGGGCGGATGCGCCGAAAGCGGCGAACAGGACGATGGCAGCGAGCAACGGCCACAGGTTCATGGCGACCTCCTACGGTACCGCAACGCGCTGCGTCTGGCCGTTCACCCGGAACACGCCCGCCTGCGCCTCGATGGACTGCAGTTGCCAGCCGCCCTCGGCATCGCCCTCGCGCAGCAGCCGGGTGCCCGCGAGCGAGGCCGCGGCGGTGGAGGTGATCGACAGAAAGCGCTCGCCTCCCCGCAGCTCCACGCCGAGCACCCGGAACGGCGGCTCCGGCACCTTGGGCTTCGTCGCAACCGGAGTGCGCGGGCGAGCGGCGGATGCCACCTGCCGGGTCTTCTCCAGGCGGGTTTCGATTCCGTTCACGCGCGCCTGCAGCGTCTGCAGGTCGATGGCCGAGGCCCTCGCCTCCTCCGCCTCTTCGAGGCGCGTCATCCGTTCGTTCAGCGCCTGCCGCGCGTTGGCGAATTCGGCCTGGCTGATCGGCGCCGGCCGGCGCTTGTCCGCATCGGCCTGTTGTTCGAGATCGGCCACGCGCAGGCCCAGCGCCTTGACCTGCGCATCCTGTGCGCTGCTCTGGGTCTGTTCGGCGAGCCGCGACAGGCCGACGTTGTTGATGAGTGCCACGGCACTGATGAGCAGCAGCCAGAAGGCCGCGGCGATCTTGAGCCAGCGCGTGCGGGAATCGCGCTCGGATGGCGCTTGGGGAAAGGTCATGGCTGCATCTCCTCGCGCCGGTCGGCCTCCGGCACGGGCGTGGCGGTGCCGGGCGGGTTGGCGGAAAGGAAGGCGGGAGCACCGTGTCGGCTGAAGCAGACCTGGCGGGTCAAGTCATCGACCGACAGCTCCCAGGCGGGGCCGGCAAGGGTCAGCAAGGCATCGCGCAGCATCAGCGGGCCCAGGCGCAGGTGCGCGGCAGGCAGCGGCAGCGCGTAGAGGGTGGCGGCTTCGGCCGCATCGCAGAGCCGGTAGCCGGAGCGCAGGAGCACATGGCGCATGGCGTCGCCCACGCTGGCATCGAGCATGGGCGGAATCGAGACCTCCACCGCCTGCTGCAAGAGATCACGCTGCGCAGGTTCCGGCACCAGCTCGACCAGGGTGTAGCGGCCGTAGCGGGCCACCGGGATCAGTGCCGGCGGAGATGCTTCAGCAACGCTCCCGGAGTTCCCTGCCGGCACTTCGGCCTGGGGTGGCGTAATGGTGGTGCAGCCGGCTGCCAATGCTGCGAAGATTAATAGAAGGCCAGTAGTGCCTAGCCGGCGGGCAATGGAGAGAAAAGATGGAAATCGATGCATCGCTCGGCTCCTGTAGCGGAGCCGATACCTTCGGCGCATGAAACCGAACGCGCAGCAAAGAAAGGGAGCTAGCGCTCGACCACCTTCTTTCTAGCAATCAGCTACTCTTCGTCACGGTCACGTGGCGGCCAAGCTTCGGCTGATCGCGGTAAGCACAAAAGGCTCAGCGTAGCGTCGTACTGTGCTGCGTGTATCTTCATCTCACGCAGCGGAATACTCGGATCGGCGTGTGGGAACCAAACGGCCGCGGAAATCTTGGTGCCTTGTCGATCATGCAGCACTTCCTGATTTGCCGCGAGGGAGTGTTCTGGCAGAGGAATGACGTTGCCACGGGTGCGGAAGAACGCGCCAGCTCGGGCCGCGGGTTCGCTCGACCAAGCCCAATTGATGAAGCCATCGTTGGACATCACTAGAACGGCCTTCTCATCGGTGTACTGCAACCACTTCAAGATCGCCGCCGTCAGCGACACACCGTAGCGCTCCGCGCATGCGCCGAGGATGTCCATGTCGACGTTCGTGGTGACCTGCTTGCGGTAGTCGTCCAGCGGCATCAGCAGGTACGAAGCAAACAGATCCGCCTGAGCCTCGATGTCGCGATCGTCCTGAGACCAGTTCAGCATGTCGGCATCACTGCACTGGAAGGACTCCCTTTGCATCCGGTGCAGAATGTAGTGCCCAAGTTCGTGCGCTTGCGTGAAGCGCACACGTCCCGGAGATGTCACCGCGTTGTTGTAGAGGAGCAGCCACTCCTTGCGGCCATCCCCGGGAAACAATGCTCCGTCAAAACCTTTGATCGCCGCAGCTTGGACCTTTGTGATGGGATCTGACCAGTTGAATATGCGAGCGGACTCAAGCGCCAACTGAGGCACGTCCACCGGAAACCGATCAATGCCGTGCGCCATGCTGACAGCTTCGACCACCTTCACGAGGCGATTCGCAGCACGCTGGGGCGTCCAGCCGCCGTCCGTCATGGGGTCTTCTTGAAGGTATCGAGGATCTTGCGAAGTTGTTCCTTCGCCTCAGGCTCCAGCTTCTGGTAGCCGCGAAAAAACGCCTCGTCCAAGTGCCGCTCTTCTGGTGCGCGCACGTCTTCCTCTATGAAGTACGAGGCCGCCACACCCAGCGCGTCCGCCAGCGCGGTGAGCTTTTCTGCTGATGGCCGCTGGGACTCGCGATTCTCAAGTTCCCAAAGATAGCTTTTGCTCAAGCCGGCGGCGTCGGCCAGCTTTTCAAGGGTTAGCTTGCGCTCCTTTCGCAGCTCGCGCAGCTTTTCCCCGAGACGGGTCGCCATGGTCACGTCTCCTGTCTAGTTCCTACGAACCCTGAGAATACCACGGTACCGAACTTTTTGTTTGACAACCGAGGAAACGGGTGTAACATCACGGCAAGTTCACGATTCCGAACTTTTTCTGCTGGCGCTCTGAACGCGATCACAAGGACTGATCGGACAGCCCGGCCCAATCACCGAAGGAGCATGTCCACATGTCCAGAGCTCACGTCGATCACCGCGACCTCGTCCGCTTTGCCGAGGAACGCGTCAACCTGCCCAAGGAAAAGGCCGATGAGTTCCGGGCACAGGCGCGCCGACTGCGCGAAAAGCTGGAGGGCTACCTCGCGGAGCATCCGGACTTCGCGCTGAAGAAGATGCTGCTGTCCGGCAGCTTGGCGAAGGGCACGGCACTGCGCTCGCTGAACGACATCGACGTGGCCGTCTATATCAGCGGCTCCGATGCGCCTCACGACCTCCAGGCCCTGCTGAACTACCTTGCCGAGAAGCTGCGCAAGGCGTTTCCCAACTTCAGCCCCGAACAGGTGCAGCCCCAGACCTACTCGGTCACGGTGAACTTCCGCGGAACCGGGTTGAACGTGGATGTCGTACCCGTACTGTACGCCGGCCTACCCGACTGGCGCGGCAACCTCATCAGCCAGGACGACGGCTCGTTCCTGGAAACCAGCATTCCGCTACACCTGGAGTTCGCCCGCAAGCGCAAGCAAGCGCAGCCCACGCACTTCGCGCAGGTGGTGCGGCTGATCAAGTACTGGGCACGTCGCATGAAGCAGGAACACGACGGATTCCGCTTCAAGTCGTTCATGATCGAAATGATCCTGGCCGAGCTGACAGACAACGGCACCGATCTTTCGGACTACCCCGAAGCGCTGCAGTCCTTCTTCACATACGTCGCAGAGAGCAACCTGAGCGAGCGCATCGTGTTCGAGGACTACTACCAGGCCTCGACGGTGGCACCCAGCGCGGACCGTGTGCAGATCATCGACCCGATCAATGCGTCCAACAACGTTGCGCGGCTGTACACCGCCCAGAACGCCGCCGCGATCGTAGACGCGGCGCTGGACGCTGGCGACGCCATCGACGCCGCACTGAAGGCACCTACCAAGGAGTTAACCGTGCACTACTGGCAGAAGGTCTTCGGCTCCTCTTTCCAAGGGTGAACACCATGAGTTACGCCTACACCACCACCGAGACCAAGGCGTTCACCTTGACGCATGCCAGGCACCTGGCGGCGAAAGTGGCAGCCGACCTGAAGCGAATGCAGCGCTTCTACCATGCCCCCGACGATGCTTTCATCGAGCGACTCGAAGGCGAGATCACGGAGCTCTTGCGTCAAGGCTATCTCGACACGGTGACCTATGGCTTCAAGCGCGATGGCGAATGGATCGAGCCGACCCTGCGCTACACGGCCCGTGAACTGGCTGGAGACGGCATGGATGACGATCCGGGCCGTGTTCGCCCCGGCGCCAACGTGGCAGGAGCGTCGTTCTACAGCTATCTCACCTACAGCTCTGCCTGGGATGCACTCACGCTGGCGCAGCGCGAAGCCATCAAGCAGCAGTTGCCCGTCCAACGCACGGGAGCGCCCGAGCCATCGGTCAGCGGAGGCTACTTCGCCGACGACAAGACGTATTCATCCGGCGGCCGCGCCTTGGGCCGCGCCAGTGTCAGGAGCTACTGATGACCACTACCAGCACGCCGGGGCTGTTCGAACGCCCCATCACTTTGCCAGATGCCGACGCCCAGAGCCGTCTGGCCAAGCTGGTCGGAATGGACGACAAGATCCGTCGTCTGAGTAACGTTCTCGCTGTTCTCATCAACCCCGCAGGTCTCAAGGAATGGCTCGACCAGCACCACGCTCATTCGACAGGATTGCTCGACGCCGTGCTGCGCCGGCCCCCATTGGTAGTGCTCTCCGGCGATGTGGGCTCCGGAAAGACCGAACTCGCCGAAACGATCGGTGACATGGTGGCGCGGCAAGAAGGGATCGACATCACACTGCTGCCGCTCAGCCTGTCTTCTCGGGGGCAAGGCCGTGTCGGCGAGATGACCCAACTCGTCTCGGCGGCGTTCGACCACGCCTTCCATGAAGCAAGCAAGGTCAAGTCCTCCAAGGGCAGTCGAGCACGCGGAGGCGTGATACTGCTGGTTGATGAGGCCGATGCGCTCGCGCAATCCCGAGAAGCCGATCAGATGCATCATGAAGATCGCGCGGGCGTGAATGCGTTCATTCGCGGGATCGACCGGCTGGCCAACGGCCACCTGCCGGCCGCTGTGCTGATGTGCACTAACCGCCTCAACGCGTTGGACCCGGCCGTGCGCCGACGCGCGGCCGACATTCTCGTATTCGAGCGACCTGACGAAGCTCAGCGACTTGAGGTCCTTCACCGGCGCCTGGGCGACGCTGGCTTTGGCAAGGCCGATCTGCAATCCCTGGTGGCGGCCACGGGCGAGCAGGCCAAACGCCCTTACGGCTTTACCTACTCGGACCTCACGCAGCGCCTGCTACCCGCGATCGTGCTGGACGCCTACCCTCAGGGGCCCATAAAGCCATCCCGTGCCATCGAACTGGCCCGCGCGATGGCGCCGACTCCGCCGTTCAAAGACTCCACGGCAAGGGGGTGTTAAATGTCTCAGTGGTCGCTCTCCCAGCTTCTTTCCTCTTTGCATGAAGACATCCAGCAGCGCCTCTCTACTGTCCGCAAGACATTTGGCCATCCAGGAACGAAAGGCGATGCAAGTGAAAACGTCTGGATCAGCATGCTGGATACGTACTTGCCGAAGCGTTATCAGGCCGCCAAGGCGCATGTGGTGGACAGTCTCGGGAACTTCAGCCAGCAGATCGATGTGGTGATCTTCGATCGGCAGTACTCGCCCTTCATCTTCACTTACGAGAATGAGACCATCATCCCAGCCGAGAGCGTATATGCCGTATTCGAGGCCAAGCAGACAGCAGACGCCAATCTGGTGGCTTATGCACAGCAAAAGGTTGCTAGCGTCCGCAGCTTGCATCGGACCAGCTTGCCAATTCCTCATGCGGGAGGGACTTACCCTCCCAAGCCTCTCATTCCCATTTTGGGCGGATTGCTTACGTTTGAGAGTGAATGGAGCCCTGCACTGGGGAAATCCTTCGACCGAGCTCTGACCACCGACTTAGAGGACGGGCGACTGGACATCGGGTGCGTAGCTGCTCACGGCCACTTTTTTCTCGACCATGCTACGGGCAACTACAGCTACATCAACGAGAACAAACCAGCGACGGCCTTTCTGTTCAAGTTGATTTCCCGACTTCAGTTCAGTGGGACAGTTCCCATGATCGATGTGGAAGCTTATGGGCAGTGGCTCATGAAATAGGCATATGCCCATCAAACTGGATAGCCATTCGTAGAAATTATCAGAGCAAGCAAGCCCGGCGGTGGCCCGGTCCAAGCGGTCGTCCGGAGCCCGTCGGCGTCCACCCCTACTTGATAGACCAGCTTGGCTCGCACATCGGCAAGCGGCCAGAAAAAGAGCCGACAGCCCTTACGGGGAGTCGGCTCACGTAAACAGGTCAGACCGCGACCAACTGCCGTGCCAGTGCCACCTCCACCGAGTCGCCATCCTGGTTCAGGACATCGAGCCCCGATTCGGGCACGTCGCCGGAGGTGCTCTGCGACACCATGATCTTCCGGGCCATCAGCCCCAGGCAGGTCATCTGCGAGGAGTTGGCGTAGCCGAGGTAGATCACGCGCACCGGCTGCTTCTGGCCGATGCGCCATGAGCGCCGGGCGGCCTGCTGCAACGAATACACGTTGTAGCCGGACTGGAGGAACACGATGGTCGGGAACTCCAGCAGGTCCAGGCCGGTTTTCACCAGCTCGGGATTGGTGATGAGCACGTCGATGCCACGGTCCAACTGCTCGGCGATCCAGTCCTCACGGCGGGAGGCATCCACGCTCGCGCGCAGTACCGCCACCTTGAAGCCTTCCTGCTCAAGCAGCACCTTCAAACGCGACGTGGTGTCGCGCGTGCCAGTGTAGACCGAATAGACCAGGGTCTTGCGACCTTCTGCCTTCTCTTGCTTGCAGATCTCGATCAGCTCGCGTTCCTTGGGCATCACCTCCAGCTCGTTGAACTGAGCCGGCACGAACGCCAAGGTGTTGCGTGTGCGCGGATGTACCACCGTTTCCGACCGGAAGCAGCAGTCCGGCCAGGCCAGCAGCACATTGAGGACTACACCGAGCAGCGTCGTGTCGCGCTTCGCCAGGGCCTGCTTCAGCTCCTGGGTCAGCCGACCCGCCAGATCGCGGTAGGCCGCGGCCTGCGCCGTGTCCATCGCGACTTCGCGGAACTCCTCGTCGTAGGGCGGCAGCACGTTGCCACCGATGTCCTTCAACTTGAGGAAGACCGTGAACGGCAGGACGCAACGCAGCACGCCCTTCGGACCGAAGCCCGGCGCCTTGACCGTGCGCACCGATACCTTGGTGCCCTTGGCCGTCTTGTGCGCCGTGCCAGTGCTCTCGGAATAGATGTCCTTCAAGACACCGTGATCGCGCATGAACGCCATCGCAGCCGACGTCATGCTGCCGCTCTTCGTCGGCCGGTAGCCGTCTTCGATCATCCGCCCCGGCAGGGCTCGGAACAGCAGGTGGAACAGGTCGTCGCCGTAGCCGCCCATCAGTGTGCCGGTGAGCAGCAGCGTCTTGCGCGCCTTGGCCGCCAACACCCCCATGGCCTGGCCCTGTGCGGAGCCGCCGTTCTTGTACTCGTGTGCCTCGTCGGCGATGAGCAGGTCGAACGTGCCTTGGGGAAGCTGCCTCTTGATGAACTCGGACGGCTGGTAGCCGCCCTCGCCGAAGCCGAACTCCATGTTGGCCATCGC